>NZ_CP119988.1:1878192-2191224 GCF_029338515.1 Haloglomus litoreum | reverse complement strand
CGATAGAACGAGTATCTGTCCGGTATCGCTGTCCGTTCAGTGGATGCCCAGCGCCTCGATCTGCTCCTGGTAGCGGTTGCGGATGGTGACCTCGGTCACCTGCGCGACCTCGGCGACCTCGCGCTGGGTCTTCTTCTCGTTGCAGAGCAGCGAGGCGGCGTAGATGGCGGCCGCCGCGTAGCCGGTCGGGGACTTGCCCGAGAGCATCCCCTTCTCGGCCGTGACCTCGATGATCTCGCGGGTCTTCTGCTCGACCTCCTCGCTGAGCCCCAGCTCGGAGCAGAAGCGCGGGACGTACTGGACCGGGTCGACCGGCTCCAGGCCGAGCGAGAGCTCCTGTGCGACGTAGCGGTAGGTGCGGCCGATCTCCTTCTGCTCGACGCGGGCCACCTCGGCGACCTCGTCGAGCGAGCGCGGGATGCCCTCCTGCCGGCAGGCGGCGTACAGCGCGGCGGTGGCGACGCCCTCGATGGAGCGACCGCGGATGAGGTCCTCGTCGAGCGCTCGGCGGTAGATGACGGAGGCGACCTCCCGGACCGAGCGCGGCACGCCCAGCGCACTCGCCATCCGGTCGATCTCCGAGAGCGCGAACTGGAGGTTGCGCTCGCCGGCGTCCTTCGTCCGGATGCGCTCCTGCCACTTCCGGAGGCGGTTCATCTGCGACCGGCGCTCGGAGGAGATGGAGCGCCCGTAGGCGTCCTTGTTCTTCCAGTCGATCTGCGTGGTCAGCCCCTTGTCGTGCATCGTCTGCGTCGTCGGCGCGCCGACGCGGGACTTGGACTGTCGCTCGGAGTGGTTGAACGCGCGCCACTCGGGCCCCCGGTCGATCTGGTCCTCCTCGATGACCAGCCCACAGTCGTCACAGACGAGTTCCTCGCCGTCGTGCACAAGGTCCGTCGACTCGCATTCAGGACAGCCGCGCGTTGTCTCGTCTTCCTCCTCGGATTCGACACTCCGCTCTCGCTGGCGAGTCGGCCCTGCCATTATACTTATGCCGTCGGACCCAGCCACATATAAAAGCTTTGTCTGTGAGGGTCGTCGAGCCCCCCGGCCACAGTTCGCCAGCCCGCAGGGGCGGTGCATGGGACGTCCACGACGGATGTCGGTCCCCGGTACTCACCTCTCGTAAGTGGCGCCGAAGCCGCCCGCCTCGACCACCGCGCGCGCCACGCGCTCGGGCCGCTCCTCCTCGACGAAGTGCGAAACGCCATCGAGCACCGCCATGTGGCCCTCCGCCTGCGGGAGCGCCTCGGCCCACTGGTCCAGGACGGCGTCCTTCGCGAGCGGGTCCCAGCCGCCGAAGACGAGTTCGACGTCGACCTCGCGCCCCTGCGGCCCCCACTCCCGGCCGAGGTTCTCGCGGATCGCGCGGTAGAACGGTGCGGTGTTGCGGGTACCGAGTCGCGGGTCCTCGAAGGTGTTGCCGTGCCCCCAGTAGCGCGTCTGCCGGACGAGGCGCTTCGAGGCGGCCGTGTTCCACGGGTCCTCGAACTGCTCGTAGTAGACACGACGCGCTGCCCCCTCGTGGTCGGGGAACCAGCCGAACCCCTCGACCCGCGCGAGGTAGAACACCAGCTCCAGGAGGATGCGGTACTCGCCGGCGGGCCGCCGGAAGACGGCATACGACGCGACCGCGGGCCAGAACCGGTCCGGCGTCACGCGGGGGAAATCGGTCCACGGCAGCCAGTCGATGGGGTAGTCGTCGAAGGTCGGCCCGACGAAGGGCATCGGGAAGACCGTCGTGTTGCACGCGACGAGCCCCGAGACCCGCCCGGGCTCGCGCAACAGCGCACCGACGCCGATGGGACCGCCCCAGTCGTGGACGACGAGGGTCACGTCCCAGAGGTCCAGCGCCGAGACGAACTCGTCGAGGTTGCCGGCGTGGTCCATCGGGACGGCCTCGTGGGTGGCCGTCGAGGAGAGCCCGAAGCCGATGTGGTCGACCGCCACCAGCCGGACGGGGACGGAGAGGTCACCACCGACGGCACGCTCGCGCAACGCGCGCACGACGTTCCGGTACGCGTACGAGCACTCCGGGTTCCCGTGGACGAACAGCACGGCCGGCAGGTCGGCGACGGTCTCGCGCGTCCGCTCCGTCGGGACGATCCCTCGCTCCGTGAGGGTCACGTCCCAGAAGAACAGCTTCCGGCCCGCGTCCGGACCCTCCGAGAGCTCGAACCAGTGGCCGGCGTCGGCGGGCGCGTAGTCGTCGGGGACGGACGTGAGTGGGGAGTCCCCAGGCTCCGTCGTCACGCGGTCGTCCCGGTCCATGTTGCCGGCCTCTCGGTCCGCGCTGGTAAGTGTGTGGAAAGCCGTCGGCGGGTCGAGAGAGCCGGAGGGAGCGGGCGGCAGCACCCGGTTGCCGTCGGCGGGTCGAGAGAGCCGGAGGGAGCGGGCGGCAGCACCCGGTTGCCGTCGGCGATTCGAGCGTCGCTCAGGTCGCGGCGACGGCACCCGGCTCGGCCCCGGCGAGTTCGACCAGTCGTTCCGGGGCGATGGGGAACACGGCGTCGGGTGTCCCCGCTGCGGCCCAGACCTCGTCGAGGGAGAGCAGCGTCTCGTCGACCAGTGTCGGGAGGTCGCGCTCGTGGCAGAAGGGCGGCACGCCACCGATGGCCCACCCCGTCGCCTCCCGGACGACCTCGGGGTCGGCGAGGTCGGCGTCGTCCCAGCCCAGCAGGGCGGCCACGCGGTCGGTGTCGAGCCGGTTCGCGCCGCTCGTGACCACGACGGCCACCCGGTCCCCGTCCGTGACGACGATGCTGGAGGCGATGCCGGCGACCCGGCAGCCGATGGCCTCGGCCGCGGCCTCGGCGGTCCGGGTGCCCGCGTCGAACTCCTCGACGGCGGGGTCGAACCCGTACCGGTCCCGGGCCGTCGCCGCGAACTCGCGCGCTCGCTCGTGCATGTGCCGGGGAGCGCGGCGCGGCCACATGAATGCGACGCCCCGCGACCCGTCTGCCGTGAGTGGTCTCGTTCAAACTCGCACTTGTGTCTCCCCGAGACGTTTATCCGTCCGCCCCCTCGGTCGACCTGCATGCGACGAAGAGCCCTCCTCCGCGCCACGGCACTCGCCGGGGTCGCGGGCTTCGCTGGCTGCACGACCGACGGACCGAACGACGATGACGGCGGTGACGGCGGCGCCGGTGGTGGCGGTGGTGGCGACCAGTCACCCACCGACAGCCCGACGGACACACCGACGGACGCTCCGACCGACTCTCCAACCGACGAGAAGAGCCCGACCCGGACCCCGATGGGGAACGGCATCGTCAGCGAGTCGTTCGAGGTGACCGCCCGCGACTGCGGGAAGGGGAAGAACACCGTCGACATCGACTTCGATGGCACGGCCGTCTCCCTCGATGGAGTCATCGACGGGTCGAACGGCTGCTACCGGGCCGAGCAGGGGTCGATCGAGTACGACCCCGAGGAGGGACGGCTGCACGTGAACGTCCGGGCATACGAGCCCGAGGACGCCGAGATGTGCACCCAGTGCATCGTGGACATCGAGTACGAGGCCCGGTACGTGTTCGAGGGCGAGGCCCCCGAATCGGTGACCGTCGCCCACGACGGGCGCGACATCGCGAGCGCCGCCCACGGGAGCAGTAGCGTCAGTTCGACCCCGAACTGACGCTCGCGACGCCGAGATGCCGTTGTCGCCACCGACCGGTAGGTCGAAGAGGCCGCCGCGAGCGGGTCTCATCCATGTCAGACCGGTGGCTCCACGGCTGGGCCGTCGGCTACGCCGCGGTCGGTGCGGCGTCGCTGCTGGTCCCGCTGTACGTGCTTGCGCTCGGGGGATCCGCGCTCGTGGTCGGCCTGGTCGCCGCGAGCGCCGCGCTCGCCGGTGTCCCTGGGGCCCTCCTCTGGGGCCGTCTCGCAGCACGGACCAGGCGACGCCGTCCCTTCCTGCTCGTGGCGCTCGCCGCGACGGCGGGTGTCCTGCTCGCGCTGCCGGCACTCGGCTCCCCGTGGGTCGTACTGATCGCCAACGCGGCGCTCTGGTTCGTGGTGGCTGCCGCCGCCCCCGTCCTCAACCTCATCGTCGTGGGCGGGGCCCCCGAATCCGAGTGGGAGGCCCGCATCGCCCGGCTCAACGGCGTCCAGAGCTACGGCTGGGTCGCGGGGCTCGTCGGTGGGCTCGCGTGGACCACCGTCGCCCCGCGGGTCGGTGTCGAGCCGTTGCTCGCCCAACGACTGCTGTTCCTCGTCCTCGGCGGCACCGCAGCGCTCGCCTTCATCGTCGTCCGGGTCTGGTACCCCGAACCCGCGACCGTGACCGCCCGGCGGTTCGAGCAGGTGTACCGGCGGCTGGGAGCGGCGGGCGCGAACGCGGGGCGGCTCCTGCGGACGGTGCCGTACGGCCCGACACGGGCCTACTGGGCGCTCCGGACGCTCCGGCCGGACCGGATCCGCGCATCCCTCCGCCGGCCGATCCGGCGCTACCTCCTCGCCGTGACGCTGTACTCGGTCGGGTTCGCGGTCTTCTGGGGCCCGATGCCGGCGTTCCTCCGGGAACGCGGGTTCGGCGACGGGACGGTGTTCGCGCTGTTCCTCGCGGGGACGCTCGGCTCGGCGCTCGCCTACGACCGGGTCGGCGCACTCTGTCGGCGGGTCGGGAACGCGAACGCCGAGACGGGAGCGCTCGCGGCGCGGGTCATCCTGTTCCCTGTCGTGGGCGTCGTCGGGGCGTCCGTGGGCGCCCCCGTCGTCGGCCTGCTGTTCGCGGTCATCGGTGTGACGTGGGCCATCATCGGCGTGGTCGCCACCGGACTCACGAGCCGACTCGTGACGGCACCCGAGCGGGCAGAGGCCCTCGGCCTCTACACCGCGCTCGTCGGGTTCGGAACCGGTGTCGGGAGCGCCCTCGGTGGTGCGGCAGCCGGAATCCTGGGCTACCGGACGACCTTCGCCATCGCGGGCGTCGTCGTCCTCGTCGGGCTCGCCCTCGCCGTCACGTCCGGACGGGGGGTCCCCCGGGCGACCGCAACCGGCACCGGTGCCGACGACTGACCACGCGCCGGTCGCCCCCGCTCGACGGACGGAGTGTCTATATCCTCCGGGGGGCTACCCGCGGTCGTGACCGACGCGACCGAGTCGGGCGCCCGTGACCCGCTCGCCCCCTTCGACGCGGATATCCTGGCGGCGGTGGCCGGGCGAACAGGCACGGACCCCGCACACCTCCGCGAGCTGCTCCGGCGCCACCAGCAGTCCGCCCGCGACCTCCCGGGTGTCGACAACCTCGTCTACGAGTGGCGCAAGTACCTCCCCTACGACCCCGTGGTCGCCCGGACCGAGGCGGCGTTCCACTGCGTCGTCCTGCCGGAGGTGTGGGCCGACTTCGCCGAGGCGCTCGACATCGACGACGCCGACTTCGAGCGGTTGCTGGCCGTCCACGACCGGCAGGCCCGGCGCGCGGCCGAGGCGCGAGGGGAGTCGACGGAGCCGTTCGACGGTGCGACGGCGATGCTCCTCACGCGGGCGTGAGGAAGATACTTGTCGCCAGCTCGCCAGCGCGGACCCGAAGGTCGATGAATCGACGCGAACTGGGAGTCGCCGCCGGGGTTCTCACCCTCCTCCTCGCCGGATCGGGGCTCCTCACGTTCGTCCCCGCCGGACCCCCCGCTCGACCGATGGGGTCGGTCCCGGTCACGGACTGTGAACTGGTCCAGCTCGCGGTGTACGAGCTGGACGACGAGCCGCCGGGCGAGTTCGAGCGAGAACGGTACGACGACCTGACCGATGTCCAGCAGCGCGTCTTCGACGAGGCACGTGCGACGGGCGGGGACTTCGTCCGGTTCGACGACGAATCCCGGATGGTCGCCGCGGACACGCTCCCGTACGCCGTCGTAGCACAGAACCGGACGTACCGGGCCAACAACGTGCGGGGGAACTGCTTCGACCGGCCGTGGTACGTCGGCTGGGCCGAACCGGTCGGGCGCGTCCTGGTCGGACTGGGACTCCTGCTCGGCGTCGCGGTCGCCTGGCGCCGTCTCACGTACTGAGGGGAAGGGCCGCCGGGCTCGACCCCGGAACCGTCCGGGACGAAGGAGGGGCGCACCACCCGAAGCGTGATGTGCGCTGGCCCGCCAGCCCCGGCCATGTCGACCGACACGGACCCGGAGGACCGGCCGACGGTCGCGGCCTGCCAGACGGCGGTGACGGACCTCGACCCGGCGGCGAACCTGGCGACCCTGCGCGAGCGTGTGGCCGCGCTCCCCGACGGCGTCGATGCCGCCCTGTTCCCCGAACAGTTCCTGACCGGCTTCGTCCCCGACGACCGGATGGCGGAGGCCGCGGTCCGCACCGACGGCAGCGAGCTCGATGCGGTCCGGGAGTGTGCCGCCGAGCACGACGTGGCGGTACTGGTGGGCTACGTCGGGGTCGCCGACGGCGACCTCCACAACACGGTGGCGTACGTCCGACCGGACGGCGGGACGACGACCTACCGCAAGCGGCACCTCTGGGCGGGTGAGCGGAAGGTGCTCACACCGGGTGAGGAGCGCGTCACGGTGGAGACGCCGCTCGGGACGACCGGCCTCGCCACCTGCTACGACCTGAACTTCGTCGCCGACAGCGCCGCGTACACCGAGGAACGCATCGACGCGCTGTTCGTCGTCGGCGCGTGGCCCGCGGCACACTCCGAGAACTGGCGGCTCCTCGTCCGGGCCCGTGCACTCGACGGGGTCCGGTGGGCCGTGGCCGCCGGGCGAACGGGACGGCGCGAGGTGGCCGACGCACCGACCGCGACCTACGGCGGCCGGTCGATGGTCGCCAGGCCGAACGGCTCCGTCCGGGCCTCGCTGGCGGATGCCGAGCGCGACCTCGTCGTCTCGGTCGACCCCGACGAGATGGCCTACCACCGCAAGCGGGTCGGCATCTACCGGGACTAAACCCGGCACCTGCACGCGGCCGCGACCGGGCGTGGGACTGGGGAGAGCGAAGCTAGGTCGGCCTAGCGATACCAAACTAATCTTTCTGAATCGGAAAAAGTGGTTTCTGTGTCGGAAACAGTTAAGTGCCCGGCGGCCGGATTTTAGACTGCAATGAGTACCCAGAAGAACGTCCGTCAGCAGGCAGGGACCGTCGAGGGCAGCGAGGCGCTCCGGGTCGACCAGGACAAGGCCGAGCAGATCGTCGACGCGTTCAACACCGACCTCGCGGCGTCGTACGTGGCCTACCACCAGATCCGCAAGCACCACTGGAACGTCGAGGGGGCCGAGTTCCTCGAACTCCACGAGTACCTCGGTGAGGTCGCCGCGGACCTGGAGGCGGCCGCCGACGCCTTCGCCGAGCGCGCACAGGCGATGGGCGGTGTTCCCCTGTCGGGCGGTGCTACCTTCGAGGAGCACGCACCCGTCGAACCCGAGGGGCAGGACGTCTACGACATCCGGACCTCCCTCGCCAACGACATGGAGATGTTCGGCGACATGATCGAGACGATGCGCGACCACGTCGGGATGATGGAGGACTTCGGCGACTACACCTCCAGCGAGATCCTGCGCCGCCACCTCGAGACCCTCGAGGAGCACGCCCACCACTTCGAGCACTACCTCGAGGACGACACCCTCGTCCTCGACGAGGCGACCCACTGACGGCCCCCGTCGGCCCACGCTGACGCGCGTCGCCGGCATCTGTCGGCTCGATTTCTCTATTCTCTATCGACCAACTCCCTGGAGTTACACATAGCGAGTCGAATAGCGAGATTATCGATATCTATCGAGTAGAAACAGCCTCAGCGAACCGCCGCAGGGCCTCCCGTTCGGCCGGTCAGTCGTCCAGCTCCACGAGCGTGTCCGTCGCGATCCAGGCGTCCGGGTTCCCCTCCTCGGTGAAGACGGTACGCTCCGGGGAGGTGCCGTGGGCGGTGACCCGGGGCGCCTCCTGGGTCTCGGAATCCCGACTGCGGGTGGCTTCCATCAGTCGATTAGGTGAGCCTAGAGGTAAAGAGGTTTTCGGTCCTCCTAAACCGCCGGGAGGGTTTTGCCGGTCGCCCCCGCAGTCCCGACCATGAGCGACTGGGACGCCGGCGGCGAGTCCATCCCCGTACAGGTGATATCGTCGGTCGAGGGGGGCCAGCGACGGGGCCCCCACCGGTCCGGGCAGCGCGACGACGACCTCGCCGCGCTGGTGACCGAACTGGAGGAGACCCTGCGCGACCTCAGGACGGCGGTCGAGGGCGACACCCGCCAGGTGGAACCTCCAGGCGCGCGCGGCGACGGACCGGCCCTCCCGCGGCCGCCCTCGCCCCGCGAGCTCCTCCGCTTCACCGAGACCTACACCATCCCGACGGTGGTGGCGTTCCTCGAGGCCGCCATCCGGGGGCTGGAGCTGCTGGCCGGCACCATCCGGCTGCTGGACGGCCGGGACCCCCGGTCACCCGGGCGCCGCGACGACGGGCGGGGCGTCCTCGCGGACGTGTCGACCGCTGCTGGCGAGCGTGCCGCAGCAGGCGGACGCGAGGCACTCGCGCGCGTCGACGACGCCCTCGCGGAACTCCAGCGGACCTACGAGGGCGAACCCGAGGACCCGACGGCCCGCCGCCTTCTGGCCGACGCCCGCGAACTCCGCGGGGAGATCGACGACCGGCTGTCCGCCATCGAGCGGGACGCCGAGGCCGGCGGCGGTCGAGAGGAGGGGGCCGGCGGGGCCCGCCGGAACGACGACCGCGGCCCGTCGGTCGACGTGGACGCGGAGCTGGCGTCGCTCAAGGAGCGGGCGGATCGCGGCGACGACGGTGAGAACGACCCAGGCGACGGTGACGACGCCCCCCGCGGCGACGGCGGGGAGAGGTAGGGCGTCGACTACTCGATGGGTTCGAACCGGTAGCCGTCCCACTCCTGGCTCTCCCGCTCGCGGATGCCCACGTCCGGGTCGCGGAGCTCCTCGACGTACACCGGTTCGACAGCGTCGCCGATGTCCACCTCGTCGGTCGTGCACTGGCCCAGGGCGCGGACCGGCGTGCCCTCGACGTCGAACTCGACGACGGCGAGCGTGTTCGGCTCGCGGACACCCGGCGGCGTGGCGTGGCTGGTCGTCCACGTGATCACCTCGGCCGTGTACGCCGAGAGGTCGACCTCCTCGACGGGCTCGCTCCCGTCCGGGCCGACGGGGTGTGGCGGGTAGGTGATGCTGCCGTCCTCGTACCGCGCGGCCCGCATCGGTGGCCTCCCGCCGTCGGCCCGCGCGCTATGGTCGCTGTCGCTCATGCGCCCGCCTCCATGATGGTGGTGATGACGCAGTTCCCGAAGCCACCGACGTTGCAGGCCAGTCCGACGTCGGCCTCGACCTGCCGGTCGCCGGCGCCGCCGACGAGCTGTTCGTACACCTCGACGGCCTGCGCCACGCCGCTGGCACCCAGCGGGTGCCCCTTCGATTTGAGCCCGCCGGAGGTGTTGACCGGCAGGGCGCCGTCGCGGGCCGTGCGGCCCTCCATCGCCGCGCGCCAGCCCTCGCCGGCGTCCTCGAAGCCCAGCGCCTCCAGCTGCATCACCTCCAGGATGGTGAACATATCGTGGAGTTCGGCGACGTCGACCTCGTCGTGTTCGTAGCCGGACTGCTCGAACGCGGCGGCCCCGGACTCGGCGACCGCCCCCATGTGCGTCGGGTCGGCGCGCTCGTGGACGACGTGCGTGTCCGTCGCGCCCGCGATGCCCGCGATGCGGGCGAACGCGTCGGCGTAGGACTCGGCGTGCTCGGCGGGCACGAGTGCCAGCGCCGCCGACCCGTCCGTGACGGGACAGAAGTCGTACAGCCGGAGCGGGTCGGCCACCATCGGCGACTCCAGCGCCGTCTCCAGCGTGATCTCCTTCTGGAACTGCGCGTTCGGGTTCAAGGCGCCGTTGGCGTGGTTCTTCACGGCGACGTGACCCAGCGCCTCCCGGGGCGCGTCGTAGCGGTCGAGGTAGTGCCGCGCCGTGAGCCCCGCGAACGACGGGAGCGTGACGCCGTGCTTGTACTCGACCGGGTGGGTGAGCGAGGCGATGACATCCGTCGCCTCGCCCGTACTCCGGTGGGTCATCTTCTCGCCGCCGACGAGCAGCGTCAGGTCGCTCGCGCCCGAGGCGACGGACTGCCAGGCGGCGTACATCCCGGCCGCGCCCGAGGAGGAGGTCTGGTCGACCCGCTGGGTGTAGGCCGGGATGGCCCCCAGGTCGTGTGCGAGTGCGTTGGGAACCCCGGTCTGCCCCTCGAACTCCCCGCTGGCCATGTTCGATACGTACAGATGGTCGATGTCGTCCGGTGCGATGCCCGCGTCGGCGATACAGGCCCTCCCGGCCTCGACGAGCAGGTCCATCACCCACTCGCCCTCGCGGACACCGAACGGTGTCATCGACGCTCCGACGATTGCCACGTCTCGCATGCGCGGAGCCTCCGGCGGCGTCGGCGTAACTGTTCCGGCGCAAGCGAACGGTGGCGAGGACGGCCCCGCTGCCGCCGGGGCCGGAGAAGTGTCACTCTCCGGGCGGGCGGTGGTAACTGGTCGTACCGCCGGGGTGACCCTGCGGATTCTCGATCCCGACCAGCTCGCCCCCCGTGGGCGTGGTGTAGAGCGCGAACAGGAGCTCGTTGACGAGGTAGAACCGGATCCTCTCGGGGTCGAGACCGTCCGGTTCGGGCGTAGCGACAGTGACACCCATGCTGCTCAGCAGGGTGCCCCGACGATCCGGCGGCAGGTCCACGAACCGGTCCCCGGTCCAATCGAGCGCGTACCCGTCCAGCGTCGCCAGCGCCTCACGCATGCCCGCCGCGTACTCGGGGCGGTCCCGGACCCGACCGACCGTGTAGCGCTCGACGAACTCGGGGACGCCCGAGACGGCCGAGGGGTAGAGGTGTTCGGCCAGCGCGACCAGCGTCTCGCGCTCGCGCTCGTCGAAGCTCCCGGCGTCGCTCCCGTCACTGGTGTCAGCTCCGTCCCCGTTCAGGACCGCCCACGAGAGCGTCCCGCCCAGGGCGGTGGACGCCCCGGCCGCGGTCAGCGCCGCCATCGCGTCCCGCCGGGTGAGTTCCGCCGCCGCCCGGTCGTCCGTGTCCGTTGCGCCCGTCCTGTCCGTCGCGTCCGCTGCTGGTGTCTCGTCGTCGGTCATGGTCGTTGGCCCTCCAGCTCGGTCCGGTTCGCCGTGCCCGCGGTGACACGCGTCTCGACGGTGACACCCGGCCTCGCGGTCCCGGGGATCCAGGCGGCCTCGCCGTCGCACAGGTTCGCACCGCGGCAGACCTCCGGATGTGGCGTCAGGATCCGCCACTCGCCCTCGTCCAGGGCGACGGGCGTCTCCAGCCGGTAGGTGAAGGCGTTGCCGGGCGCGTACTCGGCATTGACCTCCAGCAGGACCTCGTCGCGCGCGTGGACCGGGACCGAGGTGTCGTTCGCGTTCACCGGGGCCACGTCGTCGCCGAGCAGGCGCGCCGTCCCGTTCGCGACGACGATACGTGCGTCGACCGTCTCGGGCGGCCCCCGGACCGTGTAGTAGGTGCTCTCGCCGCCGCCGGCCAGCCGGGCGGTCATCGTGTCGACCCCCGCTGGTACGCCCAGCGAGGTGTGGACGGTCACGCGCTCGCCGCGGACGTGCTCGATGGGGTAGAGCCGGGGCTCCACCGGGGTACCGAGGAACGGTGCCCAGTCGCCGCGGAAGCCGTAGCGGTACAGCTGCCGGTCGGGATAGGCGTCGACGACGGCGAACTGGCGCTCGCGCATCGCGTACACCGTCCGGCCGTCGAAGCCCGGCTCGTTCCGGAGCGCCTGGAACGGGTGGTTGAGCCAGTCCCCGTACGGTGTCGGCAGGAAGACCACCCCGGCGGGCGGCCGCGGCTCGAACGGCTCGTAGGCGGCCGCGAGCTGTTCGGAGGCGTCCTCGTTGTCGGCGACCGGGTCAGCGGCCATCGCGACAGTCGTCCCACCCAGAACCAGTCCGCCGACGAGGAGCCCGGCGACGACCAGCCGGCTTGCGGTGGCACCGTCGAACCGCCGGTCGACTGCTGTGCGCCACCGGCCCGCGAGCAGCCGCAGGCCGAACGCGGCGAACAGCGCGACCGGCACGACGAGGTCGAAGTGGTAGTACGGGCCGTACAGGGAGACGAGGCCGTCGCCCGGGACGTCCACGTCCCCGAGGACGTTCAGGTTCCCCCAGAAGTAGACGTTCCCGGCGACGATGCTGCCGAAGAGGCCGGCGAGGAGGAGGCGTGGTGCCAGGCTCCCTCGCTCGCTCGTGTCCCCGCTCCCGCCGTCCGGCCGGACCACGGCCCCGACGAGCCCGCGCTCGCGGCGCGCGAGTGCGCGCCGGGCCCGGGCCGCGGTGGCACCCAGCCCGACGACCGCCAGCGCGGTCCCGAGGGGACCGGCGACGACCCAGCGGGTCAGGAACGCCCGGACGACACGGGCGTTGGCCTCCAGCGCCAGGGCCGGCGTGTAGTCACGCTCGTAGCCGAGGATGCGTCGGGTGCCGAAGCCCAGGCCGTCACGGGGGGCGAACACCTGGTACGGGAAGGTGAACGGGTCGCCCGTCACGACGGCGTTGTACCCGAGCGTGGCGATGACGCCCAGCAGGCCACAGGCCGCGACGACTCCCTGTCGGGTCGTCACCGCGACGAGCGACGGCTCGGGGGCTGCTCGCGCCCGTGCGAGCGTCCACAGCGCGTGGGCGACGAACGGCGCCGCGAACAGGACCGCCGTGTACGGCCGCGCGAAGAAGGCGACCCCGATGGCGAGGCCGGCCAGCGCGGCGAACGGTCGCGAGCCCGTCCGAACGGCCCGCAGGTACGCCCACGCGAACAGTAGCTCGACGGCCAGCGTCGGCGCGTAGGGGAGGAAGACGGCCGTCTGGACCAGATAGAACGGCGAAGCTGCCACGAGTGCCGCGCCCAGCACCGCGGTCCGGCGGTCGAACGCCTCGGCGCCGACGGCGTAGGTGAGCGCGACGAGTGCGGCCGCGACGGCCGCGAGCGAGAGCCGCGGGTCACCCAGCGCCATCCCGACCGCGAAGACGGCGGCCGTGACTGGGGTGTACTTGGGATACAGCTCGGGGCCGGCCTTCACGAAGAACCACGGCCGGAACGTCAGGTCGACCGGTGGGCGGAGGACGAGCTGCCCGTCCAGCAGCATCGCGGCCTGCTGGAGGTAGACGCCCTCGTCGTGGTTGGTCGAGAGGTGCGGGAACACACGGTGCGAGAGCAGGAGGACCCCGACCCCGGCGAGGACGGCGAGCGCCGCCGCTGCAAGCCGGTAGCGCGCGCGGGAGTCATCGGGGACCAGTCCGGCAAGCGGTGGGGGCGGGCGACGCACGGTCGGTCAGGGCGGATACCAGGCGAGTTCGTGGTCGGCCGTCAGGTCGACCGTGACCGGCTGCCCGACCTCGAACTCCTCGACGTGGTTGTGCATGCAGTGGACGACGTCACCGGTCGCCAGTTCGACCCGATAGACGAACGTGGGGCCGTTGTACTGCCGGCGGACGATGCGGCCGTCGGCCTCCTCCTCGGGGGCCGGCGTCGCGCTGAGGTCGTCCGGCCGCACGAGGATCTGGATGTGGGTCCCGTCGTATGCGTCGATGGGGCCGGCCAGGTCCGCGGCGTCGACACAGCCCAGTCCCGTCTCGATGCAGTCCGGGCGGACCTCGGCGTCGACGAAGGAGGCCTGCCCGAGGAAGCTCGCGACGAAGCGGGACTCGGGGTGCTGGAACAGCCCCTCGGGGCTGCCGATCTGTGCGACGTGGCCCCCGTTCATCACGGCCACGCGGTCGGAGATGGAGAGGGCCTCCTCCTGGTCGTGGGTGACCGAGACGGCGGTGACGCCCGCGCGCTTGAGGATGTCGCGAACCTCCTCGCGCATCGCCACCCGGAGCCGGACGTCGAGGTTCGAGAACGGCTCGTCGAGCAGCAGGACGGCCGGCTCGGGCGCGAGCGAGCGCGCGAGCGCGACCCGCTGGCGCTCCCCGCCCGAGAGCTCGGACGGCCGGCGGTCCTCGTAATCCGGCAGGTCCACGAGATCGAGCAGTTCGGACACCCGGTCGGCGTTCTCGTCGGCGTCGCCGTCGAGCCCGAAGGCGACGTTCTCCGCGACCGAGAGGTGCGGGAACAGCGCGAAGTCCTGGAAGACGAGCCCCACGTCGCGCTCCTCGGGCGGGAGGAACCCGCCGCCGTCGACGTCCCCGGGTTCGGCTGCGGCATCGCCGTCGCCCGCACCGACCGCGACGGGCTCGCCGTTCAACCGGATGACGCCCTCGTCGGGGCGTTCGAGCCCTGCGAGTAGCCGGAGCGTCGTCGTCTTCCCGCAGCCCGACGGCCCGAGCAGCGTCAGTAGCTCGCCCTCGGCGACGGTCATCGAGACGTCGTCGACGGCCGTGGTGGCACCGAAGCGCTTCGTGACGCCGTCCAGTTCGAGAACGGTGTCCCCCTCGCCCTCGCCCTCGACGGACCAGCCGACATCACCGTCGAGTGCGGGGTCCGCGCGGGTGCGGTCCAGCTGCTGTTCGACCTCGTCGCGGCCGTCCGCGCCGGCGTCCGTCGTGGGATCCTGTCGTGCCATGTCAGCGTCGCTCCTGAGCCAGGATGACGGCCATCGAGCAGGCCGAGACCGCGATGAGCGTCAGCGCCGGGATCGCGGCCCGGCCGTAGTAGCCGGCTCCCTGTACCAGCCAGATGTAGCTCACCAGTGTTTCAAAACCTGTCGGACGCAGGATGAGCGTCGCCGGCAGCTCCTTCATCGTCGTCAGGAAGACCAGCGCGGCCCCCGCCAGCACGCCGGGCCAGATGAGCGGGAGCGTCACGCGCCGGAACGCGCGCCGTGGGGACTCCCCGAGCGCCCGCGCGGCCTCGACCAGCTGCTGGTCGACCTGCAGCACCGACGAGGAGGTGGTCCCGACGGCCTGTGGGAGGAACCGGACGACGTAGGCGAACACGAGCAGCGGGAGCGTCTGGTAGAGCGTCGGCGCGAACTTCACGCCGAAGAAGACCAGCGCGAGCCCCAGGACGACGCCCGGCATCGCGTAGCCGACGTAGGTGGCGCGCTCGGCGAGCCGCCCGGCGGCGCTGGAGCGCCGCGCGGCGACGTAGCCGACCGGCAGCGCCAGCAGCACCGAGGCCAGCGCGGCCGCGGTCGAGACCCCGACCGAGTTCAGCGCGTACGCGAGTTCGAACTCGAACCCGCCGCCGGCGTAGCCTGGGCCCCCCCGGACCAGCCACAGGAGCAGGATGCCGACCGGGAGCACGAGCGCCAGGGCCGCGACCGCCAGGCACCCCAGGGCCGCGAGCCATCGCCAGGCGCCGAGCCGGATGCGGGTCGCGGAGCCGCCACCGCCGGAGGCGTACGCGCTGGCGTCGTCGCGCCCGACGCGTGACTCCAGGGCGAGGATGACCGTGGTGATGGCGAGCAGCTCCAGCGACAGCAGCGCCGCGCGGTTCTCGCCGAAGTTGTTGTACTCGACGTAGATCTGCGCGGTGAACACATCGGCACCCATGATGGCGGGCGTCCCGAAGTCCGACAGGGCGTACAGCGCGACGAGGAGCGCACCGGCAGCGATGCCCGGGACGATGCGCGGGAACGTCACCTCGCGGAAGGCGGCGAGCCGGCTCTTGCCCAGCGTCCGCGCGGCCTCGACGTGTGAGGCATCGAGCGACAGCAGCGCCGCCCGCGTCGTGAGGAACACGTACGGGTAGATGTACAGCGTCAGGACGATGGCCGCGCCGGGCAGGCCCGGCGTCTCCGGGAGGCGCTCGATGCCCAGCGGGGCGAGCGCATCGGCCACCACGCCGCGTGGGCCGAACGCCGAGACGAACGCGAACGCGCCGATGTAGGAGGGAACGACCAGCGGCAGCGCGAGGATGACGGTGAAGAACCGACGGGCGGGCAGGTCGGTACGGACCGTCAGGAAGGCCAGCGGGACCCCGAGCAGCACGGAGCCGACGGTGACGGCGACCACGAGCAGGCCGCTGCTGAGGACCACGTCGACCATCGACTGGCGGGTCACGAGCGAGAGCGCCTCGGCCGTCGGGATGTCGGCCACGCGGAGGAACAGCCAGGCGACCGGCGAGACGAGCAGCGCGGCGATGGCCGCACTCAGGAGTGTCAGTCCCAGGCCATCACCGTCGGACTCGCGCCGGAGCCGCCCACGGATGGCGGCCAGTTCCTCGCGGGCGCCCATCAGAGCGCTCCGGTGTCCCGGAGGAGATCGATGGTCCCCTCCAGATCACCCAGTTCGGTGAGGTCGATGTCCGGCGGGTTCAGTTCACTGATGCGCGGGAGGCCGCCGACCGGCGGCACGCCCTCGATCATCGGGTAGGCGAACGTGCGGGTGGCGAAGAACTCCTGGGCCTCGACGGTGAGCAGGTGGGCGATGAAGTTCTCCGCGAGCTCCGGTTTGCCGGTGCCCTCCAGCACCTCGGCCCCGGAGACGTTGATGAGCGCGCCGGCGTCGCCGCTCGTGAACGCCAGGTCCAGCGGAGCGTTCGGGCGCGCGGCCTTCACCCGGAGCGCGTAGTAGTGGTTGGCGAAGCCGGCTGCCAGTTCACCGTCGGCCACGGCGTTGGAGACGAGGAACTCGTTGTTGTACCCCGAGACGCCGGCCTCCTGCATTCCGTTGATCCACTGTCGCGTGGCCTGGTCGCCACGGATGAGCCGCATCGCCGTGACGAACGCCTGGAAGGAGCTGTAGGTCGGGGCCCAGCCGACGCTGTTCCGGAGCGCGCTCGCATCCGGGAAGTCACGTACCTTGTCGGGGATGTCGCTCTCGGAGAGCTGGTTCGTGTTGTACGGCACCGCGCGGGCGCGACCGGCGACGCCGACCCACGCGTTGTCGGGGCGGAACGCCTCGGGAACCGCCGAGACGACGTCGTCCGGGAGCGCCCGGGTGTAGCCCTGTGCGGCGACGTTGGCGAGCGAGCCGGCGTCGACCGCCCAGAACACGTCCGCGAAGCTCCCGCCGCCGGACTGCTCCTCGGCGATCTTGCTGGCGAGCTGCGAGCTCGGCTCCAGCCGGAAGTTCGGCTCGAAGTCCGGGTATCGCTGGCTCAGCAGGCTCAGGAGGTCCGTGTAGAGGCCACCCTCGCCGCCGCCGAGGTAGATGTTGAGCTGGCCGGAGAGGTCCGGGAGGTCATCGATGCGCGTTCCGGAGATCTCGCCCCGACTGCCGACGTTCGCACCCGAGCCGCGGAAGTCCTCGAGGGTGTTGCCACCGCTGCCGCCGTCACCACCATCGCTGCCGTCACCGCCATCGCCGAGGATGCCGCTACAGCCCGCGAGGCCCGTCGCGCCGACGGCCCCCGCCGCGGCGAGGAACCGCCGACGGGTCCGGCTCGTGTGCGAGTCGTCAGTCATCGGCCTCACCCCCGGTCTCGGCGACGGCCCGGCCCGTGCTCGCGGGGACCGGCCGGCCCGCGTCCAGCGAGTCCAGGCAGTCCAGCCAGTCCTGCATATGCTCGCCGACGAATCGGAGGAACTCGCCGTTGTTCCACTCCTCGAACTCGCCCTCCGCGAGCGCATCGGCCATCGCGTCGAACGCGCCGCGGAAGGTGTTCGCGTCCGCGCCGGCATCGTCGACCACGCGCCAGACGTGCTCGTTCAGTTCGAGGGCGGGCACCTCGTTGTTGAGGTCGTCGAACGTCGAACGCGGGGCCTTGTTGTGCTCGCACAGCGGCGCCCCCGTCAGCACGCGTTTGCCGAGGATGTCGGCCGCGCGCTTGAGGAAGACGCCCGACCAGATGTCGTCGAAGCGCCCCACGTCCCACTCGTTGTCGTCCATCGGGAGCTGGTAGAACGCCGGGATCACCTCGCGGCGGAAGGCGAGGTTCATCGAGCAGACCGTCGTGTAGTGGTCCGGCGCGACGACGAAGTCCTCGCCGAAGTCCTCGCGGTCCGTCAGGGTCTGGGCCTGTCCCTGCAGGTCGCCGTCCATCAGGATGCGAACGGCGTCGAGGTCGGGAACGTTGGTCCAGAGTCCCTGCGAGGCGACCACGTCGCCCCGTGCCAGCTCGACCGTCTCCGTCTCGTGGCCACCGCCCATCGCGGCGTACGGGTAGCCGCGCGGGTAGAGCCCGTGCTCGTCGAAGTTCTGGTAGAGGACGTTCACCCAGCGCTGGTCCTCGTCGGCCGATCGGACCTCGGTGATGGAGCCCTCGTACGAGAGGTTGTCGTAGTGCCCACCGAAGAAGTCCGTGTCGTGGGGGAGGGTGTCGTCGTCGATGAAGAAGCCGAACTCGAAGTCGTGCGCCCACATGTACAGCAGGCCGAAGGAGGTCTGGGCGTGGCTCGCCGCCGGGACGACGTGGCCGTAGTCCGAGACGCCGTGCTCGTCGTACCACTCGTGCCGGTCGGACTCGTCGAAGACGGCGCCCGGCACGTCCAGGTCGTCGAGCATCTCGCGCATCGCGTCGGCGTCGCAGAAGTCCTCGGTGACGAGGACGAAGAAGAGACGGTCGTCGTGGCCGTACTCGCGGGCGTTGGCGACGTAGTCGCGGACGCACTCGTGCTCGCGGATGGTCGGGACCACGACGCACGTGTCGGGACCGCCCCGGGCTGAAGATGAACTCATGCTGGCTCCGCATTGTTTAGGGGTTCCTAAAACATTGACGATGTTTTGGTGGGCCTAATTGGTGACGGGACCCGCCGATTTCGGCGGTCTACGCCCCCGATGGGCCATCGTCCCGGTGGCGTCCCTCGCACGGCCCCCGCCCTGGCACACCCACTTATCGGCAGCGGCCTCGTGGAGACAGGAGATGCCCCACAGCCGCCCTGTCGAACGTGAGGGCGCCGGTACACTCGCCGAGACCCTGTTCTGGCGCCGCCACGCGAGTCCGGCGAGCGTCCTGGGTCTGGGGGTCACGTACCCGGCACTCGTGCTGGCCCTCTACCGGCGGAGCCCCCGCTTGCTGGGCCTGGTGCTCGTCTCCGTCGTCGGGAGCCTGCGGCTCCCGGCACCCCCAGACACCGACACCTCCTGGGCGACACAGGTGGTCCTCGGGGAGCAGGTCTGGCTGGAGCGCGGGCTCCGCTCGGACCCGGCCGCACTCGGCCTCACCGGTGTCGACGCCGTGGTCCAGCTCCTCACTTCCGGGCGGCCCTGCGTCGACAGCCCGTCCGCACCGCACTCGGGACGGTGGCCTCATTGGGCCTGATGCTGGTCTTCTTCGACCGGATGGCCCGACGCTACCGCGCGTCGGTGTCGTGACCCCGGAGGGAGTCGACTCCAGTCGTTCTATCGGCCCCCTTGATACCGGACGTCGCGAGCAGACGTACAACCCGAGATGTTATCGGAAGATACGGCCCTACCGCCGCACCCGCGCCGCCATCTTCCACTCGTCGCCGCGCTCGACGGGGGTCGGCAGGTCGGCCCGGGTCCGGCTCCCGACACGGCCCGCGAACGCCCACGGCTCGACGGTCTCGCGCTCGTCCTCAGCGGCCGCCGCCTGCTGGTCGCGCAGGTGGCTGGCGACCGCCGCAACGAGCGCCGCGGCCTCCTCCTCGCTGGCGGTATCGGGGAGCAGGAGCCTCCCGCCCGGAACCGGGAGGCTTCCGCCCTCGTCCGCCGACTCTGGCGCCATGTCCGACCCGCCGTCCGCCGGGGGCGTAAACGTGTGGGATGTGTCGTCGGGTTCGTCGCCGGACTGCTGGAACCGTTGCGGCGTCATAGCGGGATGTTGCCGTGGTCCTTCGGTGGTGTGTCCGTGCGCTTGCGTTCGAGCAGTCGGAGGTCCGCCACGAGCCGCTGGCGCGTCTCGCCCGGCTCGATGACGTCGTCGATGTGGCCGTGCTTCGCCGGTCCGTACGGGTTGGCGAACTCCTCGCGGAACCGGTCCTCCAGCTCGGCCCGTCGAGCTTCGGTGTCCTCGGCGGCCTCCAGCTCGTCCCGGTAGAGGATGTCGATGGCCCCACGGGGACCGACCACGGCGAGTTCGGCGCCGGGCCAGGCGTAGGTGGCATCGGCACCGAGTTCCGACGACCCCATCACGATGTAGGCGCCGCCGTAGGCCTTCCGCGTGATGACGGTCAGCAGCGGGACCGTCGCCTCGGCGTAGGCGTAGATGAGCTTGGCGCCGTGGCGGATGATGCCCCGATGCTCCTGGTCCGTGCCCGGCAGGAACCCCGGGACATCGACGAACGTGAGGATTGGGAGGTTGAACGCGTCGCAGAACCGGACGAACCGGGAGGCCTTCTGCGAGGCCTCGATGTCCAGCGTGCCCGCGGCGATGCGGGGCTGGTTGGCGACGATCCCGACCGGCCGGCCGTCCAGCCGGCCGAACCCGACGACGACGTTCGTGGCGTAGCCGCCGTGGACCTCGTAGAACGTCTCCCGGTCGAGGACCTCTGCGACCACGTCGGTGGCGTCGTAGGGTTTCTGTGGCGCCGCGGGGACGATGTCGCCAGCATCGCACTCCCGGTCGGGGTCGTCGTCGGGCCGGGCGTCCGGCGGGTCCTCCATGTTGTTCTGCGGGAGGTACGAGAGCAGTTCGTGGATCTCGTCGAGCGCGGCCTCCTCGCTCGGGCAGGCCTGGTGGGCGAACCCCGAGTCGACGGCGTGGGCGCGGGGACCGCCGAGCCGTTCCTTCGTGACCTCCTCGCCGGTCACCGTCCGGACGATGTCCGGACCGGTGATGAACGCGTAGGAGGTGTCCTCGACCATGTAGACGAAGTCCGTGAGTGCGGGGGCGTACGTCGCCCCGCCCGCGCAGGGGCCCATGATGGCCGAGATCTGTGGCACCAGCCCCGAGGCCCTCGTGGCGCGCTCGAAGATCTTCCCGAAACCGGCCAGCGAGTCGACACCCTCCTGGATGCGCGCGCCGCCCGAGTCGTTCAGTCCGACGATGGGGATGCCGGTCTCGATGGCTCGGTCCATCACCCCCGCGATCTTCTCGCCGACCACCTCCCCGACCGAGCCGCCGAGGAACGTGAAGTCGTGGGCGTAGATGGCGACCTGCCGTCCGTCCACCTGCCCGAACCCCGTCACGACGGCGTCCCCGGGGGTGTGCCGGTCGGCCAGGTCGAACGCGGTCGACCGGTGCTCGACCAGCGTGTCGATCTCGCGGAAGGTGTCCTCGTCGAGGAGGTAGTCGACGCGCTCGCGGGCTGTCAGTTTCCCGCGGTCGTGCTGGCGGTGGGCCCGGTCCTCGCCACGGGCCCGCCGCTTGCGCGCCCGGAGGTCGGCCAGCGGGTCCGCCTCACCCCCGGGCGTGGTCCCCTGGGTCGCCCCATCGCTCGCCTCTGCCCCGCCGTCCGCGACGCGCTCGTCGTCGGACGGTGTGTCGTCCGCCCCGTTCATCGTCCACCCCCCGCCGGGGTGACAGCGGGGCCGGAAGGTCGATTCATAACTTGGCCACCTATCGACGGCTTCAGTATTATGCCGTTTAGTTGTGTCGCCGGGTGGGGTTCCGGGAGTGGGACCCTGAAAAGGCCCGCCCCCGAACCACCATCCGTGACCCCAGCGGACGCTCGTGACGACCGGGACAGGGGCGGGACCTACACACTGCTGGTCGAACTCGCGGCCGACGCCACCATCGAGGTGGGTGCTCTCGGCACCCACCGGTTCCCCGCGGGCTGGTACGCCTACACCGGGAGCGCGCTCGGGAGCGGCGGCTTCGCTCGCGTCGAGCGCCACCGCGACCTCGCGGCCGGCGAGCGCGACACCTGCCACTGGCACGTCGACTACCTGCTCGGCCACCCCGATACGACGCTGCGCACCGTCGTCCGCTCGCACGGCGACGACATCGAGTGCGCCGTCGCCCGGCGGCTCCCGGACGGCCCCGTCGACGGCTTCGGTGCCTCGGATTGCGATTGCGGGAGCCACCTGGCCCGCTTCGAGGACGGCCCGACGGCCGAGTCGACGGTCCGCGAGGCCCACGGGGCCGCGAGCGACCGTCCAGCAGCACGGGACTGAGAACGACTCCCCGCTACCGCTCGACGGCGTCCGGCGGCTCGTCCCCGTGGGGGCCCGCAGGCTCGCCGTCGGCGCCAGCGTCCGTCTCCCGCGCCTGCGCCGTGAGGGCGACCCCCGCCAGGATGATGGCGCCACCCACCAGCGTCACGGCGCCGACGCGCTCGTCGAGGAGGACGACCCCGAGCAGGGTCGCACCGACAGGTTCACCCAGCAGCGAGACGCTGACGACCGACGACTCGACGTGGGCCAGGGCCCAGTTGACGACCGTGTGGCCCAGCAGTCCCGGCCCGACGGCCATCGCGAGGAACAGGACCCAGTCCTGCGGCGGATGGTCGAAGAGGCTGGCGGCGATGCGCCCGGCAGCCGTCCCGCCCCCGGCCGCGTCGCCGAGTGCGCCCGCCACCACGAACACGAGCAGCGCCAGCGTACAGGCCGCGTACACGACCGTCACGTAGGGCAGCAGCGGGACCCGCTGCCGGAGCGACCGCCCGACGAGGACGTAGGCCGCGGCCGCGGCCGCCCCGAGGACCGCCAGCGCGTTGCCGTACAGCGGCCGGCGGCCCGTCACGACCGCGCCGGACACGAGGTCACCCGCCGAGAGCAGCGCCATCCCGTACAGCGGCCGGCGGCCCGTCACGACCGCGCCGGACACGAGGTCACCCGCCGAGAGCAGCGCCATCCCGCCCAGCGCGACGGCCACCCCCAGCGCGGTCCGGGCGTCGACCCGCTCGTCGAGGAGGAGCCACGCCCCGACCGCGACGAACGCGGGCTGAGCCTGGACGAGCGTCACGGAGGCGGCGATGGAGGTCCACCGCAGCGACTCGAACCAGGCGGCGAAGTGTATCGCCAGGGCGACACCGGTCACCGCGGCGATGAGGCCGTCCCGGGGCGCGAGTCGGCGGAACGCCGCGCCGTAGCGCGTGGCCGCCAGCGGCACCAGCAGCAGCGTCGTGAACAGCACCCGGTAGAACGCCGTCACGGCCGACGGTGCGCTCGTCCACCGGACGAGGACGGCGCTCGTGGAGACGGCCGCGACGGCGACGACGAGCGCAAGCAGCGGCGGCGTCCGGTCGGCGAGCGCGTCCAGCCGAGTGGATGTCGACACGAGCGTCCCTGCGCGCGCCGCCAGTTTGACTCTCCCGGTCCAGGAGAACGGTGGAGCCGTGCGCCGGACCGCTCAGGCGATGGCGAACAGCACGAGATTGTGCGCGCCGGGGCCGAGGCCTACAGCTGCGACACCCCCGAGCAGCAGGTAGCCCCGCTGTGGCTCCTCGGCCGCGTACTCACCGACGAAGACCACGAGGAACGTCGCCAGCGCCACCTTCACCACGACGAACAGCCACGCCGGGCCCAGGAACGGGAGCGACACGAGTTCGCCGCCCAGTTCGATGATGAGCCTGGAGAGCGGGGTCTGTTCGCCGAAGCCCAGCGTGGAGCCGACGGCCGTCGAGATGCCGTCGAGGGTGTGGCCGAGCAGGACCAGCCACCCCACGCTGGAGGCGGCGGACGCGTCCTCGCTGTTCGTGACGGTCAGCAGCCAGACACCCGTCGCCACGACGAGGGAGGCGACGAGTGCGGCGAGCGGCGGGCCGAGCAACAGGCCCCCGCGGTTCAGCCCGATGCGGAGCGCCGAGCCCACCACCCCGCCGGCGGTCAGCGTGCCGATGAGCAGGAGGAGGCCCGGCGTCGAGGGCAGGTCCCACTCGTCGGCGCCGAACGGGCTGGCAGCGGCCCACACCAGCCCGGCGACGGCGAACGTCGCGAGGTAGACCGCGGGCGTGCCCAGCAGCGGCCGGACGGCCGCGGGGACGGCCTCGATCTGGAAGAGCGCGTACAGCGACGCGCCGACGACCATCCAGGGCGTGAACGCCAGGACGACCCGCGGCGTGACGCGCGGCCGGGTCCGGTAGAGGGCGGCGCCCGCGACGGCGACCCCGGCGAGGAGGGCCAGCAGGTAGGGGAGCGGGGGGAGCGCGAACCCCGAGGGAAGTACCATAGCGGCGCTCGTGGCCCCGGTGCGGAAGGCGTTGCGGTCCGCGACGAGCATGCCGAGATCCCCCGGGGTGCAGTTCGACGCCGGATTACTGGGCATATGACGGGTCGATACCTCTCCGATGCAATACTCGCGTACCTGGACAGGTTGATACTGTAACGACTCGACGAGCCATGTATGTCCACGAGTAGTTCGAAGAACATCCTGAATCGAGCAGTCAACCCCCTCTACAGTGTACACCATCATCGCGGCGCGGCGGCACTCGCCGCCGGCGTGGCCTACGCGGCGGCCGTTGCGGTGAGCGGGTCGCCGGTGGCGCTCCTGGCCGGCCTGTTCGTCCCGCTCTCGCTCGGCGCCGAGTCCGCCTTCCGCGCGGCTCGCACGGACCCACTGGATCACCGGGCCGAGGCGCTGGCGACGGGGCTCGGGGTCCTCGCCGGTGCCGTGGCCACGGCGATGGTCATCTTCGCAGCGGGCGCACTCGGAGTCTGAGGCGTGGTAGCGGGTGGCGATTACCTCCGGGTCACTCGGGGAGTCAAGTTCGTCCAGCCCGTACGCCTCGCCGTGACGGTCCCCTCCGCCTACCGACCCGGTGCCTGCAACATCGGGCGTTCCGCCCGCCGCCAGCGCGGGCTGGTCGCGCTGGTCAGCCTCGTCGGTGCGGGCGGCTACGCCGCCTTCGTACTCGTGAGCGACCTCCCGACGCTGCTCCTGCTGGGGCTGTTCGTCCCGCTCTCGCTGGGCATCGAGTGGGGCCTCCAGGCCCGGCGCTCGTTCTGTGTGACCCTGGCGCTCCAGGGGCGCTACGACTTCCGCGAGCCCCGCACCGACGGGGGAGAGACGGACCAGGGACAGGGGACGGTTCCCGACGAGGCTGCCCGGAGCGAGGATCGCCGGTACGCGCTGCAGCTGACCCTCATCGGACTCGCCGCGGGAGCGCTGCTGACCGGCCTCGTCTACGCGGGAGCGGTCCTGCTGGGGCTCTGAGGCGGCCGGTCAGTCGGTGTCACCGGCTTCGGTACCGCCCTCGCGGGCCCACTCCGGGGTCGTCCTCAGGAACAGCACGACGCCGAGCAGGACCAGCAGGGCGAGTACCGCCGTGGCGACGGTCGCGGCGTCGGTGAGGCCGGAGGCGGCGACCGCGGTACTCGCAGCGGTGATCGCGAGCAACACGAGGCCGATATCGAGCCGGAGCCGGAGGGCATCGTCCATACCCACCGGTAGCGGTGGCGTCGGCGAGAACCTTTCGGCGGGTGGCTCAGTTCGTGTCCGGGCGCGAGCGACCCTCGGTCTCCTCGTCGGTCGGCGGCTCGACCCCCTCGGCCGCGGCGACCGATTCGGTCTCCTTGGGGGTGTCGACGTGCCAGCGGTCGACGTCGCTCTCGAGGTCGGCGAGGCGGTTCGAGACGTGGATCTTCAGGTCGTCGTCGTTGACGTTGACCTCCAGCTCGTAGTCCGGGTCGTCGCCCCGGCTCGCGCGCGAGACGTTCGCGCTGACGAGCTCGTTGTCGAAGTAGTACGGCGCGATGCGGGTCATCACGTTCTTGTAGACGGCCCCCTCGACCCGGCGGATGGCCTTCCGGCTGGCCGAGTCGGCCGCGCGGGCGATGTAGCTCACGGAGTCGGCCGCCTTCTCGACGGCCTCGTCCGGGTCGTCCAGTCTCTCGTAGGACTCGGCGAGCTGCTCGCCCGCCTGCTGGATGTCCTCGTCGGGGTCCTTGCCGGCCTTCTCGCCGGCGCCCTCGCCGACGCTGGCCTGCTCGGCGGTCTTCTCGTTGACGTGCTCGTCGAGTCGCTCGTCGTGTTTGGGGCGCCACTCGTCCCACTCGGCCAGGGCCGATTCGTCCACCTCGACCTCGCCCCCGCCGGCCAGGTCCCGAAGCGCACGGGTGATTCGCTCACCGTGTTCGACGATGTCGCTCCAGGTCCCACGCTCACTGAACCCGGAGACGCTCTCTTCCATCGGTCCCCGTTTCGGCTCCCTGCCTAATACGTGTTGCCGGTGGTCCGACGCCCGTCGGTCACGGCGCCCTCGCCCGTCACCCCCACTCCCGGCCGTCGATTCCGAGCGACTCGTCGCGCCAGGGGCCGCCGCGACCCTGTATGTTAAGCCCTCGGCGCGTGCCCGTTCGCACATGCCAATCGAGGACCGCGACGACGCGTACGTCATTACCCACGCGCTCGCGAAGCACACGCTGAGCGACCTCCGCTCGGCGGAGACCGAACAGGTGGCGTTCCGGAACGGGCTCGTCAAGCTGGGGCGCATCTGTGGCTACGAGATCATCGACGGCATGATGGACACGGAGTACGTCTCCATCACGACCCCGCTGGCCGACACGACCGGCGAGCGCGTGAAGGGGCTCGACGACGTGGTCATCGTGAACGTCCTCCGGGCCGCGACGCCGTTCGTCGAGGGGCTGCTGAAGGCGTTCCCGCAGGCCCGGCAGGGGATCGTCAGCGCCGGGCGCGACGAGTCGGCCGGCATGGACGCGGACGGCAACTTCCCGATCTCCGTCGACTACGTGAAGCTCCCCGAGCTGACCCCCGAGGACACGGTCATCGTCGCGGACCCGATGCTCGCGACGGGGTCGACGATGGCGGCGGTGCTCGAGGAGGTCACGGAGGGGGCCGCACCCGAGCGACTGCTCGCGCTCTCGGCCGTCGCCGCCCCCGCGGGACTGGTCCACGTCCGCGAGTCCGTCCCCAAGGCGGACCTGCTCACCGTCGCGGTCGACGAGCGACTCGACGACGACGGCTACATCGTCCCCGGCCTCGGGGATGCCGGCGACCGGGCGTTCGGCACCAAGTAGGGGGCCCCGGAACTCTCGGCTGCCGTGTAGTAATATCGCCCCTACTTGCCATAAAGCCGCGATATACCAGCTTTCTGGGCCGTTCAGCGACTGACTACTTTTGTCTCGCCACCGTCTCCCGACGGCCATGACGGACCACATGAATCGTCGGCGGTTCGTGGCCGGTGCGGGAGCAGCTGGTGTGTCCCTCGTGGCCGGCTGTACCGGGGACGGCGGGGACGGTGGCGGGGACGGCGGCAGCGACGGGGGCGATGGGGGCGACGGCGGCGATGGCGGTGGCGGTACGACCCGGCTCTCCTGGCACGCGGGCGGGACCGGCGGGACGTACTTCCCGCTCTCCAACGAGTTCAAGCAGGTCGTCGAGGGGAACACCGACTTCCGCCTGCAGGTCCAGTCGACCGGCGCCTCCGTCGCGAACGTCGGGTCGCTGTCCAACGGGAGCGCCGACTTCGCGCTCATCCAGAACGACGTGGCCTACTTCGCCGCCAACGGCACCGGTATCGAGGCGTTCATCGACAACGCCGTTGAGAACCTCCGGGGCGTCGCCACCCTCTACCCGGAGACCATCACCATCGTGACGCTGGCCTCGACGGGGATCTCACAGCCCGCCGACCTCGAGGGGAAGGTCATCAACACGGGCGACCTCGGCTCCGGGACGCAGGTCAACGCCACCCAGATCCTCGAGGCGCTCGGCATCGAGGAGTACACGGAACAGAACGCGGGCTTCTCGACGGCGGCCGACCAGCTCAAGAACGGCGACATCGACGCGGCGTTCGTCGTCGGCGGCTGGCCCGTGGGTGCCATCTCGGACCTCGCGACGACCAACGACGCCGAGATCGTCCCCATCGCGGGCGAGAACCGACAGGCCGTCCTCGATTCGGCACCGTTCTACGCCCAGGACACCATCCCCGGCGGGACCTACAGCGGCATCTCGGAGGCCCGCGAGACGGTGTCGGTCCAGGCGATGATCGCCACCCGCGCCGAACTCGGGGCCAGCACCGTCGAGGAGGTGACGGCCGCCATCTTCGACAACCTTGGCGACCTCACCATCAAGACGCAGTTCATCACCAGGGACTCCGCCCAGGAGGGGATGTCCATCGACCTGCACGAGGGCGCCCAGGCGTACTTCGGCTGACCGCCGATGCGGGGGTCCGTCGCCGTCCTCGTCGCCTGTTCGCTCGTCCTGGCGGGGGCCGCGGTCGCGGCACCCGTCGACCGGACGCTCGTCGTCCGGGACGCCGACAGCGGCGCCGCCTTGCTGACGGTCGACGTCCACGAGGGCTCGAACGTAACCCTCGCGTACACGCACAGTGTCGAGAAGACACCCGTCCGCGACATCTACACGGTGACCGGGACGGCGCTGGACAACACGGAGATGCGCTTCCGGTCCTACGGCTGGGGGCTCCCGGCGCGCGAGGCGGTCCGCCTCGAGGACGGCTGGTTCGTCTTCGATCCCGACCGGCGGTACGAGGCGTTCAACCTCCAGCCCGCGGCTGTCGCTGGGCACCGTCTCTACGTCGACGGTGAACCGTACGACCTGGTCGCCCGCTCCGACGACCCGGTTCGTATCAGCATCGAACGGCGGCCGGTTCTCGGGGGACACACACCACAATGACCGACGACAGCGACGACCACAGCGACGAGGCCGAATCGCCCGCGCCCGACCCGGAGGACGGCTCCGACGCCGACCCCGCCGAACCGTTCGGGTCGGCAGCCACGCCCACCGAGCAGGAGGGGTTGAGCGAGGCCGACCAGGAGGAGCTGATCAAGGAACTCGAGAGCCGCCGGACCCTGACGGGAATCTTCGCCGTCGGGGTGGCCGTCGTCGGCATCGTCTTCTCGGTGTTCCAGATCTGGCTCGCCGCGCGCGGCTTCGAGTTCGTCTTCACCCTCCCCTTCGTGGGCGAGGTGGTCATCGCGAAGCTCCAGCAGCTCCAGATCAACGCCTTCCACGTCACCTTCGCGCTCGTCCTCGCGTTCGCGCTCTACCCACCGACGACCGGCGACGGCTTCCTCTCGCGGCGGCTCGCGCGTGTCGTGCCCGGACTCCGAGAGCGGTTCGGTGAGGGGAGTCCCGTCACCGTGGCCGCCGAGCGGCTCCGGGCGGTCGTCCGGTGGGGGTTCGTCGACGCGAAGATGGAGCGCATCACGCCGTTCGACTTCGTGCTCATGTTCGGCATCCTGACGGCCTCGTACTACTACCTGAACGAGTTCGAGGAGATCCTCCGGCTCCGCGCGCTCGGCCTGGACGCCGGGCGCTCGTTCGGCGAGATATACACGGTGCTCGCCCCGCTGGAGTCGGTCCTGACCGTCGTCCTGCCGTTCGCCGACGCCTCGTTCGCCTACCTGCTCGGCGTGGTCGCCTTCCTCCTCGTGCTGGAGGCGACCCGGCGGACGCTCGGGCTCCCGCTGGTCGTCATCGTGGGGTCGTTCATCGTCTACGCGAAGTACGGCTACCTCATCCCGCTCGACGCCCCCTACATCGGCGTCCTGTCGACGAGCGAGGGCTCGTGGAGCACCATCGTCACGAACCTCTGGTACACGGACCAGGGCATCCTCGGAGTGCCGGTGCTGGTCTCGGTGCAGTTCATCTACATCTTCATCCTGTTCGGTGCGTTCCTCGAGGCGTCGGGTGCGGGCCAGTGGTTCATCGACCTGGCGTACGCCGCGACCGGGCGCCGGAAGGGTGGCCCGGCGAAGGCGTCCATCCTCGCCTCGGGCTTCATGGGGACCATCTCCGGCTCCTCCATCGCCAACACCGTCACGACGGGAGCGTTCACCATCCCGCTGATGAAGCGCTCCGGGTACCGGGCGGAGTTCGCGGGGGGTGTCGAGGCCTCCGCGTCGTCGGGCGGCCAGATCCTCCCGCCGGTCATGGGGGCCGCGGCGTTCCTCATCGTCGAGTTCACCGGCATCCCGTACGCCGAGGTCATCATCGCCGCGGCCATCCCCGCGGTCGTCTTCTTCTTCGGCGTCTGGGTGATGGTCCACCTCGAGGCGTCGCGGGCAGGCATCGGCGGGCTCGACGACGTGGCGCTCGTCGACGTTCGCGACCACCTCTCGACGGGGTGGTTCTACCTCGTCCCGCTGGGGCTGTTGCTGTTCTACCTGCTGGTCGAGCGCCTGACGGTCGCCCGCTCGGCGTACTTCTCGCTCCTGGCCATCGTCGCGCTCATCGCCATCGTCGCGTCCTACGACCCGGAGGACCGCGCGATACTGGCAGCGGCACTCATCAGCCTGGTCGCGCTCCGGGCGGGCCTGGCGTTCCTCGGTGGCAACCCCGTCCTGGCGACGGTGCTCGGGTCGCTCGGCTGGCTCGTCCTCGGCGCCGGGGTGGTGACGATGCTCGTCTACCCGCGGGGCGAGGCCCCCCTGCTCGAGTACGACGACGCCGTGGACCGCACGGCCGAGCGGATGGGCCGTGGGCTGAACCGCGAGGACGCGCTCCGGAGTCGCCCGGGCCGGTTCCTCGCGTTCATCACGCAGTCGCTCGACGGGGGCGCCCGGACGGCCACCCCGGTCGTGGTCGCCGTCGCCGCCGCGGGCATCATCCCGGGCGTCGTGGCGACGACGGGGCTGGGCCCGAACCTGACGGCGCTCATCGTCGACATCGCGGGCGGGTCGCTCGTCCTCCTGCTGGTCGTGACGGCCATCTCCTGTATCATCCTCGGGATGGGGATGCCGACGACGGTCACGTACATCATCCTCATCTCGATGCTGGGGCCGGCGCTCACGCAGCTCGGCATCCCACGGCTGGTGAGTGACCTGTTCATCCTCTACTTCGGCGTCATCGCAGACATCACGCCTCCGGTCGCCGTCGCGGCCTACGCGGCCAGCGGGGTCGCGCAGTCGGACCCGTTCAAGACCGGGCTGTCGGCCTTCTCGCTCTCGCTCAACAAGGCCATCGTCCCGTTCGCGTTCGTGTTCACCCCCGGGCTGTTGCTGTTGCGCATCGTCGACGGGTCGCCGGAGATCGTCAGCGTCGCGGATCTCACGACCCCGTCGTTCGTCATCCCGGAGGTGCTCGTCCCCGTCCTCGGGGTGTTCCTCGGCGTGGTGGCGCTCGCGGCGACCGTCATCGGGTTCCTCTACGCGAAACTCGACACGCTGACGCGCGCCGGGTTCGCCGTCGCCGCGCTGTTCCTGATGGCGCCCGGCCTCGTCCTCACGCCGCTGGGGCTGGACACGCTGACCATCGACCTCGGCAGCCGCATCGCGGGGGCGGTGCTGTTCGCGGCGCTCGCGTTCTTCAACCGGGTCGAGGCGGGGGCACAGGCGGAACCCGCGGGCGCGGGCTGACGCGGGGCACGGCGCCGCCGGTCGCCCCTCCGCCGACCGTCTCTCGGTCGGCTGGCTCCCGGTCACCCGCGCCTCGGTCACTCCAGGTCGACGCGGCCGCTCGTCGCCGAGAGCAACCGGTCGCGCAGGGCCGTTGCCTCGCGGGTCGGCACGCGCGCGTCGAATCGGACCGCGGCCTCGTACGAGGCGTCGAACTCGACGCCCGCCGACTCCAGAACCCCTCTGACGGTGCCGCTGTCGTCGTAGTCCACGGTCGCGACGAGGCGCTCGTGGGGCCGCGTCCACGTCACCCCAGCGTCGGTGATGGCCTCCTTCGCCGCCCGCGAGTACGACCGCACCAGCCCACCCACTCCGAGGTTGGTCCCGCCGTAGTACCGCGTGACCACGACGACAGCGTCCTCCACCTCGCGCCCCTGCAACACGTTCAGGATGGGCTTGCCGGCCGACCCCGAGGGCTCGCCGTCGTCGCTGCTGTACTCGCGGAACGGGTCGGCGTTGACGCGGTACGCCGGGACGTTGTGGGTGGCGTCCGGGAACGCCTCTCGAATCTCCGTGACGAAATCCTCGGCCGCCTCGACACCCCCGGCGGGCGCCGCGTGGCCGATGAACTCCGAGCCGTTGACGGTGAACTCCGCGCGCCCGCGCCCTGCCAGTGTCCGGTAGGCGTCCGGGTCCTCGGGCGGCTCCCCCGGGGCATCGGCCGCGTCACCGTCGTTGTCGCTCACGGGCGGACCACGCAGGGACGGCGCAAAAGCGGTGCGACCCGCGTGTGGGCTGCCGGCGCCCAGGCCCGGTCAGCGCCGGAGCGCGTAGACGGTGCCGTCGGCGGCGCCGACGTAGACGTACTCACCGAGCGCGAGTTCCGAGAGCCCGCTGTCGGTCTCGAAGGTCCAGCGCTCGCTGCCGTCGCTCGCGTTCCGGCCGTAGACGACGTTCGGCGCGTCGTTGCCGCCGCCCGTGCCGGCGTAGACCGCGGTCCCGGTGGCTGCCTGCGCGGTGACGATGTCTGCGTCGGCGGTCCAGGTCCAGAGCCGTTCCCCGCCCGCCGTGTCGTACGCGGCGATGCCGCCGCCGCCGGCGAAGAGGCGGCCGTCCGCGACCGGCCCGCCGGCCAGGAACGACTCCCCCTGCGTCTCCCACCGCTCGTCCCCGGTCGTGGGGTCGACCGCCGTCACGGGACCGCCACCGAGGTAGAGGGCATCGGCGAGCGTCACCGAGGTCGTGAAGCGGTCCCGCTGCCAGGCGTGGCTCCCGTCGGGGCCGATGGCCCGCATCCGCCCGGTGTCCATCCCGGTGGTCGTGGCGAAGAGGGCCGTCCGGCCGTCGGCCCGGAGCGTGTCGAACTGGTACTCGACGCCGTCCTCGAAGAAGCGCCACAGCCGCTCCCCGTTCGGCCGCGCGAACGCGTCGACCGCCCGGCGGCTGGCGACGAAGACGGCATCCTCGGAGACGGCCGCGCTGTACGGGTCGCCGACCTCGCCCGTCCAGGCCGCGGTCCCGTCGGTCGCATCGAGCGACCAGACCGTCTCACCGCTGCTCATGGGTTGATCGTCGCGGCTCGCCACGAAGACGCGCTCCCCGTCGGCAGCCAGCAGCTCCAGCGGTCCCCAGGGGTTCGCGCCGGCGCTCCCCGGGAAGGTCCACCTGGCGGTGCCGTCGGCGTCGAAGGCACGGACGAGGTGGTCGTCGCCGAGGGTGTTGTCGCCGGCGTGCGCCAGGACGAGGCCCGCGCCGGCCGCGACCACGACATCCCGGACGCGTTTCCCGAGGTCGGCGGTCCACCGCTCCTCGCCGGTCGCCGGGTCGAGCGCGTAGAGCGTCCCGGACTCCGTGGGCACGAACAGCCACCGGTCGCGGGCGGGGCCGTCGCCGTCGACGTGGCGGAGCCCGGCGGCCGTGTGGACCGGGTCTGCCGGCGTGCCCTCGACTCCGATTGTCCAGCGGACGGGACCGGTCGGCGTCTCGCCGTCGTCGGGTGTGTCGTCGCCCGGCGCCTCGCTGTCCGTCGGGGTGGGTGTCGCGTCGTCGGTCGGCGTGTCGCTCGGGGAGTCGGGTGACCCGGAGCCGTCGTTCGAGAAGCAGCCGGCCAGCCCGGTCGCGAGACCGGTACCGAGCGCTGCCAGGAGGGGTCGTCGTCGCATGGGCGGGCATCGACGGAGGACCGGCATAAGCCTCCCAGAGGCTCAAAGAGACGTTTGAGGATGGACTGACGCGGCGGTGCGGGAGGCCGTGGCGTCGCTACTCCAGTTCGATGCGGCGGACGAACTCCAGCGCACGAATCTCGTTGATGACCTCGCCGGCGAGGTCGCCCTCCGTGATGACGTACAGGACGGGGTCGTCCGTGAACTCGGGGTCCTCGGAGATGGTCTGGCGGATGGAGATGTCGTGGTCGGCGAGGATGCCGGTGACGGCCGCGACGATGCCCGAGGCCTCCGGGTCCGACACCGCGACCGTGAGGACCGTCAGGTCCAGCACCGGCGCCAGATCCATCAGCGACGGGATGGCGGTGATGTTGCGGAAGATGGGCTCCAGTTCGGGGTCACCGAGGATGGCGTCGGTCGTGGCATCGACGACCCGGCGGTCGACGCCGATCTCGCGGGCGATGCCGGTGTTGGGGATCTCGATGCCGCCCGAGACGACCCGTCCCTCGTCGTTGACGGAGAAGCCCCGCTCCAGCAGCAGCCGGACGACCGCCTGCTGGCTGGGGCTGTCCTCGAACTTCTCCATGATGGAGGCGAACGTGTCACCCACGTCGCTCACCTCCCGGTTCGGGGTCGTCGGCCATGTGGACGAGCGCGCCCGACACGGACAAAAAGGTTGCCGAGGTGGCCAGGGGCCCACTGCCCGGCGCAAACGGTTTGACAGCGGCGCCGCAGACAGGGTGTGTGGGATTCGAACTGCACCCCGACCCGCGGCTGCGCGTCCTGGGAGCGGTCATGGTGCTCGTGGGGGCCGCGACGACGGTCCAGTTCTACCGGACGCTCCCCGAGGAACCGCTCACCTACATCCTCGCGTACGTGGCCCCGGCCGCACTGCTCGCTCTCGGGGGAATCCTCGTCTTCAGTGGGGTCTCGGAACGGCTGTTGGACTGACCCGCGGCTCGGCCTCGCCAGGCCACGGCCACGGCCCCCGACGGCCCGGGGCTGGTCGGGACCCTCGTCACCCCTCAGGTGTAGTCGGGCCGCTCGGCGTAGTCGATGGGGTCACGGACGCCGAGCCGCTGGAACGCCTGCAGGCGGAACGCACAGGCGTCGCAGGTGCCACACGCGGGCGCCTCCGAGCGGTAGCACGACCACGTCTGTCCGTACGGGACCGCCAGTTCGAGGCCGCGCTCGGCGATATCGGTCTTGGACCACTCGACGAACGGCGCCTCGATGCTGATGTCGGTCTCCGGTCTCGTCCCGACCTCGACCACCCGCTCGAACGCCTCGAAGAACTCCGGGCGGCAGTCCGGGTAGCCCGAGAAGTCCTCGGCATGGGCGCCGACGAAGACCGCCGTGCAGTCGTTGGCTTCGGCGTACGAGACGGCCATCGACAGCAGGTTCGCGTTCCGGAACGGGACGTACGAACTCGGGACCTCGTCGCTATCGAGGTCGGCCTCCGACACCTCCAGCTCCTCGTCGGTGAGCGAGGAGGCGCCGATGCGCGCGAGGTGCTCGGTTTCGACGTGCAGGAACTCGGAACCGACCGTCTCGGCCAGTTCCCGGGCACACTCGAACTCGCGGTCGGCCGTGCGCTGGCCGTAGGAGGCGTGGAGGAAGTGGGGTTCGTAACCCCGGTCCATCGCCTCGTAGACGGCCGTGGCGCTGTCCATCCCGCCGGAGACGAGGACGACGGCGCGGTCGACGACCTCGCTGTCGTCCAGGCCACGGTCGCTCGCCGGGGCGCCGCTGGATGGGCTATCTGTGCTCTCGGTGCCGCTGTCGTCGGTGGGGGAGTTCTCGGAGTCGCTCATGGGTCATCGTGGCAGTCGTCGCTCGGTCCGTCGCGTCTCAGGTCCCCGGCGCGTCGTTCCAGACGTCGACGTGGATGCGTGGCGTATAGCGGTAGCCGTGCTCCAGCGCGAGGTCGGCGACGACCCGGCGGGTCGAGGCCAGTGCCTCGCGCGTGGTGCCCTCCGGCATCAGGAGCACGTCGTCGTCGGTGATGGTCGCGTCGGTCCGCTCGCGCAGGCGCTCGACCACGCGCTCCACCTCCGGCATATCGTCCGGGCCGGTGACCACGAACTTGAGCTGGGTCTCGTACGCCTCGACGTAGCGGGCCATCGCGTCGTAGTCCAGCCGGCGGTCCTCGTGGCGGTCGGCCCAGCCGGCCACGTCGAGGTCGGCGTCCGGGTCGTCGCCGTCGGTCGCGTCGCCACCCGCCGGCGGCCGCGCCTCTGTCGGCGTCGAGGATGCGAGCTTCGGCGAGAGCGACGCCAGGTCGATGGCGGCGTCCCGGAACACGGTGCCGTTGGTCTCGACGGTCGTGTGGTAGCCCCGGGCCGAGAGCCGGTCGAGCAGGTCGACACTGGCCTCGTGGACCGTCGGCTCGCCGCCAGTGAGGACGACGTGGTCGCCGGGGCGTTCCTCGACGGCGGCGACGATGTCGTCCAGCGAGCGCCACGCCCCCGTTGGTTCCCAGGAGGTGTGGTAGGAGTCACAGAACCAGCAGCGGAGGTTGCAGCCCGACGTCCGGACGAACGTGCTGGGCACGCCCGCGAGTTTCCCCTCGCCCTGGAGGGAGTGGAACAGCTCGTTCACCGGGAGTGCCTCGCTGGCGTCGACATCCTCGGGGACCTCGCGACCGGAGTCGTCGACCGCCTCGTTGACGGGCATCTCAGTACCCGGCCCGGAGTTCGCGGGTCTCGGCCACCTCGACGTCCACGGCCGAGACGCTGTCCGGGAACCGCTCGAGCATCCGCTCCTCCAGGACCACGGCCATCACCTCCGCCGTCGGCGGGTGGTCCAGCACGACGACGGCCTCCCCGTCGCCTGCCGCCTCGAAGGCCTCGACGAGCGGGTCCCCACGCTCCAGCAGGAACCGGTGGTCCCACTCGTCGATGACGGCGGTCACGTCGCCCTTGTCGACGACCCAGCCCTCCTCGCGGAGTTCGCCCGTCACGCGGACGGTCACCTCGTAGTTGTGGCCGTGCGGCCGCGAGCACTTCCCGTCGTGATGCTGGATGCGGTGGCCCGTGCTGATGCGGATCGGGCGGTCGGCCCCGACGTGGAGGACCCGTTCGCCCGCCTCGGCGAGGGCGTCGGGTTGTTCCCCGAGTGTTCTCCCGGTCATACCTCGAGATTACTGTCGAGGCACTTGAGTCTGCCCGCTTCTCGCGCCGTCGTCGGCGCGGAGCGGTGTAACGGGTAGACACAAGCGGGGGCACCAACACAATAAACCCAGATATATCTCGAAGAGGCCACCCTCATAGATTGATACTGTCCCATTGGCACTTTATGAAAGACATTTCAAGAATACTCGACATCCACGGACCTTTCGATCACGAGTCGAGTGCCGAGCGGACCGCCTCGGAGACGGCCCGGGGAGCGAGCGCCGCTCGTCCGGTCGAGGTCGTGGGCACGGTCGGCAGGTGGGCGTGGCCGGGCCCGACGGTTCGGGCGAACCGTCGGCTGGCACGGCCAACTGAGCACCGAGGGGGGCGTCGGGCGCAATCTGCCCCCGGACAAGGAGTTATACTGGCCCCGGGAGTGGGCCGTCACATGGTCCTGCTAGTCCCGTACGACGGGTCACCGCTCGCGGCGGCCGCCCTCGAACGGGCGGAGGAGTTCTCGCTGTTCGCCGACGAGGAGGTCGTCGTACTGACGGTGCTTCCGGACGACGAGGAGTTCGCCCGGACCCGCGGCTGGGTCGAGGCGGACGAGCCGTACGACCCGGAGGACGTGGCCGCCGACCTGCGAGCACGGGTCCGCGAGGTCGCCCCGGACGCGCGGTTCCGCGTGGAGATGCTCGAGTCCGACGAGTCGAACCTCCTCGCGACCGTCACGACCGACATCACGCGGCGCATCCGCGAGGTCGCCGCCGAGGAGGACGTCAGCGTCCTCTTCGTCGGGTCGGAGAACGCCGGGCGCGTCTCGCGGCCGCTGACCAGCGTCGGGTCGCCCGTCTCCGAGGACCCGCGCTACGACGTGCACATCGTCCGGCATCCCCGGGAGGACGACCAGCCACGGAGGGAGGCCTGACCGATGGACCGCGACCGCGTCGACGCGCTGCTGGACCGCGAGCCCACCGACACCGTCCAGGTCCTCGACGAGGACGGCGAGGTGGTCGCGCCGGACCTGCTGCCCGCCATCAGTGACGACGAGCTGCTCGGGCTCTACCGGGACATGCGCCTGGTGCGCCACTTCGACGAGCGGATGGTCAGCCTCCAGCGACAGGGCCGGGTCGGAACGTACGCTCCGGCGGCCGGGCAGGAGGCCACGCAGGTCGGCTCCACCCACGCGCTCCGGGATTCGGACACCATCTCCTACCAGTACCGCGAGCACGGCGCGGTCGCCTCGCGCGGGTTCACACCGGGCTACGTCCGGTACTGGATGGGCCACGAATCCGGCAACGCCGCGCTGGCGGACGTGAACGTCTTCCCGCTCAACATCTCCATCGCCGGCCACATCCCGCACGCGACGGGCTACGCGTGGGCCGCCCGGCTCTCGGGGAGCGACGAGGTGGTGGCCTGCCACTTCGGCGACGGCGCCACGAGCGAGGGTGACTTCCACGAGGGCGTCAACTTCGCCGGCGTCTTCGATGCCCCGGCGCTGTTCATGTGCCACAACAACGGCTGGGCCATCTCCACGCCGGCCAGCGAGCAGACCGCCAGCGAGACCTACGCTGGGAAGGCCAGCGCGTACGGCATCGACGGCGTCCGCGTGGACGGGATGGACCCGCTCGCGGTGTACGCGGTGACCGAGGCCGCCGCGACGGCCGCCCGGGGCCCCGGCCGCGAGGAGTGGCGCCCCCGGCCGACGCTCGTCGAGACTATCTGCTACCGCTACGGCGCCCACACGACCGCCGACGACCCGGACGCCTACCGCGACGAGAGCGAGGTCGAGGAGTGGCGCGAGAAGGACCCCATCGACCGGATGGCGGCCTACCTCCGGGAGACGGGCCGCCTGGACGACGAGCGCGACGACGCCATCGAGGCGGAGGTCCGTGCGACGGTCGCCGACGCCATCGACGAGGCCGAGGGCGGCGACGGTGATCCGATGGACCTGTTCACGGACGCCTACGCCGAGCCGACCCCGCGGGTCGAGGAGGCGCGGGCGTACCTGGAGGACCTGCTCGACCGCCACGGGGCGGACGCGCTGCTGCGCGAGGAGTAGGCGCAGCGTCGGGGACCCGTCGGCGTCCACCTGGGCCCCACCGACACGTTCAGTACGGACCCGCGAGAGGGCCGCCGCATGGCCACGCCGTCGGAGACGCTCGTCTCGTTGGTCGGGAGCGATCCGCTCATGCTGGGGCTGGTCGGCGGCCTCGTCATCGCCGTCCTCAACACGGTCGGCGCGGCGGGCATCCTCGTCGTCCGCGACCCCTCCGAGCGCACCCTGGACGGCCTGATGGGGTTCGCCGCCGGGGTGATGCTGTCGGCCTCGTTCACCAGCCTCCTGCTGCCCGGTATCGACTTCGCCGAGCAGCCAGCCTACCAGGCCAGCATCGCCGGCGTCACGCTCGGCGGCGTCGTCCCGGTCCTGATCGGGTTCACGCTCGGGGTCGTCCTGCTGGACCGCGGCGAGGAGATCGCCCCGGAGATCGGCGAGGTCATCACCGGTCGCATGGGCCGTGACGCGGACCTCGACCAGGCCCGTGTCAGCGCGACCGTCCTGTTCATCCTCGCCATCACGCTCCACAACATGCCCGAGGGACTCGCAGTCGGCGTCGGCTTCGGGTCGGGCAACGTCGGCGACGGCATCGCACTGATGCTCGCCATCGGCATCCAGAACATCCCCGAGGGACTCGCCGTCTCCATCAGCGCCCGGGACGCCGGCCTCGGGTCGTCGTTCTACGCCGTCGTCGCTGGCATCCGCGCCGGCGTCGTCGAGATCCCGCTGGCGGTGTTCGGGGCCGTCGCCGTCACGGTCGCCGCACCCCTGCTCCCGTACGCGATGGGGTTCGCTGCCGGCGGGATGCTGTTCGTCATCAGCCACGAGATCGTGCCCAGCACCCACGCCCGTGGGAACGAGCACGTCGCCACGATGGGGCTGATGATCGGCCTCGCGGTGATGCTGACGCTGGACGTCGTCCTGGCCTAGCGAGGACTCAGTGCGTCGTCTCGGCGAGGATGGCCCGGATGGCGGTCACCGCATCCTCGAACGCCTCCACGTCCATCCGATCGACCGTCAGCAGGACGCCACAGTACCCCCGGATGACACGGACCACGAAACCCTCCTCATGGAACCGGACGGTGAACTCGTAGTCGCCGAGTTCCGACCGCCGGCCACGGCGGGCGATGCTGCTGCGGACGGGCATCTCCGCGAACCCCACCCGCTCCATGTCGACGAGCTCCGCCTTCGCCCGGTACGCCGTCTCCCGGTCCTCGTACAGGTCGCTCCGGACGTAGAGGACATCGTACGCGCCGGGCGTGAAGTAGACGAGGCTCCGGAGTGTGTCGCCGAGGCTGGTCCGGGCCGCGCTGACGAGTTCGTCGGCGCGCGCGGCCTCGATTCCGCAGTTGTACACGCCTTCGTTCATGCTCCGGATACGCCGAGCAAGGTATCAAGCGTATCGGTGGGGCGAGCGCGGCCCGCCCTCGACGCCCCTCAGCCGCCGAACAGCCCCCGGATACGTGACAGGAGGCCCCCGGATCGCTCCCCGGTCGTCGGTTCGGCCGCCCCGGCGGTGTCCGTGGCCGACGCCGACTCCGCCGGTGACTCCGAGCGCTCTGGTGCTGGCTCGGTGTCGTCTGGCTCGACGCCGGCGGCGGCGCAGTACGGACAGCCGTTGTCGTCGTCGGCGTAGTGTGGGAGGCCACAGTTCGAGCAGGCGACGCGGGGGCGTGACGGGGAGGCCCCGCCCGCCAGCGACCCGGCCGGCGCGGTGTCGACGGGCGACACGCCGCCGGCTCCGCTGCTGGACGCGCCGTCGTCCGAGACCGACCTGGACGTGTCGGCGGGGCCGCCCCCCACGCCGGTCCCGCAGTAGGGGCAGTCGTCGTTCCGGTCCGTGTAGAACGGGAGCTGGCAGTTCGGGCAGGGTTCGCGGACGGCGCTCATGGAGCCATGCTAGCAGGTCACGTATTTATAGGATGTGGACCGTTCACGTCGGATATCGGCCCTCGTAACCCACGAATCAGGGCCGTTCGTCGGAAGGTTGACCCGGGCGGGGTGGGTGGCACCCGCCCCGCTCATCCGGAGGCCGTGCGCTCGCGAAGGTCGCTCAGTGCGGATGCGGCCCGGAGGTCGCGGAGCGTGCAGTACCAGGCGCCCCGGACGCCGGTGCCGTCGTTCGCCACCGGGTCCGAGAGCGGAACGAGGTCGTCGAGTTCGAACACGAGGACGGTCCGTTCCTCGGAGAACGGGGCGATGAGCGTCTCCCACCGCTCCGGGGTCATGTGCGTGGCACCGCCCCCGTGCGCTGCGGCCCGCGTCTCCTCGGTACGGCCCGTCACCCGAGCGTAGTGGGTGATGGCCGAGACGGGCGCGGTCCGGTAGAACGCCATCGCGTCGAACTCGCGGCGCGTCCGGTCGTACGAGCGCGGGGCCGGGTAGAGGCCCACCCTGCAGGCCTCGAAGGTGTCCGGTCGGGTAGCCACCACGCACACGCTCGTGTCCCCCGAGGCGTCGGCAGGTCCCCCGTCGGTGTCGGCGTCGCGGCCGGCGGTCACGGCATCCGGTAGGGTCCGGACGCTGAAAACCCCCCGTGTGACGCCGTCACGTCGCACACGGCGATCGAGTGGAAACCGCTATCCCTGGCCGTCGCTCCGTGCCGACAATGAGCTATCGCATCGGTCTTGTCGGCAAGCCCTCGGTGGGCAAGTCGACGTTCTTCAACGCCGCGACGATGAACGACGTGCCCGAGGGGGCCTACCCTTTCACGACCATCGACCCCAGCCTCGGCGAGGCGTACGTCGGGGTCGAGTGTGCCGCGCCGGAGTTCGACGAGGACTGCGAGCCGAGCGTCGGCGTCTGTCGCGACGGCCGGCGCTACGTCCCCGTCAAGCTCGTCGACGTTGCGGGGCTCGTGCCGGACGCCCACGAGGGGAAGGGGATGGGTAACCAGTTCCTGACGGACCTCAACGAGACGGACGTCCTGGTCCACGTCGTCGACTTCTCGGGCACGACGGACGCCGAGGGCGAACCGACGGAGGGCCACGACCCCCGCGAGGACATCGACTTCCTGGAGCGCGAGCTGGATATGTGGTACCTCGGCGTCCTGGAGAAGGGTATCGAGAAGGTCGCGAGCGCCTACGACCGGCCGACGCCCGACGACGAGGTCAAGCCCGCCCGCATCCTCGCCGAGCAGCTCTCGGCGTTCGGCATCACCGACGACGGCGTCAAGCGCGTCGTCCGGTCGCTGGACCTCGCGCTCGAACCGACCGAGTGGGGGACCGAAGAGCGCGAGGCCGTCGCCCGCGAGACCCGCAAGCGGACGAAGCCGATGGTCATCGCGGCCAACAAGATGGACACGCCCGAGGCGCGCGAGAACTACGCGGCCATCACCGACGACCCGGCGTACGACCACCTCACCATCGTCCCGACGAGCGCGCACGCGGAGAAGGCCCTCAAGAGGGCCGACGAGTCGGGTGCGGTGGAGTACCGTCCCGGCGACGACGAGTTCGACATCGTCGGCGATATCTCCGAGGACCAGCGCGCCGGCCTGGAGTCCATCCGCGAGTTCGTGGCCGAGTACGGCGGGACCGGCGTCCAGACGGCCCTCGAACGGGCATTGTTCGACGAACTCGGCCTGAAGGCCGTCTTCCCCGGTTCCGCGAGCGGCGACTGGTCGAAGGGGCCGTTCCGCGACTGCTTCCTCATGCCCGGTGACGCGACCGCCGAGGAGTTCGCCTACCACCTCCACTCGGACATCGGCGACGGCTTCCTCCACGGCATCGACTGCCGGTCGGATATGCAGGTCGGCGGCGACACGGACCTCGACCATCGCGCGGTGCTGGAGGTCGTGACGACGAACTGAGCGGAACCACGCGCCTGCCCGGGCGCAACCGTCCGCGGTTCCGTGGCCGTCGAGGGCGGAGTCGGAGTGTCGACGCTGCCAGCCGTGGCGATGATACCGGCCGTCGAGACGATGGACCATCAGTTCGGTCGGTGGATTAATGTCGGGTGGCGTCACCCGGTTCCACGTATGACGCGACTGCTGAAGACGTCGGGCTTCCTCGGCCTGGCGACGATGATGGGCGTGGGGCTGTACCAGAACTTCCTCATCATGCAGGGGGGACCGGCGAACGTGCCGCCATGGATGGTCGGCGGGCACGCTCACCTGGGCGTACTCTCCATCCTCGCCATCGTGATGGGGTTCGCGGTGCCGGCGCTGGGCGTCACCGGGCGGCTCCGGTCGGCCGTCTCGGGGCTGTTCGTGGTCGGACAGTGGGCGCTCCCGCTCACGGTCTGGACGGCCTCGGGGCTGGAGATCGGCCCGCTGCACGCCACGGCCTTCCTGTGGGGTGCCTGTCTGCTCGTCTCGATGCTCCTGATGGCGTACGTCGCCGCCACCAGCGAGAAGTCGAGCGGTGGCGGCCGGACCGCCGCCGCGCCCGCCGACGACTGACGCCGAACCGCACGGCTCACACCGTCACCACGACGGATCGATTGCGGATTCCGTGTGTCACGTGCCGACACTGGACCTCCGTGACCCTATCGGGGATCACGCCGTCGGAAAGTGTGAGACCCGACAGGGATGGTAGGATATCCATACCACCCACAGGGGCCGTCGAGAAACGTTCTAGAACCGTTCCGTGACCTCACGACGTTCGTCTCGTTTTAATATCTCATCCATCCCATATGCTGCTACACTTCGAGAGAGGCGGGCACCGACCTGCAGGCCGCTGCTGTCCGGTGGGCCACCCGAACGAAGAACGTGACATCCATGACGAACAACAACACAGAGACGACCCAGCTGTATCCCCTCACCCGCCGCGACATGATGCGGACCGCCGCCTTCGTCGCCGGGGCCGCGACCGTCGGTGGGGCCGCGACAACCATGTTCCCCACCGTCCGCGCGGACGAGCACACCGTAATCGAGACCTGTGGCGGTGACGTCGACATCGTCATCGCCCTCGACTACTCCGGGTCCATCCGGAACGCTGGCACCTGGCCGGACATCGAGAGTGGCGTGGACAGTTTCCTGGACGTCGTGCCCGAGGACATCCAGCTGGGACTCGTCACCTTCGGTGACGCCCCGGACGCGTTCCAGTACGGCCCGAACAACCTCCTCGACCTGGCGACCGCCGCCAACGTGACGGCCCTCAAGGCGGGCGTCCCCACGACGACCCCGCCGGGCGAGAACGCGACCCACATGCCGGGCGCACTGGCGTACGCCAACGCGATCCTCGAAGAGGAGGGCCGCGACGGGAAGGAGATCGTCGTCCTCATCACGGACGGTGGCCCGAACTACCAGAACGGCGTCGTCGGTGACGGCGTGACACCGCCGGCCGACGACACGACGGCGTTCCCGTACGGGACGTTCGAGTTCACGGGTGGCACGACCGGTGGCGAGAACGGTATCGCCGGCGAGCCCGGGGAGCTGACGGAGACCAGCGGCGTCGCAGACGACATCGACAGCGCCGGTCGGCGCATCATCGCGGTCGGCATCGGCGAGAACGTCGCCGGGTTCGACGACTACCTCCGCGACGAGATCGCGAGCACCCCCGACGACTTCGTCCCGGTCACCGACGCGGCCAACCTGGGGACCGAACTCGAGGCCCTCATCAGCGAGGTCTGCGAGCCCGAGTGTGAGGAGTGCGAGCTCGCCGGGATGGTCAAGTACGAGTACGAGGTCGAGTACGAGGACGACGAGGTCGTCTTCGACGGCTTCGTCCTCGACGGTGAGTACGACGGCGGAATCACCTACGTCAGCGACGAGGACAAGGACGGCTCGATGTACGACCCCATGTCCGCCACGTTCAACCTGGGCGACCTCTGCAGCGCCTGGGCCGTCGTGAAGGCGGGCCAGGAGTTCGCTGTCGTCGAGGTGACGGCCGACGGGAACGGCGACGTCACGGTCGACTACATCGCACCGTACGCGATCAGCTTCGTCGCGTTCTTCTGCACCCCGGAGGCGGCGCAGGCGTACGCGGAGAACTTCCCCTCCCGCGGCCGTGGAGGCGGCCGGCCCGACCGCGACGCTCGCACGGGTGAAACGCTGACCACCAGTGATTCCTCCGGAAGCGGCGGCAACAACGGCCGCGGCCACGCCTACGGGCGCGGCAAGGCGACCGGCAAGGGCAACGGGCTCGCACGCGGCCGGAACCGCTAAGACCCCTCGCCAAGCCGACGGGGGCTGACCCTCCGCGATTTTTCCGTACTCCCCATCCCACTCCCGGAGGCGCCCTGTCTCCATCGACCCACTACAGGTGGTAGCCGTCGGCACTCTCCATTCGTGGGATTCGCTCACTATGGCCACGACACTCATTACCTTCCGGCAACAATTGCAGGGTGTAATGGGAATCAGGGACATCGATCCGTCGGGGCTCCCGGGTGGGCCGTCGCTGGGCACGCTGATGGAGCTGGTCCCGCGACTGGTGAACGAGGACCCGCTCGTCGTGGGTCGGTACCTCCGTGACCAGTACGGGCACACGGTCCGCATCCCGCCGATCCATCCGGCGCTGGACTCGGACGTGTTCCTGCTGACACACCCGGACGACCTGCAGTACGTCCTCCAGACACATCCCCGCGACTTCGGTGCGCTGGACGTGCCCGGCTCCCGTGACTTCGGGCGCGTGGTCCGGAACAGCATCGTGAGCCTCCACGAGGACAGCGAGGAGGGATCGTGGTCCCGGCGGACCCGGCTCCTCAGCCCGGAGTTCACCGAACGCGCGGTCGCGAGGAAGGTCCCGGAGATCGTCGAGACCACGCTGGCCGCGATGGCCGAGTTCGAGGGGCCGGACGGCGGAACGTCGGCCGGCGATCCACGGACCGTGCCCGACGCCGTCCGCGTGTACGCACCCGGCCACGACGGTATCCGCCTGATGCCCGCGATGCAGCGCCTGACGCTCCGGCTGCTCGGTGTCTCGCTGTTCGGCCCGGATATCCGTGCTCACGAGACCGAGATCATCGAGGCGGTGGACGGGCTGCGTGACCTGTTCAAGCGCCGCCAGCTCCACATGGTCACGAGCCACGTCACCAGGCATCTGCCCGAGGAACTCCACCTCCCGGGCTGGCTGCAGGGGCCGCTGGGCGCCGACCCGTACGTGGAACTGACGGGCCGCCAGGAACGCCAGATCGAAGCCTACGTCGACCAGCTCGTCGGCGCCGCGGACGCCATCGTCGAGCGCCGGCAGCGCACGCCCCGCGCGTACGACGACGCGCTCGGGACGTGGCTGTGTCGGGCCGACCCCGTCGACGGTGCGGCGCTCGACCCCGCGACCCTCCGCCAGGAGGTGCTGGGGCTCCTCATCGCCGGCCACGCCACCGTCACCGCCGGCCTGACGTGGTCGTGCTACCTGCTGGCCGCCCGACCCGAGGTGCAACAGCGCATCCGCGAGGAGGCACGCGAGACGGAGTTACTTGCCCCGTTCAGCGAGGCGTACTGCTCTGTCGCGATGACCGAGTCCGAGCCGGACCCCGAGACCGGCCAGCGGTTCCTCGAGGGCCTGCCCTACACGCGGCGGGTCTGGCAGGAGGCCATCCGGCTCTACCCGCCCCTGCCCGTGTTCGGCCGGACGGTGACGGCCGATACCGAGGTCGGGGGCCAGCCCATCGCCGAGGGGTCGCACGTGCTCATCAGTCCCTACGTCACCCACCACGACCCGGAGTTCTGGGACGACCCCGACACGTTCGACCCCTCCCGGTTCGAGCCCGACGCCGTGGCCGACCGGCACGAGCTCGCCTACCTGCCGTTCTCGGTCGGTCGACACGCCTGTCTCGGCGAGTCCATCGCGACCACGGAGGCGACGGCCGTCCTCGCGGCCATCTGCGCGACCTACGACATCGAGTTCGCACGGCCCACCGGCGAGGACGACGAGTTCGACCCCCACGAGCCCCCGACCGTCGGCCTCGACTCCGCCATCAATCTCCAGCCCGACCGCGACATCCACGTCAGATTCACGCCCGCGAACCCGACATGAGAAGCGGTGTCGGGTGTGGGCCCATCCGTTCCGGATGGCGATTCAGGCCCGAACTTCGGTCTTCACCACGGTCGCCGGACGGGTCGTCAATCGAAGGACCCGGTCGGTGACGCTGCCGAGCAGCGCGCGGTACTCCTCCGGGCGGCGTTTCGTCCCGAGGACGATCAGGTCCGCGTCGGTATCGTCGGCGTACTCGACGATCCGCTCGGCGGGTCGACCGTGCTGCATCGCCTCGGCGACTTCGACCCCGGCAGCGTCCGCATCACGTCGGATGGCCGCGAGTGTCTCCTCCCCGAGCTCCTCGAGCCCGTGTTCCGGCCCTTCGGCCTCGTCGACGTACTCGTCGCCGCTGTACGCGGTCACGACGTCCTCGTCGACCACGTAGAGCACGTGCAGTACGGCATCGTGAGCCGCCGCGAGTTCGATGGCGTGCGATTCGGCCTCTGCAGAGGCACTCGTCCCGTCCGTCGAGAGCAGGATCCGATCGTACATCACTCACGGCTGCGAGAGGGAGCGCAATAAAGCCGGAGCCAGTTCCTCCGGTTCTGGGAACCAGAGGTACCGGGGTCGCCGTCTGTGAGCTCGCTCCACGGGAGAACGGGACCGCTCCACGCTCACCCGCTGTCCCTCCGGTGAGCCGCCGTGACCCACCTCCGGGCGCCCTCCCTACTGGCGGTCGCGGACCGCTTGCTCGGGTCCATCGAAGACGGGAGCGCCGGCGAAAGCGCGAGAAGGGAACTGGCCCTGATTCAGGGCCCGAGCTGCAGGACGGCGTCGGCGGCCTCGAAGGCGACGCCGGAGAAGACGCCGATGGCCGGGAGCAGCAGGACCGTCACGAGGGCCGCGATGACGACCGCCGCGTACAGGCCCGTCGGGTAGCCGCGTGTGTCGATCTGTTCGAGGTTGCCGTTGGGCTCCTCGATCCACATCGCCTTGACGACACGGGAGTAGTAGAACAGGCTGAGCGCGCTGTTGATGGCCGCGACGAGAGCGAGCCACCAGACACCCGCGCCGACCGCGCCGGCGAGCAGGTAGTACTTCGAGAGGAAGCCCCCGCCGATGGGGAGGCCCGCCAGCGAGAACATGAAGACGGTCATCGCGACGCAGGCGACCGGTGCCTTCGTCGCGAGGCCGTTGTAGTCCTCGAAGGTACGGCCGACGCCCCAGTACTCGACCATGGCCACGAACAGGAACGCACCCGTGTTCATGAAGCCGTAGACGAGGAGGTGGATCATGCCCGCGCCGAGGACGATCTCGCCGTTACCCGCGCCCGTCAGGGCCGCGAGGCCGATGAGCACGTAGCCGGCGTGCCCGACCGACGAGTAGGCCAGCATCCGCTTGACGTTCTCCTGCGTGGCGGCGGCGAAGTTGCCCAGCGTCATCGTCACGACCGCGAGCACCTGGAACAGGAGCACCCAGTCGATGGCCGGCGCGACCGCCTCGATGGGGAACGCGACCACGAAGACGCGGAAGGCGACCACGAACCCGGCCGCCTTCGACGCCGACGAGAGGAACGCACTGACGGGAGCGGGTGCGCCCTCGTAGGCCTCCGGCGCCCAGAAGTGGAACGGGACGGAGGCGGTCTTGAACGCGAAGCCGCCGGCGACCATCAGGACGCCGACGCCGAAGACGCCGCCGAGCCCCGACAGGGCACCGGCGCTCTGGAGTGCCGCGGCGACCTCCTCCAGCAGGAGGCTGCCGGTGACACCGTAGACCAGCGAGACGCCGTAGGCGAACACCGCCGAGGAGAGCGCCCCGACGAGGAAGTACTTCATCCCGGCCTCGACGCTGCCGCGGTCGTTCTTGAGGAACGCCACGAGCGCGTACGAGGGGAGCGACAGCAGCTCCAGCGAGACGAAGACCGTCGCCAGCGAGTTCGACGCCGCCATCAGGGCCATCCCGGTCGTCGCCAGCATGACCAGGATGTAGTACTCGGCCTGGTACTGGCGCCCCTCGAGGTAGTCCAGACTCGCGAGGCAGACCAGCGTGGCGACGCTGGTGAAGATGAACATGAAGAACAGCGCCATGGAGTCGACGACCAGCTGGCCGCCGTACAGGGCGGCTCCGCCGTCGGCGCCGACGCCGAGCAGCAGGAAGGCCCCGGAGACGATCATGGCGGTGACGGTCCCGACCGTCGCGGTACCGGCCAGGAGGCCGCTGTTGGACTCGTCCGGGTCGATGCTGTCGAGGACGAACAGGAGCAGGGCGAACACGGCCAGCACGAGCGCCGGCGTGAGCGCCGCCCAGTCCGGCGAGAGGGTCGTGGACTGTAGGGGCATCATGGGGAACCACCTCCGAGGCCGATGGCGGCTTCAGCCGTCGCGCCGTCGACCAGCGGCCCGACCGCGTCCGTGATCATCCGGAAGAACGTGTCGTTCGGGAAGGTCCCGAGCGCGATGATGACGACGATGAGGACGACCAGCGGCACGACGTCGTGCCGGGCCGCACGGGTGATCTCGTAGTCGCCGTCGAACTCGAACGGCCCGAACAGCGAGCGCTGCATCGCCCACAGCAGGTAGCCGGCGACGATGACGATGCCGAACATCGCCAGCCCGGTCATCACGGCCATGCCGTTGCCCGCGATGACGGTCGACTGGAACGCACCGACGAAGATGAAGAACTCCGCGGCGAAGCCGGCCATCAGCGGCAGGCCGGCGTAGGCGAACGCGCCGGCGACGAACGCGCCGACGGTGAGTGGCATCCGCTCGGCGAGTCCCTTCATGTCGCCGATCTCGCGCGTGTGCGAGATGTTGTAGATGACGCCGACGCAGGCGAACATCAGGCCCGAGATGAGGCCGTGGCTCACCATCTGGAACGTCGCACCACCGACGCCGTACGCGGTGTAGGCGACCAGGCCGAGGATGACGTAGCCCATCGACGAGACCGACGAGTACGCGACGATGCGCTTGAGGTCGGACTGCGCGAGCGCCAGCAGCGCCCCGTAGATGACGCTGATCACGGCGACCGCGGCGATGGGCACCGCGAGGTCGCGCGCAACCTCCGGGAGCATCGTGAAGTTGAACCGCAACATTGCGTACGTCCCCATCTTCAGCAGGACGCCCGCCAGCAGCACGGAGATGGGCGTCGGGGCCTCGACGTGGGCGTCCGGCAGCCACGTGTGGAACGGGACGATGGGCACCTTCACGCCGAAGCCGATGAACATCGCGACGAACGCGAGCAGTGCCAGCTGCTCGGGGCCGATGAGCCCACCGGCGAGCGACCCGAGTTCACCGGCCCGCAGCGCCTGCGCGATCTCCGGCAGCGCGAGCGAATCGATGCTGTTGCCCAGCCCGAACACCAGCCCGAAGAACCCGATGAACAGGACCAGGCTGGCGATGTTCGTGTAGACGAAGAACTTGATGGCGGCGTACTTCCGTCGGGCGCCGCCCCAGATGCCGACGAGGAAGTACATCGGGATGAGGACGGCCTCCCAGAAGACGAACCAGACGAAGAAGTCCAGCGCGCCGAAGACGCCGATGAGGCTGGCCTCCAGGAACAGGACCAGCCCGTAGAACTGGTTCTGGCGCTCGTCGATGGGCGTCCACGCCGACATGATGGCCAGCGTGGTCAGCAGCGTCGACAGGACCACCAGCGGCATCGAGATGCCGTCGAGACCCATGTACCACGTCAGGTCGTACGGGCCGAGGGTGATCCAGGTGAACTGCTCCTCGAAGGCGAGCGAGCCACCCAGCAGCGCGTTCCCGCTTGCGTCGAACTGCAGGTACATCAGCGCCGAGAGCGCGAGCGGCAGGAGCGACCAGCCGAACGCGAGCTTCCCGGCGTACTCGTCGGGTGCGAACAGCACGAGGACCGCGCCCAGCAGGCAGAGCCCGATGAGGGCCTCGATCATCATGCGAAGACACCTCCGAACCAGCCGCCAGCGATGCCGAACGCGACCAGCAGCACCACCAGTCCGAGCGTGATGAGGGCCGCGTAGTTGGAGACGATGCCCGTCTGGATGCGCCGCAGGAAGTGTCCGGAGACGAGACTCACGTCGGAGACGCGGTTGACCGCACCGTCGACGATGCCGTCGTCGAACCGCTTGGCGTTCTTCGCGACGGTCTCCTCCGTGAGGTCCTGCGCGAGCCAGACCTGGTACTCGTCCTGGTAGTAGTTGTTGTAGAGCAAGGTCTTGATGGAGCCGAGTTTCGCGGTGTGCTCCTCGGGGTCGGCGCCGCGGTAGAGCGCCAGGGCGACGCCCGCACCGGCGAGTGCCAGGCTCAGCGAGAGCACCGCCGAGACGAGCACCGAGACGAGCTCACCGCCAGCGAACGTCGCGTTGGCCGTGTAGCCCGCCACGTCGTGGAGCAGCGTCGCGTAGTACTCCCCGTTGAGCCCCTCCGGGCCGTGGTAGAGCCAGTCGTGGAGGAACTCGGGAACGGCGGGGACGGCCTTGTGGACCGGCACGAGGTTGATGACGCCGATGACCGCGGCGAGCACGCCGAGAACCGCCAGCGGCACCTTCACGTTCCAGCGCACCGGTTCTGGGTCCTCCGCGATATCCGAGCGCGGCTCCCCGTGGAACGTCAGCAGCACCATCCGGAAGGTGTAGAAGCCGGTGAAGAACACGGCCAGCAGGCCCATCGCGTAGGCGCCCAGCAGGAGCGGGCTCCCGCCGAGGCCGTGGACCAGCGTCTCGTACAGCACCTCGTCCTTCGACCAGAAGCCGGAGAACGGGACGATGCCGGCCAGCGCCAGCGAGCCCGAGAGGAACGCGTAGTAGGTCACGGGCATCTCCTCCTTCAGACCGCCCATGTCCCACATGTCCTCGTTGTGGTGCATCGCGATGATGACCGAGCCGGCGCCGAGGAACAGGAGCGCCTTGAAGAACGCGTGCGTGGTCAGGTGGAAGACGCCCGCGACGTAGCCACCGCCGCCCAGCGCGAGCATGATGTAGCCGTACTGGGAGATGGTGGAGTAGGCGAGCACCTGCTTGATCTCGTCCTTGACGACGCCCATCGTCGCGGCGAACAGCGCGGTGAAGCCGCCGACGAAGGCGATGATCGCGAGGACGGTCGGGAGCAGGGCGTAGAAGCCGTACATCCGCGCGACGAGGTAGACGCCCGCGGCGACCATCGTCGCGGCGTGGATGAGCGCGGAGACGGGCGTCGGGCCCTCCATCGCGTCCGGGAGCCACGTGTGGAACGGGAACTGGGCGGACTTGCCCATCACGCCGCCAAGCACGAGCAGGCCGAGGACGCCGAACCAGGCCTGCGGTGAGAGGCCGAAGAACGTGTTGACCGTCGCGTTGCCGGCGATGGCCGCCTCGGCCAGCCCGGGGAACGACTCCTCGATGCCGGGACCGCCGAACATCCCCGTGCCGAAGGTGGCGAAGATGCCGACGACGCCGATGAGGAAGAAGTAGTCACCGAAGCGGGTGACCAGGAACGCCTTCTTGGCCGCGCTCGGCGGCCCCGAGCGGCGGAACCAGAAGCCGATGAGCAGGTACGAGCAGAGGCCCACCAGCTCGAAGAACATGAACGCCATCAGGATGTTGTCCGAGAAGACGAAGGCGAGCATGCTCGCCGTGAACAGGCCCAGCTCGGCGTAGTAGCGGGGCAGGCCCGTCTCGCCCTCGTCGTTCATGTAGCCCAGCGAGAAGACGTGGACCAGGAACGCGATGGTCGATACGATGACCAGCATCAGCGTCGAGAGCTGGTCGAGCAGGATGCCGAAGGTCAGCTCGAACGGCACGCCCTCGCCGCCGACCCACGTGTACAGCTCCATGTGGTAGGCGTGGCCGCTCGCGACCTGCGCGAGCATGACCAGCGACAGCAGCAGCGACCCGGCGGTCGCCGCGATTCCGGCGAACGCCCCCTTCTTCGGCATCCGGTCGCCGAAGAACAGGGCGACCAGGAACGATACGAACGGCAGCACCGCGATGGCCGGCGCGAACGTGAATATTCCTCCTTCTGCAGCCATGTTACCACCTCAGGGTCGTCGCCTTCGTCACGTCCACGTCCGAGAAGTTGCGGTACAGGACCAGGATGATGCCGATGCCGACCGCCACCTCGGCGGCCGCCAGCGCCATCGTGAACAGGCTGAACACCTGCCCGGTCAGGTTCCCGTGGTAGAACGAGAACGCGACGAAGTTGATGTTCGCTGCGTTCAGCATCAGCTCGACGCTCATCAGGAACATCAGCGCGTTCCGACGCGTCAGGATGCCGAACAGGCCGATACAGAACACCGCCGCCGAGAGGACCATGTAGTACTCGACCGGGACCGCCATCACCGGTCACCCCCGTCCTCGTCGCGGCCGGTTCGCTCCTCGCCGCTCCCGTCCGTTCGGAGCGGGAGGACGCTGCCCTCGCCCTCGCGGCGGGCGAGCATGACAGCGGCGGCCAGGGCCGCCACCAGCACGAGGTCGATGATCTCGAACGTGACGAGGAACCCCTCGGAGGGGAACGCCCCGGCGTCGAGGTTGAACATCGCATAGCCGATGGCGGCGGTGATCGAACCCTCGCCGAAGCCGGCGGCGTCGCCGAACTCGGCCGTGAGGAAGACCGCGGCGAGGACGGCGAACAGCGCCAGCGACAGGACCCCGATGACCTGTCGGCTGTTCCGTTCCATCCGCGGGCGTGAGGTCATTGGCCGACCACCTCCGTGTCGGCCCCTTGCTCGCGGACCAGCATCACGGCGAACGTGATGAGGACCAGTACCCCACCGACGTACACCAGGATCTGCATCGCCGCGAGGAACTCGGCGCGCAGCATGACGAAGTGGACCGCGACGCTGACCAGCGCCACCCCGAGGAGGAGTGCCGCGTGCCAGATGTCGCGGACCAACACGACGCCCAGCGCGCTCCCCACGGTGACGAGGGCGAACAGCGCGAACGCCAGTGTCTCTGCTAGTGCCATTGTGGACCCGTTATCCAGAACGGCTTTGAAACTTGCCATCCGCGGGCGCGTGCGTACGTGGTCGTCGCCAGGTGGCGGCGGCATCTCTCCGGGGTGACCCCCAGGGTTTTATCGCTCCTGACACATCCCGACGCATGGACCGCCGTGCCCTCCTCGCCGGTGGTGCGACCCTGCTCGCCGGCTGTCTCCCACTGCGTGGCGAGCCCGCGCCGCCGCCGCCGAACGCGAACTACCCCCGGATGCTGGCGACCATCGAGTGGCTTCCCGACGAACCGGGGTACCGCGTCCGGATGACCGCCGGCAACCGCTTCACCCCCGACAACACGGGGGCCGTCACGGTCGTCGTCGACGCCCAGGACTACCGCCGGGTCGCGTGGGTCGGGAGTGCAGGGGAGGTCTCGACCCCGGCGCAGTCGTTCCCGCTCGATGTCGGCGACGAACTGGTCGTCCCGTCGGCGGAGCGTGGGACCGTCAGGGTCGTGTGGGAGTCGCCCGAGGGCGACCGGTCCGTCGCGCTCGACACGCTCGACCGGGCGGCCCAGCCGACTGCCACGCCGACCTCTCGGGCGACGAGTGACCCGCAGGACGGAGGCGGCGAGTGATGAGTCGCCGCCTCCGGGCAGTCCTCGCGGTCGCGCTCGTGCTGGTCGCGCTCGGCGGGGTCGCCGCGGGCGTCCGCGTCGCAGATATCGGAACGCCGGCCGCCGAGCCGACGGTCGACACCGACCAGCCGCCGCGCGCGGTCATCCACGACGCCGGCCGCGTGCTCTCGGTGATGGACCATCGGCTCGTCACGCGCGTCTACGTCCGCGACGCCGACACCGACGGCGACCGGTATCACCGCGCGACCTACCGCCACGTCCGGTCGTTCACCGACCGCCAGCACCTCGCCGTCTACCGGACCCACCGCCGCATCCTGGAGACCGACGACCGGTTCGTCCCGACCCAGTTCCACTCGTTCGGCGCGTTCCTCCACACCGGGACGGTCCGCCGGCCCGGGACCAGCGTCGTCTACGCGACCGACGGCGGCATCGTCTCGGAGTTCGGCATCGACGGTGCGAGTACGGACCCGGGAGCCGGGGTCCCGGCGTTCGAGGCCCCACAGCGCGGCGCCAGCTTCGAACTGGCCGACAGCCACGAGGTGTTCGGCGACCCGTTCCTCCCGCACGACGCCCGCTGGCGCGTGGTCGACACGACGGACGAGTCCATCACCTACGGCATCGACGACCCCTACCGGCAGTTCGAGGTCAGGCCGACCTGGGGCGTCGGCGACATCGAGAACGGGAGCCGGATCCGCGTCACGGTCGACGCGGCGACCGGCCGCCTGGAACGCATCGAGGAGCGGCGGGTGCTGGTCTACGAGGACGTCGTCAGGACGGCCGACGGCGAGCGGGCCGTCGACCGTCGGCTCGACTTCCGGGTGGTGACCGAGGTCGACCGGTACGGCACCGTCGATGTCGACAGACCGTCTGGAACGAACCCGACCTGGCAGCAGGTGCTCGCGGACGTCCTCCACTACTGACCGGCCGGGTCCCCCGGGGCGGCCGTCGCGCCGGGAGCCCCGTCACCGCGCTGCTCGCGGAGCGTCTCGAATGCGGCCACGTGGAACCCGAACGCGACGGGCCAGACGAGCGTCGTGACGACCACGTCGGCGACGACGAACACGGCGAGCAGTTCCGGCGCCAGCGAGGGCTCCGGGACCGTGGCGTACGACGGCGCCCCCGAGGGGAGCACCGCCAGCCGCGGCGAGGCGACGAACGCGTCCACCACGCCCCGCGTCTCGGCGGCCATGCCCGAGACGAACAGCGCCACTGCAGGGAGTCCGAGCCGGTACGGGACCAGCGCGAGCGCGACCGCGGCCGTGCGCCCGGGTGCCCCGAGCGCGGTCTCGAAGGCCTCCGGGACGGCCTCGCGCGGCCCCGCCGAGAGCGCGGCGACGTCGACGAACCCGAACAGCAGGCGGGCCGCGACGAGACCCACCAGCGCCACGAGCCCGAGGACGAGGGCCGCGAGGTCGCGCGCGTGCTCCGGCCCCAGCGTCGTCGCACCGCCGCCGGCCAGGTAGTTCACCAGCGAGGCGAGCGTCCCGAGGACCGTCGGCACCGCCAGCACCGCGCCCGCGAGCAGCCCGAGCAGCGCCACGTAACCCAGCCGCGCGACGAGCAGTCCGGGGTAGCCCCGGGCCGCGACCCGGGGGAGTTCCCGGACCGACTCGGGTGGGTCGCCGGCAGCGTACGGCCACAGCGCGGCACCGAACAGCGGAGCCACGACGAGGACGAACCCGGCGTACGCCACGGGGCTGGCGAGGACCCCGTCGAGGACGAACAGGAGCGCGTAGCCACCACCGAGGACCAGGCCGAAGGCGAGGCCGACCAGCCAGACGCCGGGGTGGTCGTCGAGTCGTGACACGAGCAGTCGGTAGGCGGCGCGGAGGGCCATGCGGCGGACCTGGGAACGCGCGGGCGTAAACCTCCCGGCGACCGGTGGTGGGCAGACTCTTTGCGACTGGCCCTGTGACCCTCCCTCGTGCGAACCGCCCTCTCCCTGGTGTACGATCACGGCGAACCACTCCCCGACGGATTCGACGGTGCAGACGTCCGGATGCCACCGGTGCTCGTGCGGCGGCTGCTCAGCGAGTACACGGACCGTGACGACCGGCTCCTCGACCCGTTCGCCGGGTTCGGAACCACGCTGGCCGTCGCGGAGGGGCTCGACCGCAGGGCCTGGGGCGTCGAGTACGATGCCGACCGCGTCGGGTACGCCCGCGACCGCCTCCGCGACCCCGACCGCCTCCACCACGGCACGGCCACCGACATCCCCGCGGACGTCCCGACCCTGGACTGCGTACTGACCTCGCCGCCGTATATGCACGAGTCCGACACCCGTGACCCCCTCCAGAACTACGACGGCGAGAGCGACTACGGGACCTACCTCGAGGAGCTCTCCAGGGTGTTCTCGGACATTGGACACCGCTTCCACCGGGACGGCACGCTCCTGGTCGAGGTCGCGAACCTGAAACACGACGGCCGGACGACCACGTTCGCCTGGGACCTCGCCGGGTCGCTCCGCGAGCTGCCGGGCTTTCGCTTCGCCGGTGAACACGTCGTCTCGTGGGAGAACGGCGACGACGCCGAGGTGGGGGTGTACGGCTACGGCTACGACCACAGCTACGTGCTCGTCTTCGAGCGGGCCTGAGTACGGGCGGCCTACTGGTCCGCCCCGTCGAACACCCGGTCGGCGAACGCGACCAGTTCCTCGTTGAACGCTTTCGCGTGCGTCCAGGTCAGGAGGTGGCCCGCGTCGGCGATCTCCTCGATCGTCGCCGTCCCGTGCTGGAGGGACAGGGCCTCGGCGTTCCGGGCCATCATCTTCCGCTCCAGACTCCCGTAGACGCCGAGCGTCGGGACCGTGACCTCATCGACCGGCCCGCCCGCGAAGCGCCGGAGCCCGCGCTGCACCCGGGTCACCTCCTCGCGCTCGTGGCGCTCGGAGACCGACTCCTGGTACGCCGCCAGCTCCGCGTCCTCGTCCGCCGGGCGTTCCTCGTCATCGTCGTCAGCGAGCAGCCTCCCGATGGCCTCCTGGAGGGCCTCCGCCCGGTCCAGCCCGAACACGCGGTTGACCATGATGACCGCGGGGTGGACTACGTTGCCGAAGAACCAGTTTCCGACCCCCTCGCCGGGCGTGACCTGCGCGTCCGCGAGCACCAGCCCGCGGACCGAGTCGGGATAGCGCGCCGCGAACTCCGGCAGGAACATCCCGCCGAGCGAGTGGCCGACGACGAGCGGCTCGTCGAGTTCGAGCCGCTCGACGAGCCGGTACAGGTCCAGCGCGTACAGCCCCATCTCGTACTGGTGCCAGTCGCCCCCGCCGCCGGTGCGCCCGTGCCCGCGGAGGTCGTACGTGATCACCTCGTACTGCTCGGCGAGTGCCTCGACCTGTGGCTCCCACCAGCGGTGGTCGTAGCCCGCGCCGTGGGCCATCACGACCGGTGGTCCGTCGCCGGTGCGCTCGTAGTGCGTCTCGATGTCGTTGGTCTGGACGGAGGGCATCGTTCAGGGGACAATTCACCTGTCCACCTTACGAGTCACGGTCTGGAATCGCCGACGCAGCCACGCGATTCGCGCCACTCGGTCCCGCACTTGCCCCATATTCTTCAAAATATAGAAGTAAAGAAGCTGCAGTTCTCTTTCGAAATTTAATGCCGATAGTCTCTCCTTTCGTGCCCAATATCCGATGGATCTAGGGACAGGCCGTGCGAGCGAAGCGAGCACGAAGTCTCCGCAGGACTCAGCGGCTTCCCGCGCCGAAGGCGTGGTTTCACCGGCCCGAGCAGGGCGGGACTTCGTCCCGCTTGCAGTCGGACGTAGTCCGACGACGAAGCGAGGGCCGGCCGTTTTTCTGAACGTCTTTTGCACAAGTGGTGCTCGGAGACGGCCGGCCGTCAGGCCGGCCGACGAGAGCACCCGCAGCGGGAAAACGCGCTACTGGTAGTCGACTTCGCCCTCGCCCTCGCCGATCCACGCGCCGCGGTCCGGTTCGCGGGAGGCGAGCGGGTCGATGTCCTTGTACCAGGGGACGTTCTTCAGTTCCTCCATCGAGTAGGCGAGGTCGTCCTTGGTGTCGCCCGTGAACTCGAAGTTCTGCGTGAGCAGGATGGCGTCGACGGGACAGACCTCCTCGCAGAGCCGGCAGTAGATGCACTGCCCGATGTGGAGGTTGTACTGCTCGCCGTTGCGCTGCTCGTCCGTGACGATCTGGATGGTGTCGTTCGGACAGACGTTCTCGCACTGGCGGCACCAGATGCACCGCTCCTGGGAGAACTTGTGGACGCCGCGGAAGCGCGGCGAGACCTCGGGTGTCTCTTCGGGGTACTCGACGGTGAACGTCTCGCCGTCGAGCGCGTGCTTCATCGTCGTGGCCATGGATTTGAGGACGCCGATCATTGTCTTAGACGGTGATTCCCACGATGACGGCCGTGAGGACGAGGTTGGCGAACGACAGCACGAGCATCCCCTTCCAGCCGATCTCGATCAGCTGGTCGATGCGCACCCGGGGCACCGCCGAGCGGGCCCACTGGGTGAACAGGTAGACCGCGACCATCTTGATGACGAACCAGAGCACGCCCGGGAGGACCGGGCCGGCCGGGCCGCCGAGGAAGATGGTGGCGATGATGGCGCCGCCGAGGAAGATGTGGATGAACTCCGAGAGGTAGCAGAGCACGAAGTAGACGGAGGAGTACTCCGTCTGCCACCCGGCGACGATCTCCGTGGGCGCCTCCGGGATGTCGAAGGGGTTGCGACCCACCTCGGCCAGGTTCGCGGCCATGAACAGCACGAACGCGAACGGGTTGACGAAGGCGTACCAGGAGGGGATGTTGATGCCCGCGACGGAGACGAGCGTCGCGGTCTGTGCCTCGACGATGCCGCTCATCTGGAGCGTGCCGGCGAAGATGACGACCGACGCCGCCGTGATGATGAGCGGGATCTCGTAGGCGAGGTTCTGCGCGACCGCACGCAGGCCGCCCAGCAGCGAGTACTTGTTGTTCGAGGAGTAGCCGGCCATCACCAGCCCGACGCTCGCGATGGAGGCCACGGCGAACACGTAGGCGAGGCCGACCTCGGGGTCGGCGATCTGCAGGCCGTTCCCCATCGGGATGACCGCGAAGCCGAGCAGCGCGGAGCCGGCCATGACGATGGGTGCGATGTCCCACGCCGGGCGGTCGACGCCCTCGGGGACGATGAGCTCCTTCGAGAGGAGCCGGACCGCGTCGGCCACGATGATGAGCAGGCCGAACGGGCCGTGCCGGTTGACGGCGATGCGGTCGGTGAACGCGGCCGTGATCTTCCGCTTGCCCCAGATGCCGGACACCGCGACCAGGCCCAGGAGGGCGGCCGCGACGACCGACGAGGCGATGAGCGCCGCGAGGAACTCGAACGCCGGACCGTCGGGCAGGCCCAGCAGGTTCTTGAGCATCGTCGGCAGGGGCGTGCCGCCGCTCTGGAGGACCGGGAAGCTCACCGGTCCACCTCCCCGAGGACGATGTCCAGCGAGCCCAGCGACGCGATGAGGTCGGGGATGTACTCGCCCTGGCTCATCTCGGGCAGGGTCTGCAGGTTCGAGAAGCACGGCGACCGGATCTTGAACCGGCCCGGCTTGCTGGTGCCGTCGCTTCGGATGTAGATGCCGAGTTCACCCTTCGCGGCCTCGACCGAGCGGTAGATCTCGGTATCGGGCTCGGGCTTGAGCGTCCGGGGGACGTTCGACTGGATGGTGCGCTCCTCCTCGGGCCAGTCCTCGAGCAGGTCGACGCACTGCTGGATGATCTTCGCGGACTCCTCGACCTCCTGCATCCGGACGAGGACGCGCGCGTAGTTGTCGCAGCCGTCCTCGGTGACGACGTCCCAGTCCAGCTCGTCGTAGTAGCCGTACGGGTCGTCGCGCCGGAGGTCGTAGTCGACGCCGGAGCCACGGGCGACCGGACCGGTCGCGCCGTAGGACTTCGCGACCTCGGGCTCGAGGACGCCGGTGTCGACACACCGCATCTGGAAGATCTCGTTCGACGTGATGAGGTTGTGGTACTCCTCCAGGCGCTCCGGAAGGTCGTCGAGCAGGTCGCGGGTCTTCTCGAAGAACTCCTCGCGGGGCTCGGGCAGGTCCCACGCGACGCCGCCCAGCCGGAGGTAGTTGAACATGAGCCGCTGGCCCGTGAGGTCCTCCAGCAGGTTCTGCATGTTCTCGCGGTCCTGCATCGCGTACATGAAGATGGCCGTGAAGTCGCCGTAGACGTCCAGCGCGAACGTCGCGACCGCGAGCATGTGGCTCGCGATACGGCACATCTCCGCGGACATGGTCCGGATGACCTGCGCGTACTCCGGGACCTCCAGGTCCGCGAGGTCCTCGGCGGTGCGGGCGTACGCCCACTCGTTGAGGATGCCGGCCGAGATGTAGTCCCAGCGGTCGGGGTACGGCATGATCTGGTGCCGGTAGTTCCCCTGCTGGCAGAGCTGTTCCTCGCAGCGGTGGAGGTAGCCGATGTCGGATTCGACGTCGGCCACCGTCTCCCCGTCCAGCGTCGTCTTCAGGTGCAGGACACCGTGCGTGGCGGGGTGGTGGGGACCGATGTTGAGGAACATCGTGTCCGAGTCCTCGCCGCCGCGGTGGTCGTCCTGCAGCGGGTTGGCGTGCTCGCGGAGCGTGACGACCTGGGGCTGCTCCTGGTTGTAGTCCTTGCGGAGCGGGTGGCCCTGCCAGGTCTCGGGCAGGAGGATGCGCCGCAGGTCCGGGTGGTCGTCGTACTCGATGCCGACGAGGTCGTACGCCTCGCGCTCGTGCCAGTCGGCGGTCCGGTAGGCCTCGTTGCCGGACTGGCTGACGGGGTTGTCCCGCGAGGTGGGCACGACGACGCCGACCTCCTGGGTCGGGTCGTCGTACTTCCGGAGGTGGTAGATGGACTCGTAGCGGTCCTCGTACTCCTGTGCGGTGACACAGGAACAGTGGTCGAAGCCGGCCTCGTCGCGGAGGGTGAGGAGCGCCTCCTCGACCTGGTCCGGCCGGACCACGAACGCCTCGGCGTTGATGTGGGACTCGCGGCCGATGGCCAGGTCGCCCAGCAGTGCCTCCAGCGCGTCGTAGTCGAGGCCGTCGGCGGTCTCGCCGACCGGTGCCGCCTCGGCCTCGGGTCTGGATGGGTCTTCCAGGCTCATGGTATCAGGGCGAGTCCGCCCAGTTGTACCGCATGACGAGGTCGTCCTCGTCGATCTGGTCGGCGAGGTGCTGTACGAGCTCGTCGCCCTCCAGGTCGCCGAACTGCTCCAGTTCGTACGGCTTCACGGTGACGGGCGCGCTCTCGCCGTTGGCGATGCGCTCCTGGAGCTTGGCGACGCCGTAGACCAGCGCCTCCGGGCGGGGCGGGCAGCCGGGGACGTGGATGTCCACCGGGATGACCTCCTCGGCACCCTTGATGACGTTGTAGCCCTCCTGGAAGGGGCCCCCGGAGATGGTACAGGAGCCCATCCCGACGACGAACTTCGGCTCGGGCATCTGGTCGTAGACGCGCTTCATCCGCGGGGCGAACTTCGAGACGATGGTCCCCGGGACGATGATGACGTCGGCCTGTCGGGGGGAGGCACGCGGCACGCCGGCCCCGAAGCGGTCGAGGTCGTGCTTGACCGCGTACGTGTGCATCATCTCGATGCTGCAGCAGGCGATGCCGAACTGCAGCATGAACATCGAGGAGCCCCGAACCCAGTTCATGAACTTGTCGAACTTGGTGAGGATGAACGGGGTGGAGCCGAACGCCTCGCGGAGCTTCGAGTTGAAGCGTGAGTCGACGCCGTCACCCATGCGGGCTTCCTGCGTCGACTCTGTCGGTGTGGTGTTGTCGGAACTCATGATCTAGTCAGCTGATTGTCCGGTTTCGCCCCGTGGGCTCGCAACCCAGCGGACGGCACCGTTGCGCCACGCCCAGGCGAGGCCGACGACCAGGACGCCGATGAAGACCAGCATCGGCAGCAGCGCGCTCGCCAGCCCGAACTGGCTCACGGCGTCCCGGTAGATGACCGTCCACGGGAAGATGAGGACGGTCTCGATGTCGAAGATGACGAACAGCAGCGCGACCATGTAGTACTGGATGTTGAAGCGGATGCGCGTGTTGCCCGTCGGTACCTCGCCGGACTCGTAGACGGCTCGTTTTCCCTGCTCGGGGACACTCGGGCGGAGGAGTGCGGAGACGGCGATCATCGTCAGGGGGATCGCCACCCCCACGACCGCTAGCGCCCCGATAGCGATCCATGGATTGCTCACGACTATCGCTAGCGGCTAAGGAACCCCCGTACATAAGAGTTGATAACGCCGCCTTCGGCGGAATCACGGCCCTCAACCCCCGAATCCGAGTTCGCGAGAGAGCGACCCTCCACCGCCGGGAACGACCGCCTCACTCCCGTTCGGCCCGGAAGCGTGCAGTCCCCGACTCGTGGAGGTCCCGCGAGACCTCGCCGACGCCCTGCTGGAGGTCGTCGTGGTACGCCACGAGACGCTCGCGCAACTCGTCGTGTTCCCGAGCGAGGGTCTGGACCGCCGACAGCCCCGCGTTGAACGACTTGCCCGCGTCGACGGCGACGATGGGCGCTCCCGTCGGCATCCCGAGTACGCTGCTCACGGACTTCTCCTGCACCGGGACCCCGATGACGGGGAGAGGGTAGGCGAGGCTGGCGGTCATGTTCGGCAGGTCGGCGCTCTTGCCGCCGGCCCCGGCGATGATGACATCGAGGCCACGAGCCTCCGCGGTCTCGGCGTAGGCGTACATCAGCTCCGGCGTCCGGTGGGCACTCACCACGTAAGTCTCGAAGGTGTAGCGGGCGGCCGGTGGGTTCTCGATGTCGGTCACCTCCTCGAAGTCGAGTTCGGTCAGCGCCTCGTACGCCCCGTACATCGTGTCCAGGTCGGAATCCGACCCCATCACGATGCCCACCTCGGGCGTCGCCTCGGTCGGACGGTCCCGTTCGGCCTCGGCGTGAAGCTCGTCGACGAGCGACTGGACGGAGTCGGCGGTGTCGGTCATACGCGCCCCAGCGACCGGGTCCCCCCTGTCGTTTGCGGTCCGTCCGCGAGTGACGGGCCCGGTGCGACCCCCCAAGCGACCGCCCGGCGTCCGCGCGCCGGCTGACGGGCGTCGGACGCCGCCCCCGGAGATATACTACTGGCGCGAGTAGCCGATGGCATGGGAACCACCACCGCTGAGGAGGACGAACACGTCGAAAGTGGGGTGGTGGGTGAGGGGACGAGTCACGATCACGGCGATGCGAGCGAGGAGGACGGGCCCGCCCACCCGTGGTTCGCGCGACTGTACGACCCGGTGATGCGAGCGTCCGAGGCGAAGCTGTTCCCGCCCCACCGGGAGTACCTGGCCCGTGACCTCGCCGGGGACGTACTGGACCTCGGTGCCGGGACCGGCGCGATGCTCCCCTACTACGAGGAGGCCATCCGGTCGGGTGCGGCCGAGGTGACGATGCTGGAACCCGACCCGCATATGCGCGAGCAGGCCGTCGCCGCGGCGCGAGAGGACGGCATCGAGGTGACCGTGAGCGACGCGCGGGCGGAATCACTCCCATTCCCGGACGACTCGTTCGACGTTGTCGTCGCGTCGATGGTGTTCTGCACCATCCCGGACCCGGAGGCCGCACTCGACGAGGTGGCACGCGTCCTCAGGCCGGGGGGTGAGTTCCGGTTCCTCGAGCACGTCACCGAGGAGGGATGGCGCCGGCTGGCCCAGCGCGCGCTCGGACCGCTCTGGAGCCGGGTCGCCGGCGGGTGTCGACTCACCCGCCGGACCGGCGAGCTGTTCGACGACCACGAGGCCTTCGTGCTCGCCGAGATGGAGCGTCTGCACCTCGGCGTGTTCCCGGTCCGGCCGTTCGTCAGAGGGACGCTGGAACGCCGGGACTCCATCGCGGAGATGGGCGCGGACCCGTCGGTGCGCGAGCGCGTCCGGGAGGCAGTCGACGCCGCCCGGGACCGCCTCGCCCGACGATGACCCGGCCGGGAACCTGGGGGACGGCTGAACGAACCGTCGAGACGGCTGAACGAACCGTCGAGAAACATTCAGGCGGCTGTCGCTGACACAAGGTTTAATCCCGACGCGTCAGATTGCGGGACGTTACATGGTCATTCCGACGCCAGACAGCGGTGTGCTGAAGCGCATCTACGCGAACCTGGTCGGCTCCGGCGGGCGGTTCTCCCTGGACATTCCGGATCGCATCCTGCAGCGGCTCTACACGTACGGGAGCCTGAAGGATACCGACCGCGGGGCGGAGTTCGAGATCAAGAACCGCTTGCAGGACGCGAAGGTGACGGGCGTCTCGCGGGTCGTGGTCAACCGCCAGCGCATCGCCCTCGAGGACGTCCGCATCGTGACCGCCGACGAGAAGGAGTACACGCTCGACGATGTCGACGAGGACCGGCCCATCAACTTCCCCGTCGGCCGGACGGTCGTCATCGTCGTCGAGGGCGTGGACCTGAGCACGGGCGAGCACGAGATCGAGATCGACTTCACCGCCGACCCGTTCGGCGAACTGACGCTGGAGGTCACCGACACCATCCGCGACGAGGAGATGGTCGGGGGCATCCCGCGCGACGACGAGGACAACTACTCCGAGGAGGCCATCGCCGCACGGCACGAGTACCTCGAGGAGGAGACGGGCGTCGACCTCGAACACGTCCCGGAGAACTCCTTCGATCCGCACGTGACCGAGGGCAACGTCGAGAACTTCATCGGCGTCGCACAGATGCCCCTCGGCGTCGCCGGCCCGGTCCAGGTCAACGGCGAGCACGCCGACGGCGAGTACCCCATCCCGCTCGCGACGACGGAGGGGACGCTCGTCGCCTCCTACTCTCGCGGGATGAAGGCCATCAACCTCTCGGGTGGCGCGAAGACGACGGTCGTGGACGACAACATGAACCGTGCGCCGGTGTTCGTCTTCGAGGACGCCCGCAACGCGCGTGACTTCCGCGACTGGGTCTTCGAGCACATGGACACCATCCGGGAGAAGGCCGAAGCCACCTCCTCGGTCGCCCAGCTCGTCCGCATCGAGGACTACCTGACGAACAACCACGTCCACCTCCGGTTCGACTACACGACCGGCGACGCCGCCGGCCAGAACATGGTCGGGAAGGCGACGTTCGCGGCGTGTAACTGGATCCTCTCGGAGTACTCGGGCTACGTCGAGAACTTCTACCTGGAGGGCAACTTCGCGACGGACAAGAAGGCCTCCAAGATCAACGACCTGCAGACCCGTGGCAAGCGCGTCACCGCCGAGACGACGCTCTCGGAGCAGACGATGCTCCACCACCTCGGCGTCGAGCCCAGCGCCATCCACCACCACGGGCAGGTCGCGACGCTCGGCTCCTTCTTCTCGGGGGCGAACACGAACGGTGCGCACCCGGCCAACGGGCTGGCGTCGCTGTTCATCGCCTGTGGGCAGGACGAGGCCAACGTCGCCGAATCGTCGGCCGCGATGGTGAACACCACCCTCCTGGACGACAACTCGCTCCACGTCTCGGTCACCATCCCGTCGCTCATCGTCGCGACGTACGGCGGCGGGACGGGCCTGCCGACGCAGGAGGAGTGCCTCTCCATGCTGGACTGTAACGGTCCGGGCAACGTCCAGAAGTTCGCCGAGATCGCCGCCGCGACCGTCCTCGCGGGCGAACTGTCGCTGGCCTCGGCCATCTCGGCGTCGGACTGGGTCACGAGCCACGACGAACTCGGTCGGAACCGGTAACGGCGCCGATTTCGCGATAATCGAGGCTTCTCCCGGCCTTTGTCTCTTTTTCGAACCGAAGAGGTCGCATCCAGAGCCTATTCGTCGAATTCGAGAGATACCTCGTCCCAGAACATGTGGCAGGCGTCGGTGACCCAGCCCTCGCCCTTCGTGAACCCGTCCACCTGGATGATCTCCGCGTCGAGGCCATCGCCCAGCGCCGTCCGCCTGGACGCGGTGGTCCCCGATTCGAGGTCCTCGAACGCCACCTCGACCCTGCTACCCTCCCAGTCGAAGGTCACGTCGACCTTCACCCAGCGGTCGTAGCCATCGCCCTCGTAGACCACGTTCCGGCCCATGGCCGCATCGACGACCCACCCCGGGTTGGCGGTGGCCACGCCGAGTTCAGGCGCCCCCTTGCTGTTGCGGACCCGGAGCCCGCCGCCGGTGTTCTCCTCGCGCTCCAGCCAGTAGTACGAGAGCCGCCGTGGGCGCCGGCCGCCGGCGAGCGATGGTGGGCGGGCCCGCGCCAGAACGCCGAACCGGGCCCCGACGTCGTCGCTGTCGGCCGTGATGCCGCCGCTGTACGAGCCCGCGTAGACCTCGTCCTCGCGCTGTCCGAACCTGGCGATGGTCGGCGTCCACGGCGCCAGCGAGCCCTCGAACCCATCGAGCGGCTCGGAAGCGGGCGTCGGCTCGGGGGTCGCCGTCGGGATGCCGTCGAGCGAGAGGATCGGTGCCGGGTCGTCGATGTCGTGGACCAGCCAGTGGTCCTCACCCTGGCGGTTCTCGAACCGGGTGGTGAACGAGGCGCCGTCCTCCACGACCGACCGGTAGGAGAGTGTCGCTCGGACGCTGGCGCTGGTCTCGTCCCGTCTGTCGACCGACAGCACCTCGATACCGGTCACCTCGTAGGCCTCCAGGAGCCTCGGTGTCACCTGCTCGCGGACGGGGGACGCCGGCGTGAGGAAGCCCTCGGCCATACTCATGAGGTTGCGGTTGTACGCCGTGATGAGCCGGAATATCGGTGTCACGATGGCGCGGTCCGACGTGTCGTCGCCCGTCGCCCCGCCGTCACCGGCACCGCCGTCACCGCCGGCATCGAGCTCCTCAGGGACCCGCTCGGTGACCTCGGAGCATCCGGTGAGTGCGGTCGTGGCGGCGGCCCCAAGCAGCGCTCGTCGACTGAAGCTCCCCCCGTGCATACCGACCGCAATCGGACCACCGACCTAAATCGTGGTCTAGCGGCAGAACCCACGAGGGCCGAGTGCCCGGAACGCGCGGTGCCCTGGGCAGGGCCCCTGCCGACGTGGGGACGGCCGCTTCCGCGTCCCGGTCGGGTCGCCCGTCACCGGGCCGGGGCCGTAGCGCTCCCCCGAGACGCCGGCCCCTGACGTGGTGGGTGCAGTGACGCCGTTTCACCGGGGGGAGGTGGGGCCCACCCCCAGGAAGCACTTATCCCTGCGGTCCATCGTTGCGGGTATGCCCTCGAGCCCTCCACCCCTCAGTTCCCGCCGAGCGGCGGCCGAGGCCGCGGTCGAGCAGGTCCGGCGGACCCTGGACGACCGACGGTACCAGCCGCTCCTCCAGGGAGCCGACTGACGACCCGCCCTCGCGTGGGTCCCGTTCCCGTCACGAAGGCGGACCCGTTCAGGCCTCACACGGCGGTACGGGCCGCCACCGTCCTCGTCGGCCGGGAGATTCCCGGCCTGCGGCAGGACTGCCGGGGATCAGCACCGGCCCGAGCGCGCTCCGCCGGCCAGCGAGGCGGTCGAGGCCAGTACGGTGATGACGACACCAGCGAGCGCGATGCCGAGGGGAACACCACGAACGGCCCGCCAAACAGGGGCACGAGGGGGTGACCACCGCCGCTCGCCGTCTCGGTGATACCCCCCGTGCGTGACCGCCAACCGGGGCAGGAGAGACGGGGACCGCTCGCAGTACATGGACCCCATTCCTCGATGCGGGTTACCCGGGACGCGGTGACAGGTGACCTGCCGGCACGCGACCAGGGCCTTACCGCCGGAGTCCGTCCAGCAGACGGTAGTCCTCGGTGGGCGTGTACCGCCGGAACACCAGCGTATTCGTCAGTACCGACACCGACGAGAGGGCCATCGCACCCGCAGCCAGGACGGGCTGGAGCAGCCCCAGCGAGGCGAGCGGGATCATCGCGGTGTTGTAACCCAGCGCCCAGAACAGGTTCTGGCGGACCTTCGCGAGGGTCCCCTCGCTGACCCGGACGGCCTTCATCACGTCCGCCGGGTCCGAGCGCATCAGCGTCACGTCGGCGGCCTCGATGGCCACGTCGGTCCCGCTCCCGATGGCGATACCGACGAACGCGGTGGCCAGCGCGGGGGCGTCGTTGACGCCGTCACCGACCATCAGCGCCCGGGTGCCGTCGGACTGGAGGTCCTCGATGGCGTCGGCCTTCTCCTCGGGGAGCACGCCGGCGCGGACGTTCTCGGGGTCGATTCCCACCGCCTCGGCGACGGCGCGCGCGGTCCGCTCGTTGTCGCCGGTGAGCATGTGGACCGCGGTGCCGCGCTCGCGGAGTGCCGAGACGGCCTCCCGGGCGGACTCCTTGACGGTGTCCGCGTCGGCGACGACACCCGCCACGCGGCCATCCACAGCGACCAGCATCGCCGTCTTCCCCTCGCTCTCGAGTCGCTCCATCGCCTCGTCGGCGGGTGACGGGTCCACGTCGCTGTCACGGAGGAGCGCGCGGTTCCCGACGAGCACCTCGCGGCCGGCGACGGTCGCGCGCACCCCCTTCCCGGGGACGTTCTCGAAGGACTCCGCGTCGGGGATGTCGAGCCCACGCTCGCGGGCACCCTCGACGACGGCCTCGGCGAGCGGGTGCTCGCTCCCCGTCTCGGCGGCCGCAGCCAGGCGGAGGACGGCGTCCTCGTCAAGCGGCGCGGCCGGCGCACCCGTGTCGGCATCGGCCTCCAGGGCCCCCCCGTCGGCGGCGACATCGCCACCGTCGGCGGCCGCGTCCAGCGCCACCACGTCGGTCAGGGTCATCTCGCCCTCGGTCAGCGTGCCGGTCTTGTCGAAGACGACGGCGTCCGCGTCGCGCACGCGCTCGAGGATGTCACCGCCGCGGAACAGCACGCCGTTACGTGCGCCGATAGTCGTGCCGACCATCGTGGCCGCGGGCGTCGCCAGTCCGAGCGCACAGGGGCAGGCGATGAGGACGGCGCTGGCGAAGACGACGATTGAGAACTCCAGTAGCGAGACGGTGCCGCCGGCGACGGCCGGGCCGCCAGCGACGAGCCCCCAGGTCGGGAGCGCATCGACGAAGCCCGCGAGCGCCTGGGGGAACAGGTACCAGACGACCGCCCAGAGGACGGCGTTGACGATGACCGCCGGGACGAAGTACGCCGAGATGCGGTCGGCGACGCGCTGGACGTCGGGCTGGCGGGACTGGGCCTCCCGGACGGTCTCGACGATCTGCCGGACGGCAGTCTCCGCACCGACCTTCGTGGCCTCGACCACGAGCACGCCGTTCTCGTTGACGGTGCCGCCGACCACCTCGTCGCCGGGGCCCTTCTCGACGGGCACGGACTCGCCGGTGACCATCGACTCGTCGACGGCGGACTCGCCGTCCACGACCGCCGCGTCCGTGGGGATCCTCTCCCCAGGACGCACCTTCAGGCGGTCCCCGACCGCCACCTCGTCGATGGGGACCTCCTCCTCGACAGTCTCGCCGTCGCGCTCGACCAGGCGGGTGGCGGTGTCGGCCTCCAGCTCCAGCAGTTCGCGGATGGCATCACCGGCCTGCCCCTTCGAGCGGGCCTCGAGGTAGTTGCCGAGCGTGATGAACGTCAGGATGAACGCGGCCGTGTCGAAGTAGAGACCGCCCGCGAGCACGTCCAGCAGCGTGATGACCGAGTAGACGTAGGCGGTGCTGGCGCCCAGCGCCACCAGCACGTCCATGTTGGCGCTCCCGTTGCGGATGGCCTTCGCGGCGTTGACGTAGAAGTCCTTCCCGAGGAGCACCTGCACGGGCGTCGCGAACGCGAACGCGACCCAGCCGAACGGGAGTTCGGTTCCGGGGACCGTCTCGGGGACCACCCCGGGCGCGAGCAGCTCCACGGTCATCAGTGCCAGGAGCGGGAGCGAGAGGGCGGCGCCGAGGAGTGTGAGGTCCCGCAACCGCTCGGTCTCGGCCGCGCGGGCGGCATCGCGCCGCTCCTCGGTACTCCCCTCGTTCTCGGCGTCCCCGTCCTCCCGGACCGGGCTGTAGCCGACCGACTCGATGGCCTCGTACAGGTCCCCGAGCGTGGCCGTCTCCGGATTGTACGTGACCCGGGCCTCGTCGGCCGCGAAGTTCGCGGTGGCCTCGACGACGCCGGGCACGTCACGGAGCGCCCCGGCGACGGTCTCCGAGCAGTTCGCACACGTCATATCCGTGATGGCGATGGTCGCCGAGGCCGTCCGCGGTTCGTAGCCCGCGCGCTCGACGGCATCGAAGACCGCGCCGAGCGTCACGACATCGGGGTCGTAGGTCACCGACCCCTCGTCCGTCGCGAAGTTCACGTCGACCGACTCGACGCCGTCGAGTTCGCCGACCGTCTCCTCGATGGTCGCCGAGCAGTTGGCACAGCTCATCCCCCCGATACCCATCCGTTCCCGGCGCGGGTCAGACACGCGTGATCACCTTGTTCGTTTGTAGGGCCCCACAGTTCAAGCGACTTTCCCGTTCGGAACCGAACTCCGACCGCGTTTTGGAATTGGAATCGAAAGTCAGGTGGAGTCCTGAACATTGTATCGACAGCGGAAATCCACAAGAACGGGACCGCATTACGACCTGGTGTGACCTTCCACACCGCGTTGCAGGACGTGCTCACCAACCCGGCCCTCCTCGCTGCCTGGGCCGTCCTCGTGGTCGCATCGCTGACCACACTGGCCGTCGATATCCGCCGGAACAACAGCGGCATCGCGCCCCTGATGAAGTTCGTCTGGGGCCTGACGGTCTGCTACTCGGGGCCACTCGGGCTCGCCATCTACTGGTACTCGGGGCGGCCCTCCATCCCGGAGGACACCGATGCGCGGCGGGCCTTCCGGTCGGTCGCGCACTGCTACTCCGGCTGTGGCGCCGGCGAGGTCATCGGCGTCGTCGTCACCGCCGGCATCCTCGCGCTGGAGACGCCGTTCGTCATCGCGGGGACGTTCGCGTGCGCGTACGCTCTCGGCTACGCGTTGACCGTCGGCCCCCTGATGCAGGAGGGCGTCGGCTTCGTCGAGGCCGCGCGCGACGCCCTCCTCACCGAGACGCCATCCATCACCGTGATGGAGGTCACGGCCATCAGCGTCGACGTGTGGCTGGCGGGCGAGGCGACCATGGGCGAACCCCTGTTCTGGTCGGCGCTGCTGGTCTCGCTGACCATCGGCCTGGCCGTGGCCTACCCGGTCAACTACCTCCTCGTCACACGGGGCGTGAAGGAGGGGATGCAGAACCCGAAGGACGCCGCCGCGTGAGCGCGCTCCGGCGGGCCGTCGACCGCTCCAGGCCGTTCAGGCGCCCTGCTCCAGCTCCTCGTACCGCTGGCGGAACGCCGCCTCGCAGGACTCACAGCAGAAGGCACGTTGCTCGCCGCCGACCTCCGCGAGGACGCCCTCGCCAGTGACCGTGTTGCTGCACTCGACACAGTCGATGCCGATGGTGGCGTCCCCGAGCGCGGGGGTCCACTCGCTGTCGGAGAGGAGATCGACCGACAGGTCCTCGACGACGTCGAAGTCCAGGGCCCCGGCGAGGTAGTTGCGCACCTCGCCGTCGGGGGCCGCCATCGAGGCGACGATGCGGCCATCGGCCGTCTCGAACAGGTGCTCGACGCCATCGAGCCCCGCCAGTTCCGCCCGGACCGCCGAGACGGCGGCCGGCGTCGGCCGGAGCGTGACCAGGACCTGCACCCCGTCCCGTAGCGTCGACCGGTCGATATCGACGGTGAACCGTTCGATGACGCCCAGCTCCTGCAGGCGCTCCACGCGGTCGGAGACGGCGGGCGGCGAGAGGTCCACCCGCTCGGCGATGTCGGCGTACGGCCGACGGGCGTCCTCCAGCAGGAGCCGGAGGATCTGCCGGTCGGTGTCGTCGAGGTCGCGCATACGGAACCGTCCTCGGCGACGGTCATGCCACTTTCGACGGTCCGTGGGGGGCGGGTACGAAACCCTCACACCCCCGACTCGGGGGCTCGGCGTGGACCTCGGGCGCCGGGGATGGCCTGCGGTCCCCACGTCGGCCGCCTTCCCCGAGCGGGGCGTTCAGCGGGCCCCGGAGGCAACGATGCATCTGGCAGGAACCGCCGTACAACTACCGGATTCCGACGATGGACTGTGAGAAACTGTATCTATGGACGTATCTTACGATATCGTGACGTACTCGGAGTCCTTGTTGAGCGCGAGGTTCGTCGCGATCTCTGCGTTCCGCACCGCGTACTGGGCGGTCTGGCCCAGCGACACCAGCACCTCGCGGACCTGCAGGAGGTCCTCGTTGGGCATCTCGTCGAGGTCGTTGAGGATCTCGCGCTCGCGGTCCTCGATCTGGCGGAACAGTTCGCGGACCTCGATGGCGATGTCGTAGTCGCGCTGGACCGCGGCCTCGACGCCCTTCTCGGTGATCTCGTTGACGTCGTCCGTGAAATCACGGATGCGCCGCATCGTCTTGTCGTCGACGTTGAGGGAGTGGCCCTCCGCCTCGAGGACGATCTCGGCGATGTCCTCGGCGTTGTCCGCGGTCAGTTCGAGGTTCTTCGCGATGGAACGGTAGCCGATGAGCGGGAAGCCGCCCTCCAGCCCGACCGCGCGGGCGAGGTTCGGGTTCTGGTAGGCGGTGAAGATGAGACGGAGCAGGAGGACGAAGATCTTGTTGGCCTGCCGCTCCCGGTTGAGGGCGCGCTGGGCGAGGTCCGGGTTGCCGTGGGCGAGCGCCTTGATGGCCTCGTTGCGCATCGTGCTGCCCGTCGATTCGAGTCGCGTGAGGAGGTTGTCCAGCGTGAAGTCCTCGGGGTCGACCGAGCAGCGGATGGCGATGCGCTCTGGCGTCTCCTCGATGACGCCCAGCCCCATGAGCTGCGTCTCGGCGTTGTAGACGGCGTTGATGGTCGCCGAGTCCAGCGTGCCGCCCTCCTCGACCTCGACGTGGATGACACGCCGCCCGAGGACGTACTGTGCGAGGATGGCCCGCTCGACGGCGTCGGCGTCGAGTTCGCCGGCGTGGATGACGGCCTCGGACTCCTCCTGCTGCAGCGACTCGGGCATCACCGTCAGCGTCCCCTTCGAACCGATGCGCAGCGACACCTCGTCGCCCTTCTCGACGTCCTGGGCCTTGGCCCACTCCGCTGGCAGCGTCATCGCCAGCGTCGAGGGGCCCAGCCGTTGCACTTTCCGGGTTTCCATGGACCTACTCCGCGCTCAGACACCTTAATCTTCACCCTACCGTATGGATATCCTGGCCGGTCTTTGGTTACGATTATATGCCGGACGTCACTGCAGGGTGTGACTAAGGAACGGGCCCCGTCCGGAGCGGGACACGGGGCATCCCTCCGTCCCCCCACTCCTCAGACCACCTCCATCAGCCGGCGCTCGAACTTCCCGACCCGAACCCGCTGCCAGCCACGGAGCTCCTCGTCCAGGTCCGTATCGCCCGTGTCCACGCGGAGGATTCCCGTCTCCTCCAGCTTCCGCGAGGAGGCGACGACCGTCACCTCGCACTGCCGGATGACCGGCGGCGAGATCTGGTCGTTCCCGCGGCCGAAGACGAACCCCTGGCCCCCGATGGGCGAGACCACGATGACGTTCTCCTCGCCGAGGTTCTCGAGGATGTCGGACTCGCCGGCATCGCGCACCAGGAGCTCCCCGTCACGCCAGACGTCGACGCCCAGCGGCGAGCCGTCGAAGCCCAGTTCCGTCTTGATCGCGTCCACGGTCGACCCCGGACCGAGGACGTACGTCGTGCCCTCGTCGTCGCGGATCTCGGCCGCGACGGCCTGGGCCAGCGCCTCGACGGAGCCGCCGCCGATCTGCTTCGAGGACTGCAGTTCCTCGCCCACGGGGACGTGGGCGAGCGCCTTCAGGTCCGTCCGGACGTCGCCACCGCGGTACGCGTCCTCGTCGATGTCGTTGACCTCACGGGTCTCCACGCGGTCGAAGGTCGCCGCAAGGCGGCCGGCCGCCCGGGGCGTGACAGCGAACACGGAGGAGTAGACCTTCACGCCCGCCGGCACCCCGAGCATCGGCGTCTCGCTGCCGAGGTCGTCCAGGGTCTCCGCGACATCGACCGCGGTCCCGTCCCCGCCGACGAACAGCACCAGGTCGACGTCTCGGGCGACGAACTCGCGGGTCGCGGCCCGGGTGTCCTCGGCGCTCGTCTCGTCGGGGTCGCGGGGCCGGCCGGCGATGGTCAGGTCCGCGGCGTCGAAGCCAGCAGCGAGTGCCGGCTCCTCGCCCATCCGCCCGCCCCAGACGACGAGTTCGAGGTCGGCACCCTGCCGCCGGAGGTGTTCGAGGGCCTCCGCCGCCCGGTCGGAGGCCCGGGGCTCGGCACCGCGGCGGCGGGCCTCCTCGACCTTGTTGTCCGTTCCCTTCAGGCCGACCCGTCCACCCATACCCGCGATGGGGTTGACCACGACCCCGACCCGGCGCGTCATGGCCAGGCGTTGGCCCCCCGCCCACTAACCTCCTCCGGGACCCGCTCTGTCGGTGGCCGATCCGAGTGGTCGGCCGGTTGTGGTTGATGGCGGGGGCGCCCGTCCAGGGAGCGGTGGCGGCATTGAAGTGGTCACGCGGCGACGCCCGGGACATGGCACGACGCAGCGTCCTGTTCTCGCCCGGCGACCAGCCGGACCTCATGCGAAAGGCCCCCGAATCGGGCGCCGACGTCGTCGTCTTCGACCTGGAGGACGGCGTCGCGCCCGAGGCGAAGGCCGACGGACGCGAGGCCGTCAACGAGGTGCTGACCGACCCCGACTTCGACCCGTCCTGCGAGGTCTGTGTGCGGGTGAACCCCGTCCAGCCGGACCGCGACACCGCGGCGACGGACCTGAAGGCCGTCCTCGACGGCGACCCGCGCCTCGATTCGGTGATGCTCCCCAAGGCCGAGCGCGCCGAGGACGTCCGCATCCTGGACAACCTGCTGGGGGCGCGTCGCGCCGACGTACCCATCCTCGCGCTCTGCGAGTCGGCCGCGGGCGTCCTGCACGCCGAGGCCATCGCCGCCACCGACCCCGTCGAGGCGGTGGCGTTCGGCGCCGAGGACCTCTCGGCCGACATCGGCGCCACCCGCACGCCTGAGGGGACGGAGGTGCTCCACGCCCGCGAGCACGTCGTCCTCGCGGCGGCCGCGGCCGACGTGGACGCGCTCGACACGGTCTTCACCGGTATCGGGGAACACGACGCCCTGGCCGAGGAGACGGCGTTCGCGCTCGGCCTCGGTTACGACGGGAAGATGTGCATCCACCCGGCGCAGGTGCCGGTCGTCAACGACGCCTTCACGCCGGACGAGGAGCAGATCGAGTGGGCCCAGCGCGTTCTGGAGGCGGCTGCCGAGGCAGAGGCCGACGGCGTGGGAGTCTTCCGCGTCGACGACGAGATGATCGACGCGCCGCTCATCGCGCGAGCCGAGCAGGTCAGGGAGCGAGCGGTGGCCGGCGGCGTCTGGCCCGGCGAGGCCTGACGGGGTCAGGGGCCGAGACGGGCCTCGGACGGAGCCGTGGCGTCGACCTCGGACCGGGGCGCTGGATCGCCCCGCCGGGCCGGATATATCGTGCCCCTAATACACATATGGAATCTTGGGTGTGCTATCAATCCAGCACGCTTATACTCCGACCCGATGAGAGCCGTGGTATGTCCGAGGAGACGAACCCCTTCGAGTCCCTGCAGGAGCAGATCCGCGACGCGGCCGAGTACGTCGACGCGGACGACGGCGAGCTCCAGCGGCTCTCGCGGCCGGAGCGGCTGCTGGAGACGAACCTCACCATCGAGCTCGACGACGGGTCCCTGGACACGTTCAAGGCCTATCGCTCGCAGTTCAACGGTGACCGCGGCCCGTACAAGGGCGGCATCCGCTACCACCCGGGCGTCGACGCGGACGAGGTGAAGGCCCTCTCCGGGTGGATGGTGTACAAGACCGCCGTTGTCGATATCCCCTACGGCGGGGGGAAGGGCGGGATCGCGGTCGACCCCCGCGACCTGTCGATGGACGAGCTGGAGCGGCTCACGCGCTCGTTCGCGAAGGAGCTCCGCCCCATCATCGGCGAGGATCAGGACATCCCCGCGCCGGACGTCAACACCGGACAGCGCGAGATGAACTGGATCAAGGACACCTACGAGACGCTGGAGAACACCACCGCGCCGGGCGTCATCACGGGCAAGGCCATCGAGTCGGGTGGGAGCGAGGGGCGCGTCGAGGCGACCGGTCGGTCGGTGATGCTCACCTCGCGCGAGGCGTTCGACTACCTCGGCAAGCGCATCGAGGGCGCGTCGGTCGCGGTCCAGGGCTACGGGAACGCGGGGTCGGTCGCCGCTCAGCTCCTCGAGTCCGACCTCGGTGCGAACGTCGTCGCCGTCTCCGACTCGTCGGGCGCCGTCTACGACGGAGCCGGTCTCGACGCGGCCGCCGTCCGGGACCACAAGGACGAGACGGGCACCGTGACCGGCTACTCGGAGGCCAGCGAGGAGCTGACCAACGAGGAACTGCTGACGCTGGACGTCGACCTGCTCATCCCGGCGGCGCTGGAGAACGCCATCGACGGCGACCTGGCCCACGACGTGCAGGCCGACGTCGTCGTCGAGGCGGCGAACGGCCCGCTGACCCCCGACGCCGATGACGTGCTCACCGAGCGTGGCATCCACGTCCTCCCGGACATCCTCGCCAACGCCGGCGGCGTGACGGTGTCGTACTTCGAGTGGGTGCAGAACCGCCAGCGGTTCTACTGGTCCGAGGAGAAGGTCAACGACGAGCTGGAGCGCCACATCGTCGACGCCTTCGAGGGGCTCATCGACGCATACGAGTCCTACGACATCCCGGACTTCCGCACGGCGGCCTACGTCGTCGCCATCAACCGCGTCCTCAAGACCTACCGCGAGGGCGGGAGCTGGCCCTGACACCTCCACCCCGTTCCACGCAGGCCCGGGATGTCCCCTCGTCATCCCGCGGACCCCTGCCGCCTCGCTCGGCCCGAAGCCCGTAGCGTTTTATCGTCCGCCGCCGACCCCGCAACCATGCTCGAGCGTCTCCTGCCGGGGCCCCTCGCGGCTGCGTACGAGCGTGACCTCCCGGAGCCGGTCCACGTCCCGAACCTGCTGAGCTTCTCGAGCCGGACGTGGTACCGCCGCTACGCGGCCGCGGTGTACCCCCTCATCCGCGCGGTCGGGGGGCGGACACGCTGGTTCGGCCGTCACGAGCGGACCTACCACGGCGAGCGACAGTGCGAGGAGTTCGGACTGGTCGAGTACCCCTCGCATCGGCGGTTCCTCCTCATGATCGGCAACCCGTACTATGCGCTGATCAACGGACTCCGCGAGCGCGGCATCTCCCACTTCCAGGCGGGCTTCACGACGCCCGTCACCGACGAGCCGCTGGGCCGGCACGACTTCCTCCTGACGGTCCACTTCGAGCCCCGGACCGGCCGGGTGGACGAGGGTGACTTCGCGGCCATCGAGGAGGCGTTCGCGGACGCCGGCGGCGCATACGTCTACGGGACCCGACTCACCAGCGACTGGGACTTCCTCGGGGAGCCGACGGACCAGGCCGACCCGCGGCCGCTCTCGTACCCCGGCATCGCCTGCTTCGCGGAACCGAGCCCGACGACCGCCGACGCGACCGTCGATGCCCTGGGTGACGCACTCGACGATGTCGTCGAGGACTACGCGCTCTGTCTCTACCGCCGCGACGACCTCTGAGATGGGGAGCGCGACCCCCGGACGGTGGACGGTCGACGTGAGCGTTATGTGCCTGGCACTGGTCGGAGACGTATGGACCGCCGGAACCTGTTTATCGTCGGCGTCGCGGCCGCCGGGCTCCTGGCCATCGTCGTGGGCGTCCACCAGAGCCTGGTCGAGGTGGCACCCGGGTTCGACGGCCGCATCGTGACCGGCTGGGACCGGAGTCTCAGCCACGAGGAGCGACTGCTTGCGGTGCTCGGAGGCATGGGCCTCGTGGGCGCCGCCGGAGCGATCCGCTGGCGGAGACTCGGGGCGATTCCGGTCGCTGCCGGGAGTGTCGTGTTGCTGTTCACGCTCCGTGCGGTCGGCCAGTACGCGCAGCGACCGGGGCTCTACACCGAGGTCCGGCTCCACGACGGGACCACGACCAGATTCGTCCTCGGGGCCGAACCCTTCCTGCTCGCCGGGGGCGCACTCCTCCTCGTCACCGCCGGCGTCGCCGGCTGGCGCACGCACCGGCGAGAGGCGGATGGGGGCGAGGCCGAGACGGCCGTCGGCCCGGTGGCGTAGCCGCCGGCAGCCCGGGACCCGAAGCCTGAAGCGACCGCCGTGCCCCGGGGTGGGTATGAAGGCCACCGCCGTCGCCCACCCCATCGAGGGGCTGGTCAAGTACCACGGGATGAGCGACCACGAACTCCGATATCCGTACCACGATTCCATCAGCGTCTGCACGGCACCCTCCCGAACCCGGACGACCGTCGAATTCGAGGACCGGGAGGCGGACCGCTACGTCGTGGACGGCGAAACCGTCGAGGGTCAGGGCGCCGAGCGCATCCGCTCGGTCGTCGACCGGGTCCGCGAGTTGGCCGACGAGGACAGACGGGTTCGGATGGAGAGCGAGTCGAACTTCCCCACCAACATCGGCTTCGGCTCCTCGGCCTCCGGGTTCGCGGCGCTCGCGGTCGCCGCGTGCGGGGCCGCCGGCCTGGACCTCGACCACCCGTCGATGTCGGCCATCGCACGCCGCGGGTCGGCCTCGGCCGCCCGCTCCGTGACGGGGGCGTTCTCGGACCTCTCGGCGGGCCACAACGACGAGGACTGCCGCTCGCACCGACTCGAGACGGAGCTCGAGACGGAGCTACGCATCGTCGGCTGCGAGGTACCGGCGTTCAAGCACACCCAGGCGGCCCACGACGAGGCCGAGGAGAGCCACATGTTCGAGGCCCGGCTCGCGCACGTCCACGAGCAGCTCCAGACGATGCGGGATGCGCTCCGCGGGGGTGACTTCCATCGCGCGTTCGAACTGGCCGAGCAGGACTCGCTCTCGCTGGCCGCCACCACGATGACGGGGCCCGCGGGCTGGGTCTACTGGCAGCCCGAGACGCTGGAGATCTTCGAGACGGTCCGTGACCTCCGCGAGGAGGGTGTCGACGCCTACTACTCGACCGACACCGGCGCCTCCGTGTACGTCAACACGACCCGCGAGGATGTCGACCGGGTGCAGGCGGCCATCGATGACCTCGGCGTCCCGACCCGGGTCTGGGAGGTCGGGGGCCCCGCCCGCATCGTGGACGACCCGCTGTTCTGAACGAGCTTTTTTCCGCTGCGGGTGACCTCAACGGCCGGCTTCGCCGGCCGTCATCGGTCACCGGCTGGCCGGCTTTGCCGGCCAGCGAATAGATTGCCGGCGTAGCCGGCAATCCGCTTGCGCAAAAAACGTTCGGAAAAAAGGGCCGGCCCTCACTCCGTTCGGGCCGGTGAACGGCGCGCCTATGGCGCGCCGATGCAGGGGGAATGTTGGATAGTGTGGCGGGCGCAGTGTATTTTCGGTCGAAGGACCGGATCAAGGGCGTTCTGTGGCCGGAGAGTGAGTCGGTTGTCATGGGCCCGCCCACAGTTATGGGGGAGCCAGCCGCACACCCGACCATGCCCGAGAACATCGGCGAGCAGCGCCAGCGCGAGATCTTCGTCAGCGGGCACGCGGGCATCGAGCCCGACGTCCCCATCCGTTTCGAGGAACTGGAGGAGGCCGCCCTGGAGGTGATGGACGAGGCCGCGGCCGGCTACGTGGCCGGCGGCGCCGGCGGCGAGAACACGGTCGGTCGCAACCGGCGGGCGTTCGACCGCTGGCGCATCGTCCCGCGCTTCCTCCGTGACGTGGGCGAGCGCGACCTCTCGGTCGAGGTCTGCGGGCAGGAACTGCCGTTCCCCGTCATGCTCGCCCCCATCGGCATCCAGTCCATCGCCCACGAGGACGCCGAACTGGCGACCGCCGAGGGGGCCCGCGAGGCCGGGATGCCCGTCATCCTCTCATCGGTGGCCTCGGAGACCCTGGAGGACGTGGCCGACGAGCTGGGGGAGACGCCGAAGTGGTTCCAGCTCTACTGGTCCTCCGAGCGCGACTTCGCCACGAGCTTCATCGAGCGCGCCGAGGACGCCGGCTACGACGCCATCGTCGTCACCGTGGACACACCGGTCCCGGGCTGGAAGGAGCGCGACCTCTCGCGGGGGTACGTCCCACAACTGGACGGCGAGGGCATGGCGAACTACCTCGCCGACGGGACGTTCCTGGACCTGCTGGACCAGCCGCCCGAGGAGAACGAGTTCGGCGCGATCCAGACCTTCCTCGACGTGTTCGGGGACCCGTCGCTGACGTGGGCGGACCTCGACTGGCTCCGCGAGCAGACCGACCTCCCCGTCGTGGTGAAGGGGCTCCTGCATCCCGCGGACGCTCGGCGTGCGGTCGAACATGGCGCGGACGGCGTCATCGTCTCGAACCACGGCGGCCGACAGGTAGACGGCGCCATCGCCGCCATCGAGGCACTCCCGCGGATCGCCGCCGAACTCGACGATACGGACGCCGACGTGCTGTTCGACTCGGGCGTCCGCCGGGGAGCCGAGGCGCTGAAGGCGCTCGCACTCGGTGCCGACGCCGTCTGCCTGGGGCGGCCGTACATCTACGGGCTCGCCATCGACGGGGCGAACGGGGTCGAGGCAGTCTGCGAGAACTTCGTCGCGGACATGGACCTGACGATGGGTCTGACCGGCCGGACGCGCGCGGCCGACATCGACCGGTCGCTCGTCGTCGACGAGCGGCAGCTGTTCCGGGACCCGACCAGCTACCGGTAGCGCGCTCCCCACCAACCCGACAGACTCGTACACTACGCCACAACTTCCCCCACAGAGTCCCGGATATCTCGATATCTTCGAGTGTTAGGGCCTCACACGGCGGAGAAACTATTAATACACATCCTCCCACACGAACGGATACGTTCGCATCAGACCCGAACGACCGGCCCCACACCATGACCATCCGCAATCGCCCATCGCTGTCCGCTCCCGTCGACAGCGCCGCGTTCGCCCCCATCGGGGGACGCGCCGCTATCGACGTGGCGACGGCTGCTGAGGGCGAGGGCGTGTGGTCGTATGTGGCCACCCGTCGCGACCCCCTCGCGACCCAGCTGACGTAGGCCGCCGGGTCTTCCGGACCCGGCGCGCCCCTGGGGCGCGAGGGTCCGACCGCGACGCTCTCCTTCGCGCCTCTCACCGTCCAGCTGGCAGCAGGTATCGACTGCACGACCGACACCCGTCGCCCGGAATCCCGTCTTCGATGGCGGGGACCGGTCGTCGGGCCGACCAGCCGTCGGGCCGCCGCTCGCCGAGAGGCATCGCCGTCCGGCGGCCCGCCCGAACGGGGTCCCCATCTACCCGGTGGGCGACTCCGGCGGTGTCCGCCGACACCCGAAGCACGTTACCCCGACACCAGATGCGTGGGCGCGTCGCCCACGGTCAGGGACCGCCCGGTGGAGCGCGCCGGCGCCGCGGGTTCGACTCCCGCACGGTCCCCTTATGGCACTGTACGGTACCCACCCCGAGCACGAATCGACGCACGAACACGACGCGGTCGCGGTCGAGGTCGACGCCCAGGTCCGGGTCCCCCGCGGCGAGATGGGGGACCTCCCGGCCGGCGTCGCCGACGTCCTCGCCGGCATCGACGGCGCGGCGGTCGTCGACGTCGGCGAGATCGACCTGGTCCGCCCGGGCTCGCTCGACATCTACGTCGACGTGACCGCCCGCATCGAGGGCGCGTTCGGCGCCCGCGACGCCGACGCCATGACCGCCCACGTCGCCGACGCCTTCGGCGTCGAGGCGGTCCACGCCGTCGCCGTCGAGTACGAACGCGAGCGCGACGACGAGAAGCGCGATACCGAGACGGCGGACGAGGGCACCGACCCACCCCGAGACCACGGCTGACTGGCCCGGGAGTCCAGTCCCCGCTGACACCCTCCACCGATGCAAGCAGACGCACACTACGAAGCAGCACGCGCACAGCACCGACGGGCCCCGCCCGTCCGATACGTGGTCGCCTTCACGGTCGCCCCCTTCGCCGCGATGGCGGTCGTCAGCTACCCCGCGGTCGCCGCCGTCATGGCGGTCGTCGCCATGGTCGTGGTCGCCTCGCGCGGCCGGCCGGGCGACGATTGAGGCCAGCCACGGCACGCAGACCCCAGGGTGAGGACCGGGCCACCACGGTCTCCGGACCACCTGCGGCCACGGAGGCCCACCGATGACCGGCGTTCGGACTCATCGTCCCGTTGCACCGGCGGTACGGTGGCCTTGCTTATCATTCTCAGAGCGAATCATGGACACATGTCCACAGAAGACATGCCATCCGTCGAATCGCTGGTACGACCCGCCCTGGCGCTCGCCGTCCTGCTGGCCGCGCTGCAGCTACTGGTGAACGTCGTGAGCCGACTCCTGAACGGCACGCCCCTGACCCCGTTCCGTACCGTCGGCGGGCAGGTCGTCGGCGTCCTCGGCGAGGCGACGCTCATCGCGGTCCTCCTCGCGGTCATCACCGTCGGGACCACCATGACCGTCGTCAAATGGGGGAGCATCGCCCTGTACGGGGTCGGTCTCGTCCAGAGCGTCCTCTTCGACCTCGTCTACGGGTTCAGCGTCGGTCTCGGCACGCTGTTCGATCCCCTCTCCACGGTGCTCCTCTTCCTGGCCGTCGTCGCGGCGGTCCGGACGTACCGCGGCGAGACCGTCCTCCCCGGCGTGGAGTACACGCTCGATGTCGAGGCACTCCGCGTCGAGCGGCAGACTCCGGTCACCGCGTCCCCCGCTGGTGGGGTCGACGAGCCCGACGACGAGCCGTTCGAGCGCTCGGAGCCCCGCTGACCTCGTTCACCGCCCCTCGAACTCCGGCTCGCGGTCCTCCGCGAACGCCTGCACCGCCTCCTCGTGGTCGTCGGTCTGCGAGCAGATGCGCTGGGCACGGGTGGCGTGCTGGTGGGCCGTCTCCAGGTCCACGTCGAACGCCTCGTTGACCAGCGCCTTCGACTCCGCGAGGGCGACGGGCGGCCCCGAGGCCAGTTCCGCGGCGAACTCGGTTGCGGTCTCTTGCAACTCGTCGTCGGGAACGCACTCGCGGGCCAGGCCCCACTCGACGAGGTCCGCGCCGGAGACGTGCTTGCCGGTCATGATGAGCTCCTTCGCCTTCGCCTCACCGACGATGCGCGGCAGGAGGTAGGCCCCCCCGTCGCCCGGGACGAACCCGACATCGACGAACGTCTCGGCCATGGTCGCGGACTCCCCGGCGATGCGGAAGTCGCAGGCCAGCGCCGTGTCGCATCCCGCGCCCATCGCGTAGCCGTTGACCGCGGCGACGACCGGCGTGCCCATCCCGCGCAGTGTGACCACCACGTTCTGGAACATCCCGAGGCCGGCCTCGTACTCGGCGAGGTCCTGCTCCGCCGAGAGCGGCATCTCGTCGAGGTCGACGCCCGCACAGAACCCGTCCCCTTCGCCGGTGAGGACGATGGCCCTGATCTCGCGGGCGTCGTCCAGTGCGTCGAGCGTCGGGACGAGGTCGTGCAGGAGCGCCTCGTTGTACGCGTTCAGCGAGTCGGGGCGCGCCAACATCACCCGCGCGACGTGTTCGTGGGTGTACTCGACGTCCAGCACGTCGCTGTCGGGTGCACGGTCGGCCGCAGCGCCGGATGCGTCCGTCATGGGAACCGCCTCGGGGGCCGGGGGCTTGCCCCTTGCGCCGCTGGCGTGGCCTGCCGTCGTCGCGACGCTCATATCCCGGGCACGTCTACAGGGGCCCGTGGAGAACGTCACGTCGGAGGTGTCGAACCCGTTCGGCATCCGCTACTACGGTCGCGCGGTCCCCGGGTACGGGGACGCCAACGCCGACGTCCACGTCGTCGGCGACCATCCCGGCCGACACGGTGGGGAGGGGACGGGCGTCCCGTTCACGGAGTCCGTCGCCGGCGTCCGACTGCAGCGGGTCCTGCACGCGGTCGGGCTGCTGGCCGAACCGTACGCGGACCGTCCCGACTGCTGGAACTGCTTCTGCTCGTACGCACACCCGGAGGTGTGGCGGATCGGGGAGCGAGCCGACGGTTCCCTCGACCCCGACGAGGCGGCGTACGCCGACGCCGAGCGCTACCTCGACGCGGAGCTCCGGGCCGTGAACGCCCACATCCTCGTCCTCGTGGGCGACCGGGCGCTCGGGTACGGACTCCGCGAGCACACCGCGCTCGCCGACCGGCTGCCGACCGAGGCGGCCGCGCTGCACGCCCAGGAGGTGACGGGGAGGGGGTTCCTGCTGGTCCCCGTGGCCGAGCCCTCGGGGTGGACACCCGCGGACGAGCGGGCGCTCGTGGAGCGGCTGGAGACCATTCTCGACCGGGACTACCGGCAGACGAAGGGCGTCGCGACGACGGTCGGGTGAGTCCGTGGAGGCACGACGGGCCGACTCAGTACGGCGTCTCCTCGCGGGGCATCGTCCGGATGTCCGAGTCGCCGTCCGTGATCTCGTACCACGTCTGGACCGGGATGCCAGTCTGCTCGCGGACGGCGTCGCGGGCGAGGTCCCAGTAGAACGGCCCCGAGGCCACCCGGAGAACCCGCCAGGCGTCGACCGCATCCGCCTCGTGAGGGGGCGGCCGCTCGTAGACGACGGCCAGGCAGGCGTCCTCCGTGTTCTGGAGCTGGGTCCATGCGACGCGTTCGACCGACGGGAAGCCATCGAGCAGCGCGGCCGCCAGCGCTTCCGGCTCTCGCCCGACGTGCGAGGTCAGCAGGCAGGAGAAGGCGCCGTCGTGGTGACGGGCGTTCCGCATCCAGGTCAGGTCGTCCGCGGGCCAGTTCGCGGCCACCTCGTGGGCCGTCATGTCGGTCCGGAAGGTGACCGTCTCGTGCGTCCCCATGCCCGTGCCAGGTGACCGACGGGCAAGTAGCTGCGGTCCTCACAGCCACGGCGCCCGGTCGCCGTCGGAGATACCGGGGGTGTGGTCGACCTCGTCGTCGGCCTCGTCCGGGGCGACCGCGTCGACACGCGGCGTCGCGTCGGGGTCGACGTTCTCGATGGCCACCTCCGCGTCACCGGCGCCGCCCTCGCCGTCCGCGGCCACGATGGGCCCGAGCGGCTCGTCCTCCGCGACGGGGCCCTCGGCCTCATCGGCCGGGAGCGGCCCGCCGCGGCCGTCGGGGTCGAACGCCAGCAGGGACGTGATGCCCAGCACCGCGAGTGCGAGCGGCGCGTTCGCCGGGATGAGCTCGAGGATGGACAGCGGGAGGACGCCGAGCGCGACGGCGCTGCCGAAGCGGAAGCGGTCGAGGTCGACGACCCCGCGGAGCCAGGGGCCGAACAGGGCGACGCCGAGCGCGAACGCGACGCCGACCCCGCCGGCCGCTGCCCCTCGGGCGACGAGCCACGGGTCGGTGACGATCTCGAGACTCGCACCGGAGGGGTCGGCGCTGGCGACGAGCCCGAGCCCGATGATGACCGCCGGGCTGGGAAGGTACTCGCCCACGGTGGCCGAGGCGGTCTTCGCGGCGACCGCGAGGATGACCAGCGCGGCGAACCGGCTGAAGATGGTCAGGTTCAGGAGCGTCTCGATGGTCGGCGCGAGTGCGGCCTCGACTGCGGCCAGCGAGACGACGCCGACCCCCACCAGGAGGACGGACGAGACCTGTTCGCGGCGGCTGCCGTCCATCTCGGCGAGGATGACCGCGACGGTGGCCGAGCCACCGAACACGAGCAGGCCGACCTCGAGGATGCCGGTCAGGTCGTCGACCCCACCCGCCAGTACGAGGGCGGGGAAGATCCCGTCGATGAGCGGCAGCAGCATGACGGTCGCGAGCAGCCGCGTTCCGCGGCCGACGTGCTGTTCGAGGCGGAGGGCGACCGGGTGGCGAGAGACGCTCATCTCACGACGACAGGCCCTCACCCGAGGCCGATGGGTGATGTTCCTCGCGATACCTCACGACAGGGGCCATGCCCGAGTGCATGGACGCGTTGAACTGTCGCTTGGCCGCGAAGGGGTTCTTCGCCGTATTGAATGTCCACGTCGCGAATGTCTTGCCGGTGCTGAAGGAGTCGGTCGGCTCCCCGGCGATACGCGATGCGACGGGACTGGCGAAGTCCATGTGGGAAGGCAATACTTGCTGGGTACTAAACGTTGTGTGAGACTCGCCCCCACTGCACTCGCGTTCACGATCGAGAGCCGGGGAACGAACGACGTTCATCCACTTCCATGTACAGGAGTGGACGTGTGGCAAGCGATCACACACCCGGGGCGAGGAGCGGCCGACCCCCGCGAGCGCGCATCCGCAGCAACCGCCCCGACCGCCATGGCTTAGTGTGCCCCCCACCGACCGACGGCCGATGGAGGGTCGCGCAGCCGCGCCCGGCGCGGGGACGGTCCTGAACGCGCTCGCCAACGGGTCCGGGAGTGCCTTCGCCATCGACGCCCGGACGCGGGCGTCGGTCGAACTCGATGACTCGGGGCGCGTGACCGCCGAGATCGCGGGCGCGCCGGACGCGGACACGCGACTCGTCGAGCGGTGCGTGGAACTGGTTCTGGAGCGACACGGGGGCGGGCAGCCGACGGACGACGGGCCGAGCGGCGGACACGTCCGCACCGAGAGCGAGGTGCCGATGGCGGCCGGGCTCAAGTCCTCGTCCGCCGCGGCGAACGCGACCGTGCTGGCGACGCTCGACGCACTCGACCGGGCACCCGCGGACGCGCTCCCGGACGACGAGCGCGCGGCCCCGGACGCCCCCACTCGTGCGGCCGCCTGCCGCCTCGGCGTCCAGGCCGCGCGCGACGCCGGTGTCACGGTGACGGGCGCGTTCGACGACGCCTCGGCCTCGATGCTTGGCGGGGTGACGGTGACGGACAACACCGAGGACGCGCTGCTCTCGCGGGAGACGCTCCCGACCGCGTGGCGGGCACTCGTCTGGACGCCCGACGAGCGCGCGTTCTCGGCCGATGCGGACGTGGGGCGCTGCGAGCGCATCGCGCCCGTCGCCGACCTCGTGCGCGAACTCGCGCTCGACGGCGAGTACGCCCGCGCGATGACGGTCAACGGCTTCGCCTTCTGTGCGGCGCTGGGCTTCACGGCCGACCCGGCGGTCGAGGCGCTCCCGGACGCTGCGGGGGCTTCGCTCTCGGGGACCGGACCCTCGTTCGTCGCGGTCGGGACCGACGCCGGGCTGGACCCGGTCGAGGCACGCTGGCAGGAGCGAGAGGGAACGACGCGCCGACTGACGCTGGACACTGCGGGCGGGACGGTAGAGCGATAACTGCAGCGGAGGACACCAACTCATGAGTGACGCCGACACGGACGACGAGGCACAGGACGGGGAGATAGCGGTCGAGGAGATGGACCTGGACGAACTCCGCCGGGAGATACGGGACATCGACCGGGAGATCGTCGAGCTCATCGCCCAGCGGACGTACGTCGCCGAATCCATCGCCGCCGTCAAGCGCGAGGAGGGCCGGCCGACGACCGACGAGGACCAGGAGCAGGCCGTGATGGACCGGGCCGGCGAGAACGCCGAACGGTTCGACGTCGACTCGAACCTCGTCAAGGCGGTGTTCCGACTGCTCATCGAGCTGAACAAGGTCGAGCAGCGGGAGTCACGCTGAACGGTACCGGCAGGCGGCTGGGGGCGGTCCGCACCCAGTGTGGCAACCCTCTTGTCCCGGGGTTCCGACTCCAGACTCGATGACCGACGCTGCCGAGGGCGGACTCGCACAGTACAAGCGGCCACTCCGGTACGTCATGGGGGTCACGTACGCCCTCGTGGGGGTGTTGCATTTCCTGTCGCCGAAGCCGTTCGAGTACATCGTGCCCCCGCAGTTGCCCGCGCCGAAGGCGCTGGTCTACCTCTCTGGGGCGGCCGAGATCGCGCTCGGGGTCGGCGTCCTGTTCGAGCGGACGCGCCACCGCGCCGCGGTCGGCATCATGCTCCTGCTCGCAGCGGTGTTCCCCGCGAACATCTACATGGCCGTCGGGGACCTCGAACTGCCGGGCGCGCCCGACTGGGCCGACTCCGACGCGCTGCTGTACGCGCGACTCCCGCTCCAGGCGGTCCTGGTGCTGTGGGCGTACTGGTACACGGACGCCGACGAGTAACCTGGCCGAATCGGCCTCCGGGACCATATCGAGAACTCGTCAGCAGGTGCGCCGTTCACGACATCGGACGGACGCTCGCGTCGTTCCGGGCGGCATCGTCACGGGTGTCAGTGGCTGGGGACGGTCCGAGACCACGACCGACAGGGGGTCGGTCACACCTCCTCGGCTTCGGAGGGCTCGTAGACCTGGATCCAGCCGTCACTCCTGACCTTCACGAGGTACCGGGTGTACTGGAACTCGACCGTCCCGACACCTTGTCGAGACGCTTCCTCCACGTCCCGCCCGAAGAACGCATCCTCGATGGCTGAAACATCTACGGATTCGTACAGCGGTGGCGATTTCAGGTCAGTCGGGGAGACCCCCTCGACCTCCGCGATGGCGGAGACGATGGTGGTCGTGAGTCCCCCCCGACCGTCGGGTTCGTAGTGACGCTGTGCCACCTGCGACCAGTGTGTGTCGGCACCACTGGCTGGGTCGTCGTCGCTCCTCGTTCCGCTGTCACTCTTCCCGGTCATCCATCTCACTCCGTGCGTGCGTCTCCTGACTGAAGTCGAGACTGCCACCGATGCCTTCGAGCGCGGCCAGGACCTGTTCGGCGTGCTCGGCGACCGTGATCGTCTCCGTCGCCGCATCGAAGGTGATGATGTCCTCTTCGACGAGCTTCGGGACGTGAGCGTGGTAGAGCGAGACGTACACCGCATCGCGCTTGTCCTCTCGTACTTCGTGTTCGGGCACGTCGCTCTCCCATGCGGCGATCTTCGTCGCCAGGTCCGCCAACGACCACTCGGTGTCCTCGAGCAGGGTGTAGCAGAGGTAGCGTCGGCGGGGATGGTTCAACGCCGAGTACACGTGGTCGGCGTCGAGGATGTCTGGTGGGAGCGACCCCCGCGTGGAAGCATCGGTCGCGAACGGCTCCTCCTCTCTATTCCGTGCGGCGCCGTCCTCGTCACTCATACACGGAGGTGGTCACAGGGACGGATAACCCCCCCCATTCACTCTGTTCCTCACACGACACACCCGTCCGTGTCCCTGATTGGTGTTCCAGTCGAATCGAACTGAACGTGGTGGACGTGCCGCATCCACCCGCTGGATGGACCACGCGGTTCCGGTCAACTGTCGCAGATTCCAATGGTGGCGGGATCTCGGGGTCCAACACCTCGTCTGCCGGGAGTCCGGCCGCCCACGGTTCAGTACTCCCACAGCCGCCGGATGCGGTCGGCGAACTCGGGATGTGCCTCCCGCAGCGCGGTCACGTCGTGCTCGCCATCGACGTTGACGACGTGGACCTGTCCCCGTTGGCCGCCGTAGACGTCCTGGAAGTCGTAGACGACGCCGGCGATGTCCACGTCGTCGTCGACGTCGTCGCTCTCGCGGAGGAACTCGACCTGCCGGTCGACGTTGTACTCGACGAGGTGGTTGACGGCGTCGGCCCGTGAGAGGTCGTCGGGGAGCGCCTGGACGCCCGGCGCCAGGTGCGGGCTGAGCATCGCGAGGCAGTGCTCGATGCCGGGCGCGTCGGACACCTCCCCCGTGAGGGCGTCGTAGGTCGCCGTGACCGCACCACAGCCGGTGTGCCCGACGACGACGGCCGTGTTCGTGCCGGTGTGCGCGAGCGGGTAGAGGACGTCGCCGGAGACGATCTGGTCGTCCACGCGCTGGACGACGCGGTTGCCGATGTTGCCGACGGTGAACAGGTGGCCGGGCTCGTCGTTCTCCCACATCCGGTCCTGGAGGACCCGTGAGTCCGAACAGCAGACCGTGACGGCGTCCGGCCGCTGGCCGTCCTGGACCTCGTCGAACCGGGAGGCGAAGGCGTCGGCGTGGTCGGCGTTACGCCGAAGGAGTTCGACCAGAGTCTCCATGCGGAAGTGGGTGCGTGACGCCCGGGTATATCCATCGGTCGGGAACGGCCCACACACACGGTGCGGTCGTGAGGGCATGGGCCGCACGGATTCCCGGTGACCGGATAGCTTATTCCGGGGTCGAGATACGTGCCGGTATGAACGAGAAGCGGTTCGCGGTCGCCCTCTTCGGTCTCGCAGTCGCCGTCATCGTGGGGTACCTCGCCGTCAGGTTCGTGGCGGCGCTGACCGTGTCGGTGTTCCTCTACTACTCGACGCGGCGGTACTACAAGTTCCTCGGCCGACTCCGGCTCCCCGCCCGGGTGCGGGCGGTGGTGGTGCTCGCCTCGCTGGCCATCCCCCTCATCCTGCTCATCAGCTACACGATGGTCCTGCTCATCGTGGAGGCGCGGCGGTTCATCGAGGAGTACGGCATCATCGACGTGGTATCGGATCGGTTCGACTGGTTCGGCGGCGTCGACCAGCTGCCGGAACTATCCATCCAGGGGCTCTACCGTGCCTACCAGTCCGGGCAGCTCGACGGGTTCATCACCTTCGCGGAGAGCAACGCCACGTTCCTCACCGAACTCGTCTCCAGCTTCTTCCTCAACCTGTTCATCGTCGTCATCGTCCTCTACTACCTGCTCGTCGACGGCCACCGCATCCGGGAGTGGCTGCTCCGGTTCGACGACGATGCCATCATCCGGGAGTACCTGGAGGCCGTCGACGCGGAGCTGGAGGCGGTGCTGTTCGGCAACCTGCTGAACGTCATCGCCACCTCGCTCATCGCCATCGCCGTCTACCACGGCTACAACGCCTGGGCGCCGGCCCCCGCGAACATCCCGTACCCGGCGCTCGCGGGTGCGCTCACGGGTATCGCGAGCCTCATCCCCGTCGTCGGCATGAAGATCGTCTATCTGCCGCTCACCGCCATCGCCGCGGCCGGCATCGTCCTCGGGGCGAACAACGCCTTCCTCATCTACATCGTCATCTTCCTGATCCTCACCGTGGTCGTCGTGGACACCGTCCCGGACATCATCCTCCGTCCGCTGCTCAGCGGCGAGACCACCCACGTCGGACTGCTGATGCTGGCGTACACCCTCGGACCCGTCGTGCTCGGGTTCTACGGGCTGTTCTTCGCACCCATCGTCCTGGTCGTGGCGCTCACGTTCGCCGACACCGCGCTCCCGCGGTTGCTGGGTGCCACCCCCGAGGAGGAGGAGGGTGGCATCCACCGCGACCAGTTGCGGCTCGACCACTTCCGCTGACCGTCGCCCGCTCGGGCAGCACCCTCAGTTCCCGCCGTCGCCCGTTCGGTGCCGCTCGAACCAGTCCACCGCGAAGTCGACGAGCGACGGCTGGTCGACCAGTCGCGCGCCGGCCGCCCCCACCGTGTCCCGGGTGACCGCCTCGGGCCGCTGGTCCTCGAAGGCCCCGCCGACGGTGGCGAAGTCCCCTGTGGAGGTCTCGATGTCCTCGAAGGTCTCGACCACGCGCTCGCCGTCGCGCAGGACCGGAGCCTCGCGGGTCACCCCGGCCGCGCCGATGTCGGCGCGGTACTCCGCGAGGTGGAGCGACGTGTTCACGTCGTGGCCCACCCCGAGCAGGAGCACGTCCCCGTCGCGCTCGTAGACCCGGGCGAGTGGCGACCCCTCGCCCATGCCGTACGCGAACCCGTGGTCGCCGACGACGGCCGCGGCGCCTGCCCCCCAGGCGGCGAACGAGAAGATGGGGTGGGCACTCCTGCGGACGTCGGGGTACGCACGGAAGCACTCCGGGATGGCGCCCATCCCGCGCGTCGGGGTCCGCCGGGGGTGGTAGGCCGGTCGCTCGCGGCGGATGGTCTCGATCCAGTCGTCCGGTACCGGGGGATTCGACCAGTCGGCGGGGTCGGTGTACTGTGGCGTGTGGGTCGGCATCACCAGCGTTCCCTCCTCGGTGACCGCCCGGCGGAGGGCGTCGACGACGGCCTGTGCGTCCCCGGCGACCCACCCCAGCGCGCTCAGCGAGGAGTGGACCAGCAGCGTCTCACCGGCCTCGACACCCAGGTCGCGAAGCTCCGCCACGAGCGAATCGACCGTGACCGGCTCCGCGACGCGTTCGAGGGCCGCCTGCTCTCCCATGCCCCCGTCTGCCGTCGCCCGGGGCTTGAGTGTTCAGGTCGCCGAGGCGGATCGGCCACGGAGGTCGGTAGAAGGGTGTCAGTCGGCGGTGACCTGCGCGTCGTTCCAGTTCTCGGCGAAGTTCACGAAGTTCTTCAGGATCCGCAGCCCGGTGTCGCCGGACTTCTCGGGGTGGAACTGCGTCCCCATGACGTTGCCCGCCTCGGTGGCGGCGACCGCGGCGAAGTCGAAACCGTAGTCACAGGAGGCGACGGTGTGGTCGGCGACCTCCGAGCCGTACGAGTGGACGAAGTAGGCGTAGTCGCCGTCGTCGATTCCGTCGACGATGGGGTGGTCGCGCTCGATGGTGAGTTCGTTCCACCCCATGTGGGGGACCTTCACCTCGTCGCTGGGGAGGCGCTCGACGCGCCCGGGGATGAGGTCGAGCCCGTCGATGGTCTCGCCCTCGGGCGCGCCCTCCGTGGACTCCGTGAACATGAGCTGGAAGCCGACGCAGATGCCGAGAACCGGCGTGTCCTCGGCGGCGTCGACGACCACGTCGGCGAACGGCTCCAGGTTGCGGACGCACTCGCCGAACGCGCCGACGCCCGGGAGGACGAGGGCGTCGCTGGCGGCGATCTCGTCCGGGTCGTCCGAGATCGTCACCGTCGCGTCGGCCCGCTCCAGGCCGCGCTGGAGGCTCCGCAGGTTGCCGACCCCGTAGTCGATGATGGTGACCTGCACGAGCGACAGTGAGGCGGGGGCGGATTTAGGGGTTGCCGTCCGGGCAGTATCGCGCCGTCACTCCCCGGCGACCAGCGCCGCCGCGATGGGCGTCCCCTCGGTCAGCGGGAGGCCGACGGTCGGCGCGTCCGTTGCCTCGGCCCAGCCCTCGTACGCGTCCCGCGACGGGAAGGCCTTCACCCACGGGCAGACCGCCCCGTACACGTCCTCGGGTGTGGGGCCACCCTCCGTGGCGGCCGCATCGGGCGCGATACCGAACGACATCACGGCCGTCGAGGGCGTCACGTCGACCGTCCCATCGCTGGCCACGTGCATCTCGATGGCCTGCCCGGATGGGCTCTCCGTCCGCAGGTCGACGGCCTCGGAGCGGAGCCGCGCCAGCGCGATACCGTCGTAGAAGCACTGGAAGTGGTAGGTCCCGCTCCCGGTGGTGGCGCGATGGGGCGTCTCGCCGTCCACGTGGCAGAGGTCGGTGACATCGACCGTGCCGCCGGCCGCCGCGCGCGTCACGTCGGCGAAGTCGCCGAGGGTCTCGACCGGCCCCGCGTCGTAGAACCCCGTCGCCGTCGCGGCCAGGTCCGCCGGAATCGGCCCGGTCAGGACGGCGTCCCCGTCGAGCCAGCGCGCGTCGCGCTCCGCCGTCGACGCGTCCGTGGGTGCCGCCCCCTCCGCGTTCGCCGTATCGGTGTTCGTCGGCTCGGTACCACACTGGTCGCAACAGGCAGTTGTCTGGTCCGACATCTGATCAAACTTTGATAACCGAAGCATTTGTACTGTCGAGTCCGAAGCGTTGGACCAGCTTCGACGATTCGAACCCATGACGGAGAACACCACCGCGACCGATGGGCCGCCCGAACTGCCCGAGGACGCCCGCTGCTACTGCCCGCTCGGGGGCGTGATGGACCTCCTGAGCCGGAGATACGCCATGGAGGTGGTCTGCGTGGTCGGGGCGCTCGAACCGGTCCGGTACGGGGAGATCGAGCAGTCGTTCGGTGAGGTCAGCAGTTCCACGCTGTCGACCCGCCTCGACGACCTGACCGGGGCCGGCCTCCTCGACCGTGAGCAGTACGACGAGATCCCCCCGCGCGTCGAGTACCGGCTCACGGCGGAGGGGCGGGAGCTACAGCGGCTCCTGGAGCCGCTGCTGGAGTGGGCGCAGGAGCGGGAGGGGGAGGCCTGACCAACATCCGGGGTCGCCTCAGAAGTCCGCGACCCGGAGCCAGTCGATGGCGACAAGCACGAACCAGGCCATCCACACCGCGAAGACCGTCAGGCCGGCCCCGTAGTACGCGATGCGGGTGTCGATGGCGACGGCGAACGCGATGGCCGCGACCGCGACCACGAGCGCCGAGAGGTTGCGCCACCGGTCGGCGAGCGCGAGCGACAGCGCGTCCGTCGCTGGGCGGTCCGACACGGCTGGTCCGAGGACCCACGAGCCATTAATCCTGGTGCGGGAGTCGAACAACTGGTGTAATCTCCGCATACCTACCCTTACTCTATTTCCCTCCGCGAGCGTGGCTCATAGACATCGAATATCTTCGATAATACGAGTGTGGCGGATAGAATCGAGAATTCGAGGGCGGCGCTGGATTCAGTCGCGGCGCCGTTCGGCCTCGGTCCACGCCTCGGCGTAGCCGTCCCGGAGTCCGGCACAGCAGCCCCGGATGCACTCGTCGTCTCGAACGTGGGCCTCGTCGATCGACTCGTCCCGGTGGTCGGGGGGGCGCGTCTCGCTCATATCACCTGTCCGTGCATCGCCCCCGGGGATAAGCGTTTCCGCGGTCAGTCGAACAGCCGCTCCACGTCGGCGATGGAGTCCAGCACGTGGTCCGGCGTCACGTCGCTCTCGGCCACGTCGGCGTCGTCGTTGACGCCGGTGCGGACGAGCGCCGTCGTCATCCCGGCGCGCTCGCCGAACGCGATGTCGGTGTCGAGGCGGTCGCCGACCATCAGACAGCGGTTCGGCGGGACGCCCAGCGCGTCGGTCGCCATCTCGACGGCCTCGGGGGAGGGCTTGCCCAGCACGTGGTCGGGGTCGCGTTCGAGGATGCCCGCGACCGCCCCGATGATGGCCCCCGAGCCCGGGACCATGCCCTCCTCGGTGGGGATGACCACGTCCGGGTCACTCCCGACGAACGGGACGCCGTCCCGGCCCGCGTAGTAGGCCTCGGTCAGGGTGTCGTAATCGAACCCGCGGTAGAACGAGACGACCAACACCTCGCCGGCCTCCGGATCGTTGGTCGTCCGGAGGTCGGCGTCGGCGAACTGCTCGCGGAGCCCCGACGAACCGATGACGTACAGCAGGTCCTCGCCGTGGTGCTCCCGGAGGTACTGCGTGGTGACGGTACCGGCCGACAGCACCTCGTCGACGGTGGCCTCGATGCCCATGCCGGCGAGCCGGTCGACGTACGCCGCGCGGCCCTTCGTCGGATTGTTCGAGCAGAAGAGGAGCTGGCAGCCCCGCTCGCGGAGCCGACCGATGACCTCCGGCGCGCCCGGTGTCGGTTCGCCGCCGCGGTAGACCGTTCCGTCGAGGTCGAGGACGACACCCTCGAAGTTCATACGGAGCCCTCGACTCGACGTGGGAGGAAGCTGATGGTTCCGGCAGGGGCCGCCGACGTGGCGGGAAGCGCCCGTCCCGCGCTGGGGCCGCCCGACTACCTGGCTTCCCGCTCGACGTACCACCCGATAAGCCCACCGAGGAGCGCTCCGAGGACGACGCCGACGGGCCCGCCCAGGAGGAGGCCGAACAGGATGCCGAGTGCTGCCCCCACAGCCGCGTATCCGCCGTCGACGTCTGTCATCGCCGAGTCTCCGACAGCGACTGGGAAGAAGGTTCGCGTGGTCCACCCCCGGTCTCAGACCAGCCCACGAACCGCGACGGCCGCCAGCGCCGGGAGTGCGAATCCCAGCACGAGCGCCAGCAGCGACAGGGGTGTCGCGGCCGCGACCGCGCCGAGGACGCCGAACAGGACGAGTGCGACCCCCCAGACGACGAGGACGAGGCCACCGAAGTAGCAGCCGAACTGGAGCGCCCGCCAGAGCGAGTCAGCGGCGAGGCCGGCGAGCAGACCGCCGACGACGAGGCCGGCTCCGGGCGGGACGGCGGGGACGAGCGTCGCGACCAGCACCGCCACGAGCCCCAGCGTGAACGCGCCCAGCGCGAGTTCGTCCTCTCGGCGCCGCCGGAGGTCCGTCAGCGCCGCGGGCGTCAGGTAGCTCACGAGCCATCACCTCCCTGGTCGGCGCCGTCGCCCCGGACGAAGACGAGCTCCCGGTCGCCCGAGGGCTCGCGCGGCATCGGCTTGTACCCGCCCGTCGCCCACTCGTCCAGCTGGCTGTGGTAGTGCGGTGAGAACGGGTTGGCCGACTGGCCGCCGGGGATGATTCCGAACGACTCGCCCTCGGTGACGACCATCCGCCACGAGGAGCCCGCCTGCGTCGACCGCTGCGAGCGGAAGTTGTTGACCGTGTACGGCGAACCGTCCATCTCGCGTTCGGGGTAGTCCAGGAACGCGAGCGGGAACGGGTGGTCCTGGTCGAGTCGGTTGTAGTCGCCGTAGGTCTCCCAGCCCTCGCGCTCGGCCTCGGCGACGGCCTGCCGGAGCGCCCGGGCGGCGATGTCGGCACGACGCTCGCGCCGGTCCGTTCGGACGTCGTCGAACCAGCGCGAGCTAGGCGGGAGCTGGCTCAGCGTGTAGTCCTTCGGGAAGTACGACTCGTCGAGCCCACGCGAGCGGAACTCGTCACCGAAGGTGGCGTTCCGGTAGTGGTCGAGCCAGAGCGCGTACAGCAGCGCCGGGCGCGAGTCCGCGGTCATGTTGTAGTCCCAGCCGTCGAATTCATCGGCTGCGGCGCGGGTGCTGGCGTCCATCCGTCCGGTGGAGTCCTGGATGATGGGCACGAAGTCCTCGGCGGCCTCGCTGCGGACGTCCTGCTGGACCCGCCGCATGTACGCCGGCGTGATGGGCCGGTCGGATTCGGCGCGCTGCTCCAGCAGTTCGTAGATGCGCTCGCCGCGGTACGGGTCCGCGTAGCGCGGGCTGTGGGCGATGTAGAACGGCGGGTCGTCCATGGTCCGCTGGTTCGCGGTCGCGAGGTAGCCCGGGTTCCGCACCTCCGGCACCTCGTCGTAATCGTGGAACGCCGTCCAGTTCGTCCGGCCGTACGGCTCGAAGCCGGGCCACTCCATCCGCGCAGCGGTGCCGTTGAAGACCCGGTCGCCCTCGACGCTCCGCCCGTTCACGGTCCGGACCGGGTAGCGCCCGGTGATGCGGAAGTACGTCCCGCCGTCACGGATGTCGGCCGCGACGAAGTTCTGGGTCGGCGAGTCGAACCGCCGCATCACCTCCCGGACCTCGTCGAGGCTCTCGGCCTTGTTCAGGCGGAAGATGGCCTGGGACTCCCGGGTGTCACCGAGCCCGACCCACGAGACGGCCACACCGACCTCGCCTCCGGCCGTCTGTCTGGTGAGGAAGGGCCCGTGGACCGTCCGGCGGATGCGCACGGTCCGGTCGCGCCCGTCCATGACGGGGATGGTCTCGTTGTGGGTCTCGAACTCGCGGACCTCGCCCTGGTAGCGGTACGTGGTCGGGGAGGGGCGCTCGTAGCGGTAGAGGTCGACCTGGTCGGCCCCGACGTTGGTGAAGCCCCACGCGATGTCGTCGTTGGCCCCGATGACGACCGTCGGGACGCCGGGGAACGCCACGCCGCGAACGTCCATCGCGTCCGCGCCGCCCTCGCCACGCACGCGGAGGTGCTGTTCGTACCAGACGGGCGGGACGTTCAGCCCGAGGTGCGGGTCGTTGGCGACGATGGGACTCCCGTCCTCGGTGTACTGCCCGCCGACGACCCAGGAGTTCGACCCCAGTCCCGGCGAGGACTGGTACGGCCGGAGCTCCTCGTAGAGCCCCTGCATCCCACCCGTGTCGACGCCCTCGACGAGGTCCGGACGCGGCTCGCCGAGGTCGTTGCGCTGGCCGCCCACCGATCCGTCGACGATGGCGTCGTCGTGGGCGAGCTGGTCCGGGTACAGCTCGGCGACCGCCTCGCGACGGTCGGGGAACGCCCGGCGGATGCTGCGCCCCTCCAGGTCACGGAAGTCGCCGGTGAGCTGCCAGGCGATGAGCTTCCCGACGATGAGGGTGTCCTGTGGGGTCCAGCGCGTGGGCTCGTAGCCGTTCGCCCGGAACTCGAACGACGGCTCCCGGGTATCGATGTAGCGGTTGACGCCGGCGGTGTAGGCCCGGACGCCCTCGCCGGTCTCGGTGTCCTGGATGCGCCGCCAGGAGGCGTTCGCGGCTGCGTCGAAGCCCATCTGGCGGTGGAACCGGTCGGACTCGACCGCCCGAGCGCCGAACGCCGCCGAGAGGTTCCCCTCCATCAGCCGGCGCTGGAGGTCCATCTGGAACAGTCGGTCGCGCGCCTGCACGTAGCCCACCGCGAACGCGAGCGCCCGCTCGTTCGAGGCCGAGATGTGCGGGACGCCGTCCGAGTCGAACCGGACCGTCGCCTCGCCGTACGGGTTCTCCACCTGCCGCGGGCCGCCGAGGTCGGCGGCCGACGAGGCGAGCGAGCCGCCGTTCGCGCCGTAGGAGGACCCCCACGCCTCGCCCGACGCCGGGGCCGACAGCGTGACGAACGAGCCGCCACCGACCGCCGCGGAGACCAGCAGGGCGAGCGCGAGAACCGAGGCGACCGCTCCCCCGAGATCGGATACCATACTGCCGGACGGCGGTCGGCTCCCGAATAAGTGTTCGCGTGTCCGGTTCCCACACCCACCTGGCGTAACTCCCACGGAGCTGTGCGTGCATTTAACACCTCGGCCGCGGCAGGTGGCGCATGGCAGTCGTCACCGCCCGAGAGGCGCTGCGGTACGTCGTCAGTCGCGAGATGGCCCTCCTCTACGCCGTCGTCATCGTCGGCACGCTCTGTCTCGGTCTCGGGGTCCAGGCGTTCCGGTTCGGCCGCGGGAGCAACCTGTTCCTGCTGGCCGACATCCTCCGGGTCCTGTTCCTCGCCGTCGGGACCGTCCTCGTCTACGGCGGGACCATCGGGCTGCTGTACAAACTCGTCGCGGACGCCCACGCCCGCGGCACGGCCTGACTCAGAGAGTCCTCCACACGCAGCCGGCAGGCTCAACCTGGCGCCGGCCCTCGTCGCCCACGTGACCAGCGACTGGGACGCCGGCCGGTACGACAGCGATCAATCGTTCGTGGCGGCATACGGGACGCCGCTCGTCGACCTGCTGGACCCCGCACCCGGGGAGCGCGTCCTCGACCTCGGCTGTGGCACGGGCGACCTGACCGCGACGCTGGCCGAGCGGGTCGGCGCCGGGGGCCGGGCTGTCGGCGTGGACCGCTCGGCGTCGATGGTGGCCCGGGCACGTGCCCGCCACGACGACCCGCGGTTCGTCCGCGGGGACCTCCGCTCGCTCCCGGTGACCGGGGCCGACGGCGCGCTCTCGAACGCGGCCCTGCACTGGGTCCCGGCGTCCGACCAGGACCGTACCCTCGCAGCGGTCGCCCGCGCGCTCCGCCCGGGCGGGCGGTTCGTCGCCGAGCTCGGCGGCACGGGCAACGTCGCGGGCGTCGTCCGGGCCGCCAACCTGGCCCGGCGCGAGCACGGCCACGACCCCGTCGACCCCTGGTACTTCCCGTCGGTCGGCGAGTACACGCCCCGTCTGGAGCGGGCCGGGTTCGAGGTCCACCGTGCGTCGCTGTTCGACCGGCCGACCGAGCTGGACGGCGCGGACGGGCTCTCGTCGTGGCTCGCCCAGTTCGGCGACCCGCTGTTCGGGGACCTGCCGGACCGCGAGACGGTCGCGGCGGCCACCGCCGACCGACTCCGGGACGAGCGGTTCGACGGCGAGGCGTGGACGCTGGACTACCGCCGACTCCGGCTGGTGGCGGTACGGGAGTGATGCGGTAACGGCGTGGCTTCGTGTCTGAGATGGGTAGTTACCAGATAATCTCGACAACATCCTACAAGAACCATACCTTATCCGACTATACTCGTGAGTTGGGTCCCTTCCGCGGCGTGGATTTTTCAGCGTCAGGGTCGTATCCGGGTCCGATGACGACCGTAGGAATCGTCGGCGGCGGTGCCGCCGGCCTGAGTGCTGCACTATTCACGGCCAAGAACGGACTCGAGACGCACGTCTTTGACACGGACGGGACCTGGCTGCACAAGGCCCACCTGTTCAACTACCTCGGCATCGAGTCCGAGGACGGGACCGAGTTCCTGGAGTCGGCCCGGGACCAGGTCGACGGGTTCGGCGTCGAGCGGCACCAGGGGACGGAGGTCACCGGTGTCGAGGCGACCGACGACGGGTTCACGCTCTCGACCGAGGACGGCGACCACGACGTCGACTACGTGGTGCTGGCGACCGGGACGAAGCGCGGCCTCGCCGAGGACCTCGGGCTCGACTTCGACGGCGACGTGGTCGACGTGGACGTGACGATGGAGACGAGCCACGCGGACGTGTACGCCACGGGGGCGATGGTCCGCGAGGAGGAGTGGCAGGCGATCATCTCGGCCGGCGACGGCGCCGCCGCCGCACTCAACATCCTCTCGAAGGAGAAGGGCGAGCACTTCCACGACTTCGACACGCCCGCCGACGCGGAGTAGGGCCCCCCACGTGGCGTCACGGCTCGCTCCCGGTCAGCCGCCGCCCCTCGGTCACCCGTCGTCCGTCCCGCACTCGTCGTCCGTCCTGCACCCGTCCTGACCCGTGTCGTCGACCACCTCGGTCGCCAGGTCCGACAGCGCGAGTTCCAGCCGGCCCCCCGCGTCCGCGAGTTCCTCCGTGTCGACGATGCGGGGCCCGCGTTCCTCGTGGATGGCCACGACCTCCCCCTCGGTCGTCGCCCAGTCGGTCCCGTCGCCGCCGTCCCGGTCCCCGGTGCCGGTGATGATCCGGCGTTCGCCACCGGGGCCCTCGGGATACCGGTAGACGGTATCGGGGTCCTCGTCCAGCGTCGCGCGATGCGAGCCGTCGCAGAACGGGAACTCCGGGGAGAGTCCACACCGGCAGACGGCGATGTCACCGTGGTCCGGGTCGATGTCCCCGGTCGTGAGGACGTACGGACCGTCGGCGTCGTGCTCGACCTCGCGGGCCATGGCCCTGCCCACGCCGCGTGGGACCAAAACCGGTCCGGCACCGGTCGGCCCGTCGAACCCTCTTGGAGCGGGCATCGTCGGGGGTGCCGGCCCCGGTCAGACCAGCCACGTTTTCACGACGCCGCGAGTGCGCCCGGCCATGTTCGCGCAGCTCCAGCCCCCGGGCGGGTTCCCGGACCCCCTCGCGCCGTACAGCCAGTTCCTCTCGGAACTCCTCGCGTTCCTCGTCGCCGTGGCGCTCGTCTACGCGCTCGGCCGCCTGCTCGTCGTCCCGTTCGTCCTCCGGGTGGTCCGAGGACGTAACCGGAACAACCCCACGCTCGTCACGGCCACCGAGACCTACGTGCAGGTGCTGCTGATCGGCATCGCACTCCTGGCAGGGCTGGTGGCGGCCGGGCAGCTCCGGTTCCTGCTGGGGACCGACTCGGCCATCATCATCGGCGCGCTGGCGTTCGCCTTCAGCGTCGCCGGCCAGGAGGTGTTCGGCTCGCTCATCAGCGGCTTCTTCCTGGTCGCGGACCCCGACTTCAACGTCGGGGACTTCATCTCCTGGTCGGGCGGCGAGGGTGTCGTCGAGGCCGTCGACTTCCGAGTCACCCGCATCCGGACACCCGACAACGAGACCATCACCGTCCCGAACACGGAGTTGACGACGAACGCGCTCACCCGGCCGTTCGGTCGCGACAACTACCGCATCACCGAGCGGGCGTTCGTCTCGTACGCGGAGGACACGGAGCACGCGCTGATGGAGCTCCAGCAGATCGCCGCCAACTTCGACCGCGTGGTCGAGGAGCCCGCGCCGAACGCTCGCATCGTCGACCTCGGCCCGGACAGCATCACCGTCCGGGCCGAGCTGTGGGTCGACGAACCGGCCCGTGTGGAAGTGGCCGACATCCGCTCCGACTTCCGGCGGGAGGTGAAGCTTCGGTTCGACGAGGAGGACCTCACGCTCGCGCCCGCCGCCGGACGCGAGCTCTCCGGATCGGTCGCCGTCGAGCGGCCGGAGTGAGCCGCCCCCGATGGCCTACTCGGCGGGCTCGAAGGTCGGCGCCGGGTGGTCGTCGTCCGTGTCGATGACCCCCGAGAGCGCCACCTCGTCACCGATGTCGACGTGGTCGCCCTCGATGCGGACCATCCCCCGTGCGTCACCCAGGTCGACGACCGCCACCTGGTAGCCGCGCTCCTCGAACTGCTCCGGCGGGACGTTGATGGTCGTCTCCGAGTAGACGGTCCCCTCGGTCGGGAGTTCGACGGTCGTCAGGTCGCGGGCACCGCACTCCTGGCAGGCGCCGCTCGGGACGCCGCTCACGTGGCCGCACTCCTCGCACGCCTGGCCCAGGAGCCGCCCCTCGCGGACGGCCGCGGCCCAGTCGTGGTAGCCCAGCGTCGCCGGGCGTTCGACGTCCTCGGTGTCCTGTGCGCTCATGCCCGGGCCTCCATGACCGAGACGACGGTCGTCGCGGCGTCGCCGCCGAGGTTGTGCGCCACGCCACGGGAGACGCCGTCGAGCTGGTGCTCGCCGGCCTCGCCGCGGACCTGCTCGGCCAGCTCGACGATCTGGGCGACCCCGGTCGCCCCGATGGGGTGGCCCTTCGCCTTCAGGCCGCCCGAGGCGTTGATGGGGATGTCGCCGTCGCGCCGGGTGCGACCCTCGGCCGCGGCGACGCCGCCCTGGCCGTCCTCGACGAGGCCGACCGCCTCGCTCGCGAGCACCTCGGCACCCGTGAAGCAGTCGTGGACCTCCGCGAAGTCAACGTCGTCGGCCGAGACGCCCGCCTGCTCGTACGCTTCCGAGGCCGCGTCGCGCGCCGCCTTCGTGACGTGGGGCGTCTCCTTGTCAGCCAGCGGGACGATGTCCGTGGCGTGGCCGACGCCGGTCACGTCGACGGGCCGATCGAACGAGTCCGCGAGGTCGTCGCTGACGACGACGACCGCGCTCGCGCCGTCCGAGAACGGACAGCAGTCCATCAGCCGGAACGGGTCCGCGACGATGGGGCCGTCGAGGGCCTCCTCGACGGTCGTCTCCTTCCCGAAGTGAGCCTTCGGGTTGAGCGACCCGTGGCCGTGGTTCTTGACCGCGACGTGGGCGAGCTGCTCCTCGGTCGTCCCGTGCTCGTGCATATGTCGCTTCGTCAGGAGCGCGAACACGCCGGGGAACGTCAGGCCCGTGGGCTGTTCGTACTGGCGGTGCGAGGCCGACGCGAAGATACGCGTCATCTCGTCGGTGTCCTTGCCGGTCTCCGGCGTACATCGCTCGACGCCACCCGCCAGCACCACGTCGTGCCGACCCGATTCGACCGCCTCGACGGCGTTCTTGAACGCGTTCGCGGAGGTGGCGCACGCGTCCTCGAACCGCTGGACGGGCTTGCCCGCCAGCCCCACGTGGCTCGCACACTGCGGTCCCAGGTGCGTGACGTTCTCCGTCTGGCCCCCCATCGCGTTCCCGAAGTAGAGCGCCTCGACCTCGTCAGGGCCGACCCCGGCGTCGTCGAACGCCTCGAAGGCCGCCTCGCCGAACAGTTCCTGCAACGGCGTGTCGTGGACGCCGAACTTGGTCATGCCGGCGCCGACTACGCTTGCTCGTGCCATCTACGCACGGCTCTGGGTGGCACGCCAGAAGAGTACCCCGGTCCGTTCACGACCCGGATGGTCGGCTCCGGAGGGACCGCCCGACCGCGCTCAGTCGTCCGCCTCGGCGGGCTCCGCCCGCGGAACCCGGATGTCGGTCAGGCCGGCCTCGATCTCCTCGCGCCGGTCCTCGAACTCTCCCGGGAGCACGAGCCGTCCCCCCAGGTCCTCGAGCGGTTCGTCGGCGGTGTACCCCGGCTCCTTCGTCGCGAGTTCGAACAGCACCCCACCCGGTTCGCGGAAGTAGACCGACCGGAACCAGTGACGGTCGATGGGGCGGGTCGGCCGCTGTCCCAGCGTCCGGACGGCCTTGCGCATCGCCTGCTGGTCGGCGTCGGTCGGCGTCTGGAACGCGACGTGGTGGACGGTGCCGTGGCCCTGCCGGCCGCTCTGGACCGTCGGGAGGACGTCGACGTACGTCCCGACGGGGCCGCTCGCGGCGAAGCGGATCCGCTCGTCGCCCGGCGTGTCACCCTGGGCCTGCTCGGTTGCCACGCGCTCCAGCCCCATCGTCTCCAGCACCTCGACCGTCGGCTCCGGGTCGGCCAGCCACAGCGTCACCGAGTGGAACCCCCGGATTGCGTGCTCGGCCGGGACCCACTCGGTCCACGGGACCGTCGGGTCGTCCTCGGGGATCTCGACCGCGACGAGTTCGACGGGGAGGCCGTCCGGGTCCTCGAAGGGAAGGACCGTCTCACCGAACCGTTCCACCCGCTCGTCGTACGCGACGCCGTACTCGTCGAAGCGTTCCTCCCAGTAGTCGAGGCTGCCCTCGGGGACGCGGAACGCCGTCCGGGAGACCTGCCCGGAGCCGACCTTGCCGCGGCCCATCCCCTCCCAGGGGAAGAACGTCATGCTCGTGCCCGGGGTCCCCTCCGCGTCGGCGAAGAAGAAGTGGTACGTCCCGGGGTCGTCCTGGTTGATGGAGCGCTTCACCAGCCGGAGACCGAGGGTCTCGACCCAGAAGTCGAGGTTGCGCTGCGGGTCGCCGGCGATGCAGGTCACGTGGTGGATGCCCGGTGTCGGGGTGGTGTCTGCCATTGCCCGTCGATACGCGACTGAGCGACTTCAATGCGCGCTGACACCGATGTCACCGGGGGACGCGGACCCCCGTCCGCCCCCGCGACCGGCTAGCGTCGGTCCCGGCTGGACCGGACCGAGCCATCGCCGGGGAAGACGATGTAGACGAGCAGCAGGCCCGTGAGCACACCCGCGAGGACGGCGAGCCCGCTCATCCAGAGCGGACCGTCGCCCTGGAGCGTGATGAGGCCCGCCGACAGGCCGACGAAGGCGACGATGGCGACCTTGATCTTGAACGCGGCGTCCGAGCGCTCCTCGTCGGAGACGGGACCGACCACTACCGACCCTCCACGCTCGTGCTGACGTGCATCCCGGTGAACAGCCACGCCGGGGCGTCCGTCCCGTCCGAGTCGCCCGTATCCGTGTTCCGCTCCATCGTCCCGGACCAGCGCGTGTCGAACTCGTGGCGGACACGCTGCTCCGTGTCGGTCCACGCCATGAACACGTCGTCCGAGAACCAGGCGTGGCAGTCCTGGCCCTCGACGACGAGGCACTCGGAGTCGACCTGCCAGTCGTCCGTGGTGCGGGTCTGCTCGCGGAGCCCGGCCACGACGGCCTCGTACCCGGTCAGGCGCTCGCCGACGCCGAACTTCACGGTCGCGGGCGAGTCGGCGAAGTACGGGTAGAGGGGCTCGCCGTCGCGGAGCGTCTCGTAGTACGCGCGGACGGTCCCGGCCGCGCTCCCCGCGGGCGGGTCTGCGGGGGCGACCGGGGCATCCGTGGCGGTCCCGTCGTCCATACCGGAAGGAGCAACCGCTTGGTCTTACGGTTACTGGAACGCTCCAACCGGGAGCGAACCTCTGCCGGGCCTTCGAACCATTTAATCGCCGCCCCCCGGACCGTGGCGTATGGACACGGCCGAACGCGCCGAACTGGTGGCCCGCCACACCGAGGAGGTGGTGACCGAGGAGGAGCTGCACGACCTCTTCGAGGAGCAGGACGAACCGACGGCGTACATCGGCTACGCGCCGACCGGGGAGATGCACATCGGGCACTTCACGACGATGCGCAAGCTCGCGGACTTCATCGAGGCCGGGCTGGACGTGACGGTCCTCATCGCGGACCTGCACGCCCACCTCGACGACGAGAAGTCCCCGTTCGAACTGCTCGACGCCCGCTCCACCTACTACCGCCTCGCCATCGAGGGGATGGTCGAGTCGGCCGGCGCCGACCCCGACGCCATCACCTTCACGCGGGGCACGGACTACCAGCTCGAGGAGCCGTACACGCTGGAGCTCTACCGGATGCTCGCGAACACGACCATCTCGCGCGCCCAGCGCGCGGGCAGCGAGGTCGTCCGGCAGTCCGACAACCCCAAGCTCGGGGGGCTGGTCTACACGCTGATGCAGAGCCTGGACGTGGCCGCCCTGGAGGCCGACATCGCCTACGGCGGCATCGACCAGCGCGGCATCTACATGCTCGCACGCGAGGTCCTCCCCCAGCACGGCTTCAGCAAGCCCCGCTGCGTGTTCGCCCCGCTCCTCTCGGGACTGACCCGCTCGGACGACGAGGGCGAGGCCGACAAGATCTCCAGCAGCGACCGCTCCTCGGGCATCTTCCTCACCGACGACCGCGAGGCCATCGAGGAGAAGGTCCAGGCCGCCTACTGCCCGGCAGGTGAGGTCGAGGACAACGGCGTCCTCGAGTACCTCCACCGGCTCGTCTTCCCCGTCCTCGGCGTGCGCGGCGAGGACCTGGTCGTCGAGCGCCCCGAGGAGTACGGCGGCGACCTGGAGTACGGCTCCTACGACGACCTGGAGGCCGACTTCGTCTCCGGCGAACTCCACCCGGCCGACCTCAAACCGGCCGTCGCCCACTACATCGACGAGGTCGTCGAACCCGTGCGGGAGCGCCTGCTCGAACGACCCGAGGTGCTGGCCGAGGCCTACCCCGACCACTGGGGCTGAACCGGCCCGCCCGTCGAGCAACCCCCTTCCTGTCTCCCGCGTCCAGCCCGACTACCGGCCCGCCCGGAGACCACCGGTGCGGGCCCCCATTCCCGTCGGCCCGCGTCCGGTAACGCATTCGTAACCCGGGAGCAGTGCCCGTTACCCGGTCACACCGATGTCAGCGAGGAGATAAGTATCCGTCCGGTCAACGTGGTAACGCAATGGAAGCTGCACGCGAACCGGAAGTTGGTAACGTATTGGAACCGGAATCGACGGGGGGCCACCGATGACCGGCCTCCTCCTGCAGGCCGGGCCGCCCCTGTTCGGATCGCCCGGCTCCGGGGAGGTCTTCCTCCTCGCGCGGCTCCTGTTCGGTGGCGTCCTGGCGTTCATGGGACTCAACCACTTCACGAACGTCGAGGACATGGCCGGGTACGCCGAGATGCAGGGCGCGCCCGCGCCGAAGCTCTCGGTCGTCGCGACGGGCGTGATGCTGGTCCTCGGCGGCCTCGCCATCATCACGGGCGCGTTCGTCGTACTCGGTGCCGGCGCACTGGCGCTGTTCCTGCTCGCGTCCGCCGTCCTGATGCACGACTTCTGGAGCGTCGAGGACCCCCAGCAACAGCAGACCGAGATGACCCAGTTCCTGAAGAACGTCTCGCTGGCCGGTGCGGCCCTCGCCTTCCTCGGCCTGGCGTCGCTCCCGTGGCCGTACGCGGTCGACCTGGGTCTCGTCTGAACGGGGCCCGCGCGGCGACCGACCCGCAGCGTTTTCCGCCCGTCACCCCTGCCGAGTGCATGGAATTCGATCCCGAGACGGAGTCGATGTACCGCTGGCTGAGCGGCGCCGTCGTCCCGCGACCCATCGCGTGGGTGTCCACCGACGGCCCGGCCGGACGGAACCTCGCCCCGTACTCCTTCTTCAACGTGATGTGCGTCGCCCCCCCGATCCTCGCGTTCGCGCCGGGGAAACAGCGCGACGGCAGCCAGAAGGACACGCTCCGGAACGCGCGGGAGACGGGCTCGTTCGTCGTCAACCTCGTGTCGATGGACCTCGCGGAGGCGATGGTGGCGACGGCGGCGACGACCGACGAGGACGAGTTCGACCTCGGTGGCGTGACGGCCACCCCGTCGAGCGAGGTGGACGCCCCGCGCGTCGCCGAGGCGCCGGTCTCGTTCGAGTGTCGACTCCACGAGACGCTGGAGCTGGGCTCGAACACTGCGACGCTCGGTCGGGTCGTTCGCTTCCACGCCGACGAGGCACTCCTCACCGAGGGGAAGATGAACACCGAGAAGTTCGACGCCCTCGGCCGGCTCGCGGCCGACGGCTACTGCACCACGCGCGACCGGCTGACCCTCGAGCGCCCCGACTGATATCCTGTCGGACAGTTGATTATATCCCGTGAGAACCGTGCGAGGGAGCCCGATTCCGTCCCCCACTCGGTCGTGCCGACGGAGCCCAGAACCCGTTGACACACCGTAACACGGACATCCACGCCGCTTCGTCGGACGCCTGGCGTACTTGAACCCCGGACATGGAAAGCACCACACATATTACGGAGGCATCTGGAGGTTCTCCCATGACGCACGTCTGCAGGAACTGCAAGCGGACCTTCAGCACGGAACTCGAACTCGAGCTCCACAAGGACACATGCGATGCCGCCTCGCAGCTGGTCTGCCAGGAGTGCGGCGAGAAGGTATCCGAGCGGCGAGCCACACGGGACGGCTGGCACTATCGATGCCCGAACGACGACTGCGACGGCTCCGGCCTCGGCGAGGACCTCTATCGCGCCGACGACTTCTCCGTGACCTCCGCTTCCTCCCCCCGATAACCAGTCCCGAACGACGACCAGCCAGCCGCGGCTCCTGCAGACCCCTCCCTGCGACCTGAATCGCTTGTTTTCGAGTAATATTCTAACTTTCTATAGGACTCCGACCTTTCGCATACTATATTCGACACATCTATCGTAATTGGACAATTAAGCGATAATCCTGATCCCCACGACTCATCAATCCGCCCTCGCGTCCGCCAGCGCGACCCGGTCGAGGCGCGGGAGTGCCCGGCGGCAGACGGTGGCGTAGGGCGCGGCCACGAGCGGGACCTCGAACGCCGCCACGGCCGGGTCGGTCCCGGTGACGCGGTGCCCGGTCGCCGGCAGTCCGGCCACGTCCCAGGTCCACCGGCCATCCGTGCAGGTCGTGACCGCGAACGGGACCCTGAGGCCGCCGACCGTCGTGACGTGGCCGGTTGATCCGGCGCGCACGTAGCGGTCCCGGCAGTCGACCGCGCGGACCGAGGGGCCCCAGTCCGGCCACCGGCGGGTGTCCCGGAAGGCTCGCCAGACGGCGTCACGCGAGGCACGCATCGGGCGCGCCACCACGAGCCGGCGGCCGTCCGGGGTCCGTTCGAGGCGGGTCTCGGTCCGACGTGTCACGGTCGAACGGAGTGGCGGGAACGACATCAACCCGCCGTCCCCGGCGCCGGATGCGGCGGGGGGCCGGAGCGGAGCGCCCCGCACCCGGCCCGGGAACGAACATCGTTATCCGGCCGCCCGGAGTTCGGTCGGATATGGACCCGCGGGACCTGGCCATGTTCGCCTACGGCGACCGGGGGGACTCGAACGCCGAGCGCCATCGCCGCCGCATCGTCCTCTACCTGGCGGCGCTGGTCGCCATCGCCGTGCTCTACGCGGTGGTCTACCAGGCGGCGCTCTCGTTCTTCGAGGGCCGGACCGTCTCGTTCACCAAGGCGATGCTGACGGTCGTCGAGTCGTTCACCACGACCGGCTACGGCGAGGACGCCCGGCTCTGGACGACGACGCCGGTCCAGCTGCTCGTCATCTCGATGCAGCTCACCGGCGTCTCGCTCATCTTCCTCGCGCTCCCCGTCTTCCTGGCCCCCTGGGTCGAAGAGCGCCTCTCGCAGACCGCACCGACCGCCGTCACCGACATCTCCGACCACGTGGTGCTGGCGGGGTTCTCCTCGCGCGGCGAGGCCCTCATCGACGAGCTCGACGCCCGGGACCGCGCGTACGTCGTCATCGAGCCCGACCGGGCCGCGGCCAACGAGCTGTACACCGAGACGGACGTGCCGGTCATCCACGGCGACCCGAAGCTGACGCAGACGCTCCGGGCCGCAAACGCCGATGAGGCCCACGCCGTCGTCGCGGACGTGGGCGACGAGGCGAACGCCTCCATCGCGCTGGCGGCCGGCGACCTCGACGGTCACGACCACGGCCCCGAGGACGGCCAGCCCGCACGTGCCGACGCGTCCCGGCGGCCGCAGGTCGTCACGTTCGTCGAGGACCACGACCTCGCCGACTACCACCGCTACGCGGGCGCGGACGACGTGTTCTCGCCCCGGCATCTCATCGGCGAGTCCATCGCGCGGAAGGTATCGGCCGGCGTCCGACCGGAGCTGGACGGCTCCGTCCAGCTCGACGAGGGCGCGGACTTCGACATCGTCGAGCTACCGGTGCAGAGCGGCTCCGAACTCGCGGGCGTCACGGTCGCCGAGAGCGCCATCCGCGAGCGGACCGGCGCCAACATCATCGGGGCGTGGTTCCGCGGCGAGTTCGTCTCGCCGCCGCCGCCGGACGCCCGCATCGACGGCCAGACCATCCTCGTCGCGGCCGGCCGCGAGGAGACCCTCGAGCGCCTGAAGAGCCTCACGCTGTCGGAGGCCCGGGGCCTCGGGACGGCCGGCTCCCGGGTGGTCCTGGCGGGCTTCGACGAGGTCGGAACGACCGTCCTGGACGGCCTCGACGCCGATGTCCCCGTGACGGTCGTCGACCGTCTGGACAAGCCGGGCGTCGATATCGTCGGGGACGTGACCGAGGCCGAGACGTTCGAGGCCGCCGACGCCGGCAACGCCGGCACGGTCATCCTCACGGTCTCCAGCGACACGACGGCGGTGTTCGCCACGCTGGTCGTCCGTGAGCTGTACCCGGACGTGGAGATCATCGCCCGGGCCGACGCGACCGGGTCGGTGCGGAAGCTGTACCAGGCCGGCGCCGACTACGTGCTCGCGGTCGCCACCGTCGCGGGCCGGATGCTCGCCTCGACCATCCTCGAGGAGGACATCATCTCCTTCGACCAGCAGGTCGAGATCGTCCGCGTCGACTGCGGCGACCTCGCGGGCAGGTCGCTGGGGGAGGCGGACGTCCGCGCCCGGACGGGTGTGACCGTCATCGCGGTCGAGCGCGGCGCGGAGTTCCACTCGGACATCGGTCCGGAGTTCGTCGTCGAGCCGGGCGACGACCTCTTCGTCGCCGGGACGGACGAGGACGTCAACCGCTTCAACAACCTCGTCGAGAGCACGTAGTCGGCGGACGTGAGGGTTGGGGCTACGACGAGTCCGTCTGCCGTGCCTCGTCGAGCCACGGCGGCGGCGAGATGTCGACCTCGTCGATGGCGTACGTCCGCAGGTCGATACGCACGACCACCTGCTCGTCACCGCGGTCGACGACCGCCTGGTAGCCCATCCGCCGGACGATGCCCTCCTCGTCGACGACGATGCCGGCGTCGAACCGGGTCACGTTCTCCGGGTCCACCGACGGGCCGAGCAGCGCCCGGAACGCCGACCGGTCGACCGACGTCGCGGTGTAGCTGTAGAAGGTGCCGTTGGCCGTCTCCGTGACGTTCGCCTCGCCGTAGCTGGCGTTCGTGAGGACCGGGGCGAGGAACCCGCTTCCGGTGAAGCCACGGGGTTCGAGCGTGGCGTTGGTGACGTTGTAGCGGGTGTTGTTCTCGCCCGGCGGGTCGAGGCGGACGTAGCGCTTGCCGTCGCCGAAGTAGGAGGTCCGCTCCACGCCGCTCGTCCCGTTGACGGCGATGAGTGCCCGGTCGTCGGCGATGTCGACCGACTGGAGCTGGCGCAGCGCGCGCGTGCCGTTCGAGGCGGCGACGCTGCCGTTGATCTCGACGATGAACGACTGGTGACCGGCCAGCCCGTCGACGTGGTTCGAGAGCGCCGTCTCGGCGTCGGTGACACCCGACTCGCCGTACCCCGCGGGGAAGGACTGCGAGGTATCCGGGGTCGGCGTGGCCGTCGGTGTGGGGGAGTCCGTCGTCGTCGGTGACGCGGTCGGGGTCGGCGTGTCGGCTCCCGTCGGGGTCCCACCACCACCGAGGAACGAGCAGCCGGCTGTCAGCACGAGTGCCGCGAGGAGTAGCACAGGCAGCGCGCGTCTCATACGTCGCCGACCATGGACGGGGGGTCCCTATTGCTTTCGGCCGATTCCCCGTGGACCGGCTGCAGGAGCGTTCAGGACGACGAGCGCGGCCACTATCCCTCCCGGGCCCACTCCGGCCGCTGGACGGGGGTCCGGTCGATGCCGGCGATGGCGAAGGCCACGCCGTAGCGGACCGGCCGGCCGTCCCGCTGGACCGTCGCCCGGTACCGCACGGACTGGACGACCCCGTCACCGTTCACGACCAGCGTCACGTTCCCGCCAGTGACGTTCTCCGGTGCGACCCGCGAGGAGAGCAGCGCCCCCGGGTCCTCGATGTCGTCCGCGGTGAACCGGAAGAACGCCCCGCCCGACCGCTCGACCCGCGAGGCACGGTCGTAGGTGACGTTGGTCAGCGCCGCGTCGACGTACTGGCGGCCGACGAACGTGGCCGGCGGGACGGTCCCGTCGATGGTTCCGTAGGTCGTGTTGCCGCCGCGCTGGACCCGGAGGTACTGGGTGCCGTTGGCGTAGAACCGGGTCCGCCGGACGGCGCCCGACCCGCGGGTCCCGGACGCCGAGATGAGCGTGTCCGAGACCGCACGGGGCTCCGCCGGCGAGACGGCCTGGACGAGCGTGATGCGGGAGGTGCCGTTCTCGGTGCGAACGGTGGCGTTGTACCCCAGCGTGAAGTTGGCGGCCGAGAGGAGCCCCTCGACGTGGCCCTGGCGGGCGGCCGTCGCGTTCGTCACGCCGCTGGCCGCGTACCCCGACGGATACGGCGCAGGTGTCGGTGACGCCGTCGCCCTCGGCGTCGCCGTGGCCGTCGATGTCGGGTCGTCCGTCCCCGTCGGTGTCGGCCCCCCGAGGAGCGAACACCCCGAGAGGAGCACCAGCGCAGCCACCACCACAATCGCTGCCTGACGTCGCATGGCCGCACGTCCACGGGTCCCGAGTAAAGTCCTGTGGCTCGGTATTGCGCGGCCATGCGGTGCCGGGTGCGGGATGACCGGACCGCGACCGGCGGTATCAGACTGCGACCCGATATCACCGGGCCGGGCCACCCCGTGGTGGGCGTCTCGGTCAGCTCCCGGACGAGTTCTCCGTCGTCTCCACGCCCTCGGCGCCGTAGACGGTGGTCTCGTCGTTGAAGTCCCTCCACGCGAAGAAGAACATCGGCGAGGAGTCGTTCGCCTGCGTCAGCACCGTCCCCTCGTGGGGGCCGTCGACGGCCGCGCCGGTGGTGAGTCGCCAGCGGGAGCCGCCGGCGCGGAGGTGGTCGGCGTCGGCGCGTCCGAACACCAGCGCCTCGTCCTCGACACGCCGCGAGTACGCCACCAGCGTCCCCGCCTCCGTCGCCGCCATCACCACCGGGAGGTCTCCGACGGTGTCGTTCACCACGCCGGCCCGCTGGACCGCGGGTAGCGGGTAGGCGACCGCCTCCTGCCCGTTCGTGACGCCGACGACCGTCGTCTTGGGGTGGAGCCGGTCGTCCTGGAACCGGCGACCGCTGATGCCGATAGCACTGGAGACCGCGTAGCCCGCGTACGGGTCCTTCGCGTAGTTGCGGACGCCACCGTCCTCGCGGACCGTGCCCGATTCGGGCGGTGGCCGAAGCACGACCGAATCCGGATGGGACGCCTGCCACTCCCCCCACGTCGTCAGCGACGACGGCACCAGCTGGAGCGTGGTGCCGGTCGCCGGGCCGTTGATCGCCGTCGCGGCGATCTGGCTCCACAGGCTGTCGGTGGCCTCGTCGTACATCACGAGGTCGTTCCGGAAGAGCAGCCCCGAGACGCCGAAGGTCGTCTCCTCCCCGTTCACCGTCCGCACGGCCGTCACCGCGCTGCCACAGAGCGGGCAGTACGTCACCAGGAGCGGGCCATCGAACGCATCGTTGACGATCTCGTGCCAGTTGAGTACCTTCAACGGGTAGGCCCGCGCCTCGCCGCCACGCTCGATCCCGACGACGGTGTCGTCGGCCGAGAGCCGGGACTCGCCGTACAGGTCGGACGAGTAGCCCGACCAGTCCTCGCCGAAGACGGGGTCGATGATGGCCGGGATGGCGTCCGTCGCGGCGCCGCGCTGCAGGTCCGACCGCGGGATCGGGAGGCTGCGCCCGGCCACGGTGGTTCTGTCCCCGCCGGGGGACTGGCCCCCACCCTGGTCGACGTCGCCACCGTCCGAATCCCGACCGAACCTGCTTCCGGAGGTGCAGCCGGCGAGCGCACCGCTCGCTGCGACCCCGAGGCCGGCGAGGTACCGTCGGCGTGTGGACATGGACGGACGGAGGGCCGAACCGGGTATGACCGCGGCGGGTTCGTGTGTGACCGGCTCACACTCGCGGCGGGGTTTAGGACGGTGCCGACATCCCGTCTCCCATGCAACGGCGCCGCTTCCTGGCCGCAGTCGGGACCACCGTCGCGGTGGGGAGCGCCGGCTGTGTCTCGGACTCGGGTGGGGCCGGCGCCGGTGGCGGTGACGCCGGCAGCGACCGGGCCACCCTGGAGACGCTGGCCGTGGCCGGCTCCCCGGGCGGGGAGCTGCCGGTCCTGCCGGCCGAGCCGGCGCTGCTGGATTTCTGGGCGACGTGGTGTGCGCCCTGCAAGCCACAGATGCGAGAACTCCGGGCCGTCCGGGAGGCCCTCCCCGCGGTCCATATGCTGTCCATCACGAACGAGAGCGACACGGCCGCCGTTCGCGACTTCTGGACGGCGTACGAGGGGACCTGGGCCGTCGCGCAGGACACGGAACTCCGCACGAACGAGCGGTTCGGCGTGACACGGATGCCGACGCTGCTGGTGTTCGACGCCGACGGGACCGAGGTGTGGCGCCACGTCGGCCTCGCCGCGGCCGACACCGTCGAGGCGAAGCTCCGCGAGGCCGGCGCGGGTGGGGCCTGATGGAGCCCGTCTCGACGGGCCGGCTGGCGTTCGCGTTCTCTGCCGGGATGGCGACCTTCTTCGCGCCATGCGCGTTCCCGCTCCTGCCTGGCTACGTCGCGTTCTACCTCGGCCGGGGGCCGGGCGACGACGCACCGAGCTCTCGGGCGGGGAAGCTCGGCCGTGCGGCCCTGGTCGGTCTCCTCGCGAGCCTGGGGTTCTTCCTCGTCTACGGTGTCCTCGCGGGCATCGCGGCGGCCCTCGGGGCCCGTGCGCTGCGCGACATCGCGGTCCTCGAGCCCGTCGTCGGCGCGCTGCTGGTCGGACTCGGCGGCGCGCTGTTCGTCGGTCTCCTCCCGGACCTGCACGTCCTGCTGCCCGAGCGGCGACGGACTGCGGGGAGCTACGTCGCGTTCGGCGTCGTCTACGCCGTCGCGGCCGCCGGCTGCACGGCCCCGGTGTTCGTCGGGCTCGCGCTCGTGGCGCTCGCGTCCGGGCCGACAGGCGCCGTGCTCGTCCTCGGGACGTACGCGCTCGGGATGGCCGTGATGATGGTCGGGGTGACGCTCCTGGCGGCGGTGGGGCGTGCGGGCCTGCTCCGTCGCCTCTCCGGACAGACCGGCCGTGTCTCGCGTCTTGCCGGCGCGCTCCTGGTGTTCGCCGGCCTCGCACAGATCTACCTCTACGTCTTCGACTTCGACTGGCTCGGCGGGTTGCGGGCGCTCGGGCTGGTGTGAGTGGTCGGGGACGTACGAACCCGCCTCGGGCGAACACCGAAGGCCTCGCCACGCGTGGTGGCACGCATGGACCACGGCGGCATCGTCTTCTTCCGGAGCGAGGCATTCGACGAGACGGTCGCGTTCTACCGCGACCTGGGCTGCGGGACCTGGCGCGAGCAGCCCGACTGCACCATCCTCGACTTCGACGGCTTCCGGTTCGGGTTCTGTGAGCGGTCGCCCGCCGAGACGGAGGGTATCCTGACGCTGGTCGTTCCGGACCGGGACGCCGTGGACGAGTACGCGGAGCGACTGGGGGACGCGGTCGTGGAGGGACCCCGTTTCAACGAGACCTACGGCATCTACCAGGTGTTCGCGCGTGACCCGGAAGGGCGGACCGTCGAAGTGCAGTGTTTCGAATCTTGAAAATAGAGTGGACAAATATCATCAGTACCAACCCAATTAGCTCCTAAAACATAGATTATTTCATAGATTGTGTACTTTCGTCAGATATCGTGTCTGTTTGTCGGGCTGTCCGGTATCGGTCCGTCCGACCAGTGGGACCCCCAGGCGCCACCGGGACAGCGGCAGACGACCATCCCCGGGAGCGAACCTTGATTCGGGCGGCGTTCGACCGGGCACCCATGAGTCAAGGCAGCCCCGACGGGTTCCCCGAACTCGTGGGGATGGTCCACCTCCCGGCGCTCCCGGGCGCGCCGGGGTTCGACGGTGACCGGGCGACACTCCGCGAGCGGGCCGTGGAGGACGCCGAGGCCCTGGTCGCGGGCGGGATGGACGCCGTCCTCGTGGAGAACTTCGGCGACGCACCGTTCCACCCGGGCGAGGTGCCACGGCACACGCTCACGGAACTGACGGCGCTCGTCGGTGCCGTCCGCCGGGCCGTCGACGTACCGGTGGGTGTGAACGTGCTCCGTTCGGACGGCTCCGGAGCGGTGGCCGTCGCGGCCGCGACAGGCGCGTCGTTCGTGCGGGTGAACGTCCACACGGGCGCCCGGGTGACCGACCAGGGCGTCGTGGAGGGGTCTGCCCACGAGACCCTGCGGCTGCGTGACCGGCTCGACGCCGACGACGTGCGGGTCCTCGCGGACGTGGACGTGAAGCACTCGGCGGCGCTGGGCGACCGGCCGCTCGACGAGGTCGCCCGCGAGACCGTCGAGCGCGGCGGGGCCGGCGGACTCGTCGTCTCCGGGCCGGCGACGGGCGAACCGGTCGACACCGAACGCCTGGAGCGGGTCGCGGCCGTCGCGGACGAGACCGGGGTCCCGCTGGTCGTCGGGAGCGGGACGACGCCGGCGACGGTCGCTGACCTGCTCGGTGTGGCCGACGCCGCTATCGTCGGGACCGCGCTGAAGCAGGCCGGCAAAGTGACCGCGCCCGTGGACCGGGCGCGGGTCGAGCGGCTGGTCGCGGCCGCCCGTGAGGGCTGACACCGCCCCCCGGACGGCCGAGCCCGGCACGGCGGCGGACGTGGCGGGCTCCTCACGGGCCACAACGTTCACACCGCGGGCGGCTGAGATGCCTCGTGATGCCACCACTCGAGAACTCGCTGATCGTCTTCGTCGTGAGCCTCCTCATCGGGGGGCTCGGGGTCTACGTCGGTGCGAGCCTGCTGGCAGGAAGTCGTGACTACGGCCACGCCGTCGTGACGGCGGCGCTGGGGTCGCTGGTGTGGGCCGTCACGAGCTACCTCATCGGGGGCGTCCCGGTGCTGGGGCCGGTCATCGTGTTCCTCGCCTACCTCGCGGTCATCAAGTGGCGCTACGGGACCGGCTGGATCACCGCGGCCGGCATCACGCTCGTCGCCTACGTGACCGTCCTGGTCGTCCTGGCGATCCTGTCCGACTTCGGCGCCGGCCTCGTCACCGACATCCCCGGCGTCCCGGGCGTCTGACGGGCGCGGCTACTCCTCGTCGTCCTCGGCACTTTCCTCGCCGCTCGCAGCGCCGGCCATCGCCCCCAGCAGCCCCAGACCCGTCGAGACGGCGTCGTCGACGTGGCTCGCCGGGCTGTCCGGGTACGACCTGTCCGCGAGCCGGGTGAACGGGGTCACGTCGACCGTCTCCGGCGCGAAGGCGTCGGTGAACGCCAGCGCCGTCCGGGCCAGCGGGTACTGGACCTCGCCGGGCGAGGCCGGGTCCGAGAGCGCTGCGAGCTGGCCGGCGTGGCTCGCCAGCAGCAACTGCGCGGGGAGGTCCACGTCGTCGGCGGACGGCCACCCGAGCTCGTGACGGACGAGGTCCGAGGCGCGACCGATGGCCCCGACGGAACCGAGGTGGCCGGCACCGATGACCGCCTTCGCCGCCTTCGCGGGTTCGCCGCTCATCACGACGGGCCCGACCTGCGCGACGGCGCCGTCGCCGACGCTGACGACCCAGCCCGGGGACTCGTACCGGTAGGTCTCCAGGCGCGGCTCGAAGCCGTCCTTGCCGTCGCGGACGAGCCGCCGGATGTTGGCCGCCGCGACCTTCGCCTCGCGCAGCGCCGTCTGCGCCGCGGCGGGGACAGCTGCGCCCGTCTCGTCCACGACGCGGCCGGCGTCGCCGACGACGAACGTCCCATCGCCGACGCGGAGGTTCGCGCGGACCTCGGCCCGCTCGCCGTCGGTCGCCGCCGGGCCCTGGATGCCGCCCGCCCAGACGAAGACGTCGTGGCTCAGGTCGCGCCCGTCCGCGAGGTGGATGGCGTCGGCATCAGCGGACTCGACGGTCGCCCCGGTCTCGACGCGGACATCCCGGGCCTCCAGCTCCCTCCGGACGGCGTCGGCGAACCCCGCGTCGAACCCCGGCGCGACCCGGTCGGCCATCTCGACGACCGTCACGCCCAGGTCGAGGTCCTCGGCGTCGGAGAGCGCGGCCAGCTCGCCGGCGATCTGGATGCCGGACAGCCCGCCGCCACCCACGATGGCCTCGCCGCCGGCCGCGTCGAGGGCGTCCTCGCGGATGGTCGCGGCGTGGTCGACTCGCTTGAGCGGCGTCGCGTGCTCCTCGACGCCCGGGAGGTCGTAGAACGCCGTCTCGGCGCCGAGACAGACCGCCGCGTAGTCGTACTCGAGGACCTCCTCGCCCTCCTCGGTCTCGATGGTCGCGGCGTTCGCGTCCGTGTCGACATCGGTGACACGGGCCTGCCGGACCTCGGCACGGGCGAGCACCTCCGTCAACGGGAGCGTGATGACCTCCTCGAGATCCGGCCGGCGGATGAGCCGGTGGAGCTCGTGCTGGACGAGATGGGTGTCCGACTCGTCGACCACGGTGATGTCGACGTCGTCGGGGAGTCGGCGCTCCAGCCGGCGCGCGACGGTCAGCCCGGCGTACCCCGCACCGAGTACGGCAACGTGCATACCAGCGATACGGATGGGAGCCTGAAAGCCCCTCCGTCGTCGGCAGGCCGCGAGCCCACGGTTCTCCCGGTCCCCGACGGGTCGCCACGCTTTCGCCGCTCGCGCACCAGCGGAGCGCATGGGCTACCACGTCCTCGACCCCGACGACCTCCCCCGGTCGCCGGACCACCCCTGCGACCGCCGTTCCGTCTCGGAGGCAGCCGAACTGGCTCAGCTCGCGCTGGCCGTCTACACCATGCAGCCGGGCGAGCAGCTCCCCACGACCTACCACTACCACGAGCAGCGAGAGGAGGCGTTCTACGTCGTCTCGGGGCGCCTAGCCGTCGAGACGCCCCAGGGCGAGCACACCGTCGAGGAGGGAGAGCTGTTCGTGGCCGAGCCTGAGAGCCCCCACCGCGCGTACAATCCGGACGACGCGGAGGGAGAGGTGCAAGTGGTCGGGATGGGCGCCCCGAAGTTCGACATGGCCCACCCGTACGAGCCCGACGGGGGCTAGCTACTCGGAGCCGTCGGCCTCGACCACCTCGCGGAGGGCCGCGAGATGCGACTGGACCACCGTGAGGGTGGCGTCGGCGTCGGCGTACCCCTCCTCGTACTCGTGGAGCGCGAGGTCCACGTCGTCGACGAACGATTCGACTGCATCTCTGAGCTCATCGTCTGACATACGTTGGACTTCGGGCGGACGCCAGATGAAACCCGGCCGTCCTCACATCCCCATGTCCGTGGCCGGCTCCGGCACCGGGAGGTCGTGCGGCGAGACGCCGAGCACCTCGGCCGCGTGGTCCAGCGCCATGTCGAAGCCGTAGTACCGCTCCAGTTCGTCCCCGTCGGGCCCATCACGCACCTTCAGCATCGCGTACCCCTCCGTGTTCTGTGCGACGGTGGCGACCCGGCCGTCGCGTTCGAACGTCAGCCGGCGCTCGCCGTCGGTCTCCTCGTAGCGGCCGGTCACGCCCCCCTCGGTGAGAGTCTCGCTCATGGACAGGTGTTGGGCCGACGGGGGTAGGAATTCATCGGTCCCAGAACCCGTCCGACGACCGCATCCACCCGGTATCCGGACGGTCCCAGGGGGATTCTCGGGCATCCCGTCGGTCCTTGGGGATTCCTCGGTCCCCTCACGCGCCGTGGCCGTCGATACGGGGCGGTTACCCGCGGACTGCCGGCCTGGACAGCCTCACCACGAGCGCCGTCGCGGCCGACACCACCACGAACCGTGCCGTTACCGGGCGTCCGCGGGCCGGATCGGACGGATGGTACCTGTGCATCGAACATGGGTCTCCATACTGCAACGCGGATCCGGCGCGGCTGCCCCATCGGGCGACCTCGGAAAGCCCGCCCTAGCACCTCCCCACCAGCCCGGAGCGCCGGGGGGTGGGACACCGGGTCACGTTGGGAATCCGATACCCTGCACATAACCAAACCGCAGTGAATGGTACGCCGGTCCATGACATCCCAGCGAGACCGTATGGCGCTGTCGCGTCGCGCTTACCTGACCGCGATACCCGGGATGGTCGGCGGGGCCGCGCTCGGCACCGGCATCGTCGGCGCCGGGGCCGCGGGACCGACGTTCGTCCTCGCACAGGGGGACCGGTGTGTAACGCTCCGGCCGTTGCGGGGGGACCGGCCGGTGGAGGCGTTCTACGACTACCAGCTGCCCTCGGACAGGTACGAGGGGTTCGGTGCCTCCGACGACGGCGGGCCGTACTTCTCCTCCCGAGGGACCACCGCCCTCCAGCGGGTCGACACGAGCCTGCTGTTCCTCTACGAGGGCCCGGACGGGCTCAGCCTGGTACTCGTCCACGGCAAGGCCGACGAGTCGGATCGGGGCGGCGGCTCGGCGACGTTCACGTTCGAGGGGCTGCCGGCGGACGGCGAGTGGGTCGTCAGGGACGACCTCTACTTCGACCAGGAGACGGGCGAGCGGGCGTCGTCGAACTACGACCGGTGGCGACTGGGGGAGACGACCGCGCAGGTCTCCTGGACCTGGGCCGCCACCGGGACGGACGGTGGCGCGTTCAGGGGCCTGGACGAGGAGACGGCACTCACCATCGACCCCGCGTTCAACGACGACGCGGAGCGGTTGTCGACCAACTACACCGGGACGGTCACGGACTGGCAGGCACTCTCCGCCCGGGACGGGGGCGTAAGGCGGTACAGCCTGCGTCTCGACAGGCCGATACTCCTCCTGGCCGGGACCTGCGACTCCCTGGTCGGGGATGACGACGGCTCGGACGATTCCGATGACGCGGAGCGGGACGGTGATGATGACGACGACGCGGAGCGGGACATCGATGATGACGACCGCGAGGACGACGACGACGATGATGACGGACGGGCCCAACGACGGGGACCGGACGGGGACGGCCCACCGGGACCCGATGGAAACGGCCCACCGGGCCCTGATGGGAACGGCCCACCGGGCCCCGACGGGAACGGCCCGCCAGGACTGAATGGAAACGGCCCACCTGGACCGAACGGGAACGGCCCACCAGGGGGGAGCCGGTAGCAGGGCACGGGTAGATAGACTACGTCGGCGCGGACAGTGGGTTCGACCTCGTCGTCCACGTGGACGACGACTGACGGTGGGGCGGCCCCCACGTTCGGGCGCTCCGAGGGTCCGGAACGCTGGCACGCTCGTCGATGCGACTCGGCTTCCGGCGCGAGGACGAGACGGTCCGAGCGCTCAGCCGAGCAGGTCCTGGCCGATGGTGTTGCGCAGGACCTCGCTGGTCCCCTCGTAGATCTCGTTGAGCTTGGCGTCGCGGTAGAACCGCTCGGCGGGGAAGTCCTTCGTGTAGCCGTAGCCGCCGTGGATCTGGATGCCCTCGTTGGCGACCTCACGGCTGACCTCGGAGGCGTACAGTTTGGCCTGGGCGGCCTCCTTGCGGAACCGTTCGCCGCGCATCTTCTTGTCGGCGGCGTCGTGCATCAGCAGGCGCGCGGCGCGCGTCTTGGTGTCCATGTCGGCGAGCTTGTGCTGGATGGCCTGGAAGTCGCCGATGGGCTGGTCGAACTGCTCGCGCTCGCCGGCGTAGTCGACCGCAGCGTCGAGCGCGGCCTGCGCGATGCCCACCGAGCGCGCGGCGATGGTGATGCGGCCGCCGTTGAGCGTCTTGAGCGCCTGGACGAACCCCTCGCCCTCCTCGCCGAGCCTGCGCTCCTCGGGGACGTAGCAGTCGTCGAAGCGGAGTTCGGCGGTCGGACAGCCCTTGTCGCCGAGCTTGTCCTCCGTGCCCTCGACGATGAAGCCGTCGTCCTCGTCGGGCCGGACGATGAACGCGGAGATGCCCTTCCGGCCGGCCTCGGGGTCGGTCTTCGCGAAGACGGTGACGGTGTCCGCGACGGAGCCGTTCGAGATCCAGAGCTTGCCGCCGTTGATGTAGTAGCCGTCGCCGTTGCGCTCGGCGGTGGTCTCCATGGCGGGGACGTCGCTGCCGGCGCCGGCCTCGGAGAGCGCGAACGCGCCGATGTCGCTCCCTTCGGCCAGCGGCGTGAGGAAGCGCTCCTTCTGCTCGTCGTCGCCGAACTCGTAGACCATGTTGCCGGCGAGCGAGACGTGCGCGGCCATGATGGTGCCGAGGCCACCGGAGCCGCGCGCGATCTCCTCCAGCGCGATGGGGTAGGCGTGGTAGTCGAGGCCGGCGCCGCCGTACTCCTCGGGGAACGGCGCGCCCATCAGGCCCAGCTCGCCCATCTCCTCGACGAGGTCCCACGGGAACTCGTCCTCGTGGTCGATATCGGCCGCGCGCGGGACGACCTCTTCGTCCACGAAGTCGGCGACCATCTCCTTGATCTGTTTCTGCTCGGGCGTGAGGCTGAGGTCCATGCCCGGGGAGTAGGTTGGCCCTCACTTGAGGGTTGCGAGCGTGACGGGGGCAGTGGCGTTCGGGGTGCAGGTTGGTGCCGTTCGTTGTGCCGTCGGTGGGTGTGTTCGCCCCGCCCGCGAGAACATCCGGAGAGAATGGACTCGGTGGATTCGAGCGTAATATATCTATAATAATCGGTGTAATGGAATTAATTCTCTACTTATCGTATTATGTCGCCAGTCGTGACGCCCCAGCTGCGAGCAGTACCGCCGTGACCGCCGACCTGTTGTGACCACCGCCGACGCGCTACGCGCGTCGACGGACATGCTCGCGTGGGTCAGTCGGTGCGATGGGCCTCGAACCGCCCCAGCCGACTGCGATGCTCACTGCGTTGCGCGTCTCATCCCTCGCGCGCCGGTGCGACTGACGGTGGAGCGCAGGTGTGGCGCTGGCGTGGTCACAGCCGCCGATCGAGCCAGTCCTCGACGGCCCGACGAGTCCGGGCAGCTTCGCGGTGTCGGACGACAGCGGGGGGACACCCCTGAAGAACGCCGCCTTCGGGCTGATCCTGTCGCTGTTCGGGCTCGTCAGCACCGGTGTCGGTCTGCTGCTGTTCTACCTGCTGGCGACCCGGTCGCTGGGGCTCTGAGTCGCCGTCGCTCGCTGGACGGTCACGGCGTGCCGACCACGGCGCGCCCCTCGAGCCACCGCTCGCAGTCGTCGCCGTCCACCGGCCCGCCAGGCCGCTCCACCGCGGGGGTCCACGGGTCGGTGGCGATGTACTGCCAGTCGTCGTGATCCCGCTCACCGTTGTCGCCGTCGGAGTAGTCGAGGTAGCGCTCCGGCGAGTTGTAGTTCATCACGCTCTCGTAGGTGCTGAACGGGATGCTCCGGGAGTCGACACCGGGGATCTTCGGCGTGAGGCCGAAGTTGTGACCGAGTTCGTGCATGAAGACGAACGGGTCCTCGTTGCTGGCGAGTGCGCCGCCCGTGGCGACGCCACGGAGTCCGCCCGACTCCTTCGCTACACCCGTCGCGGAGAGGACCGCATAGTGGTAGCCACGGCACTCGTTGTCACCGTAGTTCCGACTGTACCCGCCGAGGTCCTCCGGCGTGAACTCGTCGTCGGTCGGAACCTGCTCGCTCCGCACGAGGTGGAGCGTCACGCCGGTCGAACCGTCCGGGTTCTCGACGGGCGCGCTCGCGAACGACTCGCGGAGGTCGGCCCGGGCCGACGCCGAGAGGCGGAGGTCGCGCATGTAGTCGATCTCGACGAAGACGTCCGAGCGGAGGGGGTCGCCGGCGAACCCGTCGTTCGCCTCCATCCCGTCCGGGAGGTTGTCACCGTCCGTGTCGGGGTTGGTCGGGTCCGCGCCGATGGCGAGTTCGCGGTCACGCGGGAGTCCGTCGCCGTCCGTGTCGACCGTCGCCGGGTCCGTCCCCTGCTCGGCCTCCAGCACGTCGAGCGCGCCGTCGCCGTCCGTGTCGAGCAGGAACGGGTTCCCCCCGGTGGCCAGTTCGCGGCCGTCGGGGACCCCGTCCTCGTCCGCGTCGGGGACCCTGGCGGGGAGGTCCAGTCGTGCCTCCTGCAGGTCGTCCGCGCCGTCGCCGTCCGTGTCGGCGACAGTGGGGTCGGACTTCACGAAGTCGACCTCGTTCAGGTCACTGAGTCCGTCCTCGTCCGTGTCAGGGTCCGTGGGGTCGGTCCCGAGGCGGGCTTCCTCCGGGTCTTCCAGCCCGTCGCCGTCCGTGTCGGCCCGGTACGGGCTGCTCCCCAGGGCCAGTTCGCGGGGGTCCGCGAGTCCGTCGTTGTCCTCGTCGGCGCGGTTGATGGGGAAGCCGAGTTCGTCCTCGCGGGCGTCGGAGAGCCCATCGTCGTCCGAATCCGGGTCGGCGATGTCGCTCCGGAGCGCACGTTCCCGTCCGTCGGGCACCCCGTCGCCGTCCGTGTCCGGGTCGGTCGGGTCGCCACCCAGCGGCCGCTCGGTTCCGTCGGGCAGCCCGTCGTCGTCCGTGTCCGCGTCGAAGGGGTCGGTCGGGCCCGTGAGCTCGGTCAGCACGGTCAGGTCGTCGCCGTCAGCAGAGACCAGCGCCGGTGTCGCCGCCGCGACCAGCAGCAGGAGAAGCAGGATGGCCACGCCACGGCGCCCGATAAAGCGTGAGCCACCACCGTCGTTGTCGCCGCTCGAAGACGGCGGCCTCGAACTGGTCGCTCCGGCCGCCTTGGACCCACTCGTCGCGACACTGTTCGGAGTCCCCGCTACCGGTTCGATATCCAGGGTCCCCGGCGACAGCGCCCCCCTGGCCATGGCTGCCGGGACATCCAGCCCGAACGCGGAGGTCACCGTCTCACCGGGTTCGACTCGCGTCCGGAGGACCAGCCGGTCCCCGGACAGCGTCCAGTCGTCCACGTACGCGTCCGGAACCGAGACATCCGCGGCCGATACGCCGTCTGGCAGTGGCTGCACCAGCGCGACCGCGACCGGGTCGTCCCGCTCGGACGCGAGCTGGACCGCTATCGCCGGCATCCCGAACCGGTCGGCGTCGAAGGCCGTCTCGACACGGACACCCTGATCAGTCCTCGCACCCCCCTCTGTCACGGCCGGATGGACCGGCGCGGGAGGCATAAGCGCTCGGGAGGCGCTCGCGTTGCGAGGCCGTGGTAACGTTGATGACCCCGGCGGGCAAGGTGACGGTCGTGCGACGACGGCGGTTCCTCCTCGGGGTGGGGACACTGGTCGGGCTAGCAGGGTGTGGGAGCGATGCATCGGAACCGACGGTCATCGACGGTCGTCGACCCGATATCGAGACCGAATCACCTCCGGCGACGACCTTCGACTACCGGCCCGACGAGCCGCCGACGGGGACGCTGTACGAGGGCACCGTCGACGGCCAGGAGTACGTCCGGGGCCCGTTCTTCCCCGGGCAGCCGGTGACGGTCGAGACGCAGTCGGTTCCGGGGTCGCTGGTCGCGGAACTCGTCGCGAAGGCACCGGTTGCCCGCAGACACGTCTACCAGCCGCGGACGGCCAGACTGGTCGCCCGCGAACGCGGCGCAGCGTATCTCGCGCTCCGGGCCGACGGTGGGCCGGCCGAACTCGCGGTCCGGGCGGGCGACGAGCAGGTGCGCCCCGAGCGGACGGGAGTCGTGTTCGACCGAGAGATCGAACGGACGCGGTCGGTCGCTGCCGGCCCGGGCATCTCGGCAGTCGAGGTGTCGGTCACCGGACTCGACGACGGCGAGAAGTTGGTCGTCGGCTACCCCGGCGGGCGCCGCCGGTCACGGGACGACGGCCGGATCCAGTTCTACGAGGACGCGACCCGCACGTTCGATCTCGCGACCGGGACCGGCGGTGGGACCAGTCGGTCCCACCTGTTCCGGCTCTCGCCGCTCCGGACTGCGGAACCGTTCGATCGGCCCGTCGCAGTGGACGTGACGGTGACCGCCCGCACCCCGTCCTGAGGCCCGCGCGAAACGACACCGACATGCCGGAGGCGCCCGACCCGACGCGTATGGCGACAGCCGACGCCGGGCCCCTCTCACGGACAGCGAAGGAGTACCCCCGAGCACTCACCGCGGTCCTCACCGTCGTCGGGTACGCGCTGGTCATCGGGACGCTGTACGTCGGGCTCCCCATCTACCCGACCATCAGCCTGGAGACGGTCAACCTCCTCTCGCACGCCATCGCCGTCATCAACACCACCACGGTCGTCCTGCTGCTGTCGGGCTGGAAGTTCATCCGCGACGGCGACGTGCGCAAGCACCGCACGGCGATGGTGGGCGCGTTCACGCTCATCCTCGTCTTCCTCGTCCTCTACCTCCTGAAGACGGGCGGCGGCGGGCAGAAGGAGATCGTGGCCCCCGACGGCCCCACCATCGCCTACCTCGCGATGCTGGCCATCCACATCCTGCTCTCGGTGCTGGCGGTCCCGCTGGTCCTCTACAACATCGTCGTGGGGCTGACCCACACGACCCGGGAGATGCGCGAGACGGCACACGCCCGCGTCGGCCGCTGGGCGGTCGCCGTCTGGTCGATCTCGCTCACCCTGGGGGTCGCGGCGTACGTCCTGCTCAACCACGTCTACACGTTCGAGTTCGTCCGCCTGCTCGTCAGGGTTCCCGCTCCGTTCTGACCGACGGGTCGGGAGCGCCCGGGCGCGGCTTCGGGGGCGTCGACGGCTCGCCGTCCGCATCCCCCGAGGCCATCGGGCCCCGTTCGGCGCGTCGGCGCGACATCCGCCGTCCGACCCGCCGTCGCATCCGCCTGACGCGGGTCCGTCGGGCGTGTGTGTCCAGTCGCCAGCCGAAGCCGAACAGCACCGTGGCGACGACGAGGCCGACGAGGAACGAGACCAGCACGGCGCCGGGCTGTTTCAGGAACGCCGGGAGCCCGTCGATGGCCAGCACGAGCGCCACGGGACGGACCAGCACCGCCACCCCCATCAGGTAGAACCCCTCGGCGAGAACACCCGTGGGGAGGGTCCGGCGGAGGAACGAGACGCCCGACCACAGGGTCGTCGCCACCGCGGCCACGGCGTACAGCGGCAGCCCCGCGACGGTCATCGGGACCGGCAACAGCGCCCACCCGACGAACCCACCCGCCGCAACCGCCGTCAGCATCCCCATCAGCAGCGTCGGGGCGGGGACGTCCGAGGAGTCGGCATCGGACTCCGAGAGCGTCCCGTTCGGCACCGACGTGGCCGCGTCTGGGGTCATTGCATCAGCTACGGACCCCCTGTATATAGCTGTCCGCGTCACCGACCCCGGATGAGGACCACGTCCCGGAACGCGCAGGTCGATGCGCGCCGTGCGAGCGGCCGACGATGGACGATTCGGTATGGCATCGACCCCCATACGTATATACTCCTCACCAACTAACTTAAGGTAACCTATCGGGCACTGCACCACACCGCCCGAAGGCACCCATGAGAGCAGGACCACCTGACTACGAACGGCTGTACCGCGACACCATCCCGTCGGTCGTGTCGATCTACCTCCCGGTGGCCGAGCGCGGCGGCGCCGGCTCCGGGTTCGTCTACGACCGCGGCGCCGACGGCGACGGCCACGTCGTCACGAACGAGCACGTCGTCGGGGACGGCACCGGCGACGGCGTCGGCACCGCGCTCGACCTCCGGTTCCACGACGGCACCTGGCGCACCGGCGAGGTCGTGGGCACCGACCCGTACACGGACCTCGCCGTCGTGGCCGTCCCGGACCTCCCGACCGATTCAGCACCCCTCGCGCTCGCCGAGGCCGCACCCGCACCCGGAACCCCGGTCGCGGCACTGGGGAACCCGATGGGACTGGACGGCTCCATCACGGCCGGCATCGTCAGCGGTGCGGGTCGCTCGATGGCGACCGGCGGCGGCTACGCCATCCCGGACACGGTGCAGACGGACGCGCCCATCAACCCCGGGAACAGCGGTGGGCCGCTCGTCACGGCCGACGGCACCGTCGTCGGGGTGAACCGCGCGAGGGCCGGCGACAACATCGGGTTCGCCGTCTCCGCGGGCGTGGTCCGGCGCGTCGCGCCCGCGCTCGTGGCCGACGGCGCCTACCGGCACCCGTACCTCCGTATCCGGACGGTCGACGTCTCACCCGCCGTCGCCGAGGCGAACGACCTCGACGAGCCCCGGGGCGTGCTCGTCGCGGACGTCTCGCTGGGGCCGGCCAGCGGCGCGCTCGTCGGCTGTCACGGCGTCGTCGGTATCGATGGCCGGCAGGTGCCCGTCGGTGGGGACGTCATCGTCGCCGTGGACGGGGAGTCGGTCGACTCCCACGAGGAGTTGATGCGTCACCTCCTGCTTGAGACCGCACCCGGCGAGGCGGTCGCACTCGACCTGTACCGGAACGGTGAGCGGGTGGCCGAGCAGGTCACGCTGGCCGAGCGCCCGCGGCCGGCGCGGGGTGGCGACCCCTCACAGCGGTCCATCCCCGTGCGCTGAGACGGCCGCTTGAGCGGCGCCACTACAGCGCGTCGAGCAGGGCACTCGGGTCGTCGGCCCACGACTGTCCCTCGGCCCAGTCGCGGAGTTCCGCACCCACCTCCCGGACCAGCTCCTCCAGTGCCGCCTTCTCCGCCGGTGCCTCGCGTTCCGTGACCACGGTCCAGCCACCCGAACCGCCGGCGTCGGTATCCGCGGCGTCCGGGTCCGCGTCGGCCGCCAGTACGTACCCTGCCGCGACCACCGTCGCCTCCGTGACGAACACGACGGCGGGGACGAGTCGGCGGTCGCTCTCGGCGAGGTCGAAGACGCCCGCCGGGACGAGCGTCCGGAAGCGGCCGCTGTCCTCCAGGTCGCGACACTCCTCCAGACTCAGCGGGCGCGACGGGAGCGAAGCGAGGTCCATATCCGACCGTCCACGTGCGGCCGCAAAGGCGTTCTGAACGAGGGATGCGAGGATATCTGTGTAGAATCGAACCTTGACGTATTATCGAAATATTACAGTTCGGAACTTTCGTTGAAATGAGTAACGCAGAGGTTCGAGACGCATCCGCCCGCTGTTCGACCAGCGGGGGATGGGTTCAGTCGTCGGCCCCCGCCTCCAGTCCGCGCGCCGCCTCCACGTGCTCGGAGAGCCGCTGGACGAACCTGGCCGCAGGGGCACCGTCGACGACGTCGTGGTCGAAGGTGACGGTGAGGCTGAGGAGCTCCCGGCCCTCTACCTCGCCGTCGACGAGCATCGGCCTCGTCCCGATGCCCCCGACGGTCAACTGCAGACTGTAGTTCGTCGGTGTGATCGCCCAGCCGCTCCCCGACCCGAACATCCCGACCGAGGTGACCGAGACCGTCCCGGCGAGGGCCTTCCACCGACGGGGGAACAGTTGCGGGAGCCGCCACAGCTGCCGGCGAAGGACGTCGGGGAGGTACCGAGCGAGGGCCGTGACCCGCGATTGCTCCTCGCTGCGGGGGGACTCCCTGACCCTCCGGAAGTCCTCCTGGATGGAGCGGATGGACCGCCGGTTCGCCGCCCGGACGACGTGGGGGACGGCGATCCGCTCCCCGTCGACGGTCGTCTCGACCAGGACGTTCACGTCGACGTCGTCGAAGTGGTGGACGCGGCCCCGCCAGTCGCGGTACGCCTGGACCGCTGGCTGTTCCGCGACGGTCGCCGCCAGACAGGCCACGAGGAACGCGGTGAACGACGGTGCCTCGCCGGTCTCGGCCTCGATGCGCCGGATGCGCTCGCGGGCCTCGGTCACGTCCACCTCGACGAGTCCGTGGACGTTGCTCCGCCGACCCGCCATCCGCATGTAGTCCACCGTCAGCTGTCGCTGGGGCGAGATCCGTTCGGGCGTGGAGCGGGCGCTCATACCATCCGTAGGGCTCTGGCCGCGATATACCGCGGGGCCGATTCCGGACCGGAGAGAACCGGGGGCGACCGGCTCAGTCCGTGTTCGGGATGGCGTACGCGCCGGCGACGAAGAACAGGACCGCCAGCGCGGTCAGGACACCCAGCTCCAGGAGCGGCCCGGACGCCTCGAAGACGTTCGGGTTGGGCGTGAACGAGCCGAGCTGTCCGGCCGGGCGGTACGTGGCCTCCCGCACGCCGCGGGCGAAGTAGGTGAGTGGCGAGAGGTAGCGCAGCGGAGCGAACCACGCCGGCAGCAGGTCCGGCGGGACGAACGTCTCGGAGAGGAACAGCAGCGGCAGCGCGATACCGTTCGAGGCCGCGACGACGCCGTCCTGCGAGTCGGCGACCCGGCCGAGGACGGCCCCGAGCCCGCAGAACAGCGCCACGGCCAGGGCGATGAACGGCAGCAGCAGGAGGGACGGCCGCAGCGACGCCGCCGCGCCCGTCACGACGACCACCAGCACGAGGATGAGGACGGCGGCGGCGCCGATGATGCCGACGTTGACGATGGTCTGTGCGAGGAGCCACTCGGCCCGCGACAGCGGTGTCGTCGCCAGTTTCTCGAAGCGGTTCCCCTCCCGGTGGCGCGCGACCTCGCTCCCGACCCGCGAGAGGGGCGTGAACAGCACGACCACCGCCAGGTAACCGGGGACGTAGTAGCCCGCCGGCTCGGTGAACAGGCCGCCACCCGTGGGCTGGGTCTGGACCAGCGCGCCGAAGATGAGGATGATGATGGCGGGGAAGAAGAACGTGAAGAAGACGGCCGTCCGACGCCGGAGGAACGCCTTCGTGGCGGCGCTGGCCTCGCTGGTGATGCGCCCGACGGCGCCCATCAGGGCTCACCCCCGTCCCGGGACGGTCCTCCGGCAGGGACCCGCCCCCGACGGCGTGACACCGGGTCGCCACCGGCCGCGACCTCGGTTCCGGTCAGCGAGAGGTAGACGTCCTCCAGGTCGGGCTGCTTCCAGGTGATGGCGCCGTAGGGTACGTCCTCGGCCTCCAGGGTCTCGACCACCTGGCCGATGTCGCGGGGGTCGATGCCCGTGACCGCGAGCGCGGCCTCGTCCGGGACGAGCCCGTAGCCGGCCATCTCGAGCGCCCTCGCGGCACGGCCCTCGGCGTCCTCCGGCACGTCCAGTTCGAGCCGGCTGTCGCCGCCGTGGGCCGCGACGAGGTCGGCCGGCGCCCCGACCGCGACGAGTTGGCCGTCGGCGAGCAGGCCGACGCGGTCGGCCAGTGTCTCGGCCTCCTCCATGTAGTGGGTCGTGAGGAGGATGGTCGTGCCGCCGTCCGCGAGGTCCGAGAGGAGCTGCCAGAGCTGTCGGCGACCGGTCGGGTCGATGCCGGTCGTCGGCTCGTCGAGGAACAGGACGTCGGGGGCGTTGACCAGCGCCGTCGCGACGCAGGTCCGGCGCTTCTGCCCGCCCGAGAGGTCCCCGTACGGCTTCCGGGCGTCGGCGCCCTCGAGCCCCACGTCCGCCAGTACGTCGTCGGCGTCGCGGGCGTCGTCGTAGAGGCCGGCGTAGTAGGCGACGAGTTCGCGCGCGGTGAGCCGTTCGGCGGGGTCGAACTCCTGGGGGAGCAGCCCCACCCGTTCGGGGTCGACCTCGTCGGGCGCTCTGCCGAGCACCTCGACTCGCCCGTCGACGACGGTGGTGCCGGTGAGCGCCCGCACGAGCGTCGTCTTGCCGGCGCCGTTCGGCCCGACCAGCGCGAACACCTCGCCCTCGGCGACGGACAGCGAGACGCCGTCGAGCGCGACCGTCTCGCCGTACCGTCGGCGTACCTCCTCCGCGAGGATGACCATGTTGGACCGCGGTTCGTCCGGTCCACCGATATGGGTTTCCGTCCGGTCGCGTCCGCTGGCTCCCATCGGTCTACCGCGGCCCGACGACCACGGTGCGGTCGCTCGTGCCCGGCACGTCGACCCAGGTCGCGCTGCCGGAGCGCCGGACCTGTGCCGGCCCGAACGAGTAGCTCACGCCGCTGCTGGCCCCCTCCGGCGCTTCGACGAAGTACCGGACGTCGTGCCCCCGTGAGATGCCCGTCCCGAAGTACACCTCCTTGACGCCCTCGTGCGGGCGTGGGGCGACCGCCTCGACCGCTCCCGACTCGCGGGCGACGGTCCAGGAGTAGGGGACGCGGTCCCGGAGCAGGACCGGGTGGTCCGCCGCGGCGGTCAGGTCGACGGTGTTCGCGCCGCCGGCGAGGAGGACGCTCCCGTCGTCCTGCCGGGTCCCCGAGAGCCCCGACACCGGCTGCGAGGGGCGGCTCCGCGCCTCGGCCCCGTCGTCGGTCACCCACTGGTAGACGAGTTCGATGGCGGTATCGCTCGCGCGGGTCGCGTTGTGCGCGCCGTCGACCACGACGTTCGATTCCGCGCCCGCCAGCACGGGGCTATCCGGGTCGTCGGCGTAGAAGTAGTCGGCGGTCCCGCGGATGGTGTAGTAGTCGATGCGGTCGCCCCGGGGCGTCTCGTTGGTCTCGCAGGGGGCGTCGGGGTCGGTGCAGTCGGCCCCGTAGTGGTTCAGGTCGTACAGGGGCTCCCCGGGTTCGTCGGCACACAGCGGCGAGATGACGTTGCACGGCTCGCCGCTCCCGGTGCCCGTCCGGCAGGGGCCGCAGGTGGGGGTGCCGTGGTTGGCTCCGGCGAGGCCGACGAACGTGTCGACGCGGTCGAACCGTGGGCGGGCGGCGGGGTGATCGGCGTCCAGTGACACGCTCGGCCAGTCGTAGCGCCGACGGTCGGCCAGCCAGAGGCGGACACCCGTGACGCCCAGCGAGTGGCTCACCAGATCCACCGTCGACACGTCCCACTCCGGGACCGCGTCCAGCCAGGGGGTGCCGGACCGGTCGTACCCGTCGTCCGTCCCGTTGACGTGCTCCAGCAGGCGGAACACGAACTCGTCGAGCTGGCGGGCCATCTCGGCGTGGACACTCGTCGACTCGCGGAAGGTGATGGACCAGAGTTCGTCGCCGCGATACCCGCGGTCGAGGTACGCCTCGGCGTGCTCGCTGAAGTCGCAGGCGTCGTGTGTGTTGCCGTGGACGAAGACGACCGGGTTCTGGCCGTCCCGGACGCCGGGCTCGGTGACGTGGTACTCGTGGCCGCCCCAGCCGCCGAACCGGCCGTCGGTCTCGAACGGCAGGTAGCGGTCGCTCGTCCGGGGCACGTCACAGGGCGTCCCGCCGAAGCCGGCGAGCGGGTTGCCGCGGCCGCCCTCCTCGTGGTCGGCACTCGCGGTCCCGAGGCCGGTGGCCAGCCCTCCGGCCGCGGCGGCCGCGCGGAGGAACCGTCGTCGGTCCACGCCGTCCGGGACGGAGCCAGGGTCGCGCTGTTCGGTCCGTTCGGTCATACCGTGTCCTCGCGGGGGGGTTCAAAAACGGGTTGTGGCGAATCCGTCCAAACAGCCGGCCTCGGAGGCTCTCCGCGCCGTGACGTGGTATCAGGCCCGGTCCTTGTGTGAGAGGGTGACGAGGGTAATCGTTTTGTCCCTGCACGACGCAACTGGGGCAAGCATCGGGGAAGAACCATGATAGACCTGACCCTCGACATGGAGCAGTACGACTGCCCGTTCATCGCTGCCACCGAGGCGCAGCCGGTGTCGTTCTCGGCGGTCAACTGGGAGTTCGAGTCGGGTCGGGACCGTCACGAGGGGCAGCTGGAGACGCGGATGCTGGTCGAAGGGGACGACCGGGGCGCCGTCGAGGCCGGGCTGGACGTGCTGCGGAGCCACGACGGGCTGCGCGAGTGCGGCCTCATCTCGAAGCAGGACGACGTGGCCCACATCCGGACCGTCATCGACGAGACGGCCGCGATGCGGACCATCCGCGACCACGACGGCTACATCACCGGCCCGTTCCACATCGAGGCCGGGAGCGAGCTGTGGCACGTCGGCTTCGACCACGAGTCGACCGCGGAGGGCGCACTCGCCGGACTCGAACGCGACAACGAGTTCGAGGTGGTCGCGCGGGACCCCGTCAACGAGGCCGAGGTGACGGGCTTCGTCGAGAACGTCGGCGCGGCCATGACGCTCATCCAGGGGTGCCAGGACCTGACCGACACCGAGCGCGAGACCCTGGAGGCGGCCGTCGAGCGGGGCTACTTCCGGTCGCCGCGGGGCGCCACGCTGGGTGACCTGGCCGAGGAGTTCGGCGTCTCCAAACCGGCCGTCTCGAAGCGCCTGCGACGCGGGCAGGAGAAGGCCGTCGGCCGGATGGTGGAGGCGCTGGAGGAGCTCGACGATTGAGCCCGTGAGCAGGCCGTATTCCGATTATCCCCTCCAGAAAGCAGTCACACGCCCACCAGCCGACAGGACTCGGGGGAGCCCTCAGGTCCGGTCCCGCTCCACGCGGTCGTGGTACGCAGCGACCGTCTCGTAGAGCGCCTGCCGTCGGGCCCCGTGCATCGCGTAGTGGTCCGCACCCGCCAGCTCGGCGTACTCCTTCCGGTCGGCGCGGGCCCCGAGTTCGTCGTAGAGACCGAGCGCGTCCTCGCGGACGGAGATGGCGTCGTCGCTGCCGCGGACGACGAGCGCCGGCACCGCGACCGCGTCGGCATCGTACACCGTCTCGCCGTCGCAGGCCATCGCCGTGTCGGCGAGCGACCCCGACTGCGCGACGTAGGTGTCGTCGTCGACGCCCTGGTTCGACTCCACCTGCGCGCGCCAGACCGCCTCGAAGAGCGGGTCCTCGCCGTCGTCGGAGACGCCCTGGCGCTCGCGGACGCCCTCGTAGTGCTGGTGGTAGTACGCATCGAGCGAGGCGTCGACGCCCAGCGCCGTCGTCACCTCCTCGAAGGTCCAGGTGGGCCGGTGGACGGGTGCCACCTGCGTCAGCGAGGCGACCGGCGACCCCTCGGCGTGGTGCGCGAGGTAGTACCCGCAGGTCATCGTCCCCCAGGAGACACCGAGCAGGTGGACCGTCTCGAATCGCTCGCGGGCGGCCTCGACCGCCGCGGCGATGTCCCGTGCGGCGGTCGGGGCGCGCACCGGCGGATCGTTGGCCTCGGGGGGCTCGTCGAGTTCGGGCGGCCGGTCGCTGTCACCGTACCCCCGGATGTCGAGCGCGAGTGCCGTCCGCCCGGCGCGCGCGGTGGCCGCGAGCCACGAGTAGGAGTCGTCGCCCTCGACGGGCGGGGCGAACAGCGCCCGCGAGTTCGTGATCGAGCCGTGGACGTGGAGCACGGCCGTCTCGGTGTCGCCGCCCTCGGCGGGCTGCTCCCAGAGCCGAAGGTCGGTGCCGTCGGCCGCCGTCACTGTCGTCGGTGTCGGCTGCATGGGGCCGGGTAGCGGAGGCCCGACCCTGTATCTCGGGGTTCACGTGTGAACCCCGAAGCCGTCTCTGGCCGGCGCGTTCATATGTTAACCCGGGGACCGAAGCCCGTGCGTCCGGTGTCTCAGGTAGTGCCATGGAACGGCAACGACTCACACGGCGGAAGGCGCTGGCTGGACTGGCTGCGGCAGGCATCGGCGGTCTCGCCGGCTGTACCGGGGACGGTGGCGACGGCGGTGGAGGCGGATCGATGAGCGACACGGTCACCATCGGTGTGCTGCAGCCCCTGTCGGGGAGCCTCAAGTACTACGGCCAGCAGGCCATGTACGGCTTCTACCAGGGGTTCAACTACAAGGGCGACGACGACTTCACGCCCGAGGCGTCGACCGGGACGAAGACGACCACGGTCGGTGATGTCGACTACGAGCTGATCGTCCGCGACACGGAACTGAAGGCCGACACCGCCCAGTCAGCGGCGGAGGACCTCGTCAAGAACGAGGGGGTGGACCTGCTGTTCGGCTGCACCTCCTCGGCATCGGCCGGGCGGGTCGCGACGACCGTCTCGAAGCAGTCCAACATCCCGACGCTGCTCGGCCCCGCGGCCTCGGCCGACATCACGTCCAACAGCGAGACCTGCGGCTCGCCGGTGTTCCGGGCCAGCGAGAACACCGCGATGGACGCCCGCTCGGGTGGCAAGTACGTCGCCGACAACACCGACGTCTCGAAGGTGTACCTGTTCGGGGCGGACTACTCCTTCGGCCGGGCCGTCGTCAACAACTATCGGACGGTCCTGGAGGCCAACGGCGTCGAGATCGTCGGCGAGAAGTTCTTCCCCCGCGGCTACAAGGAGTGGCAGGGCCCGCTCGACAACGCCGAGAGCGAGGGTGCGGAGGGGATCGTCGCCGGCTTCACCGTCCAGACGCTGCCCGCCCTGTTCACGACCTTCCTGAACGGGGACTACTCGTACGAGGTGTTCGGCGGCTTCGCGACACAGATCACGACGGGTATCGTCGGGCAGACGCTTCAGAAGGAGCTGGGCGACCCGCTGACCGAGGAGAAGCTGTCGGGCGCCAATCTCGGCCCGTTCACGACCCGCTACCACTGGAACCAGTACGACAACGAGATCAACAACGCCTTCGTCGACAGCTACACGAGCGCGTACGACATCGTCCCGGACCTGTTCACGTCGGGGACCTTCACCGCGGCCTCGGCCATCGTCCAGGCGGTCGAGGCCGGCGGCTCGACGGCGGGTGCCGACATCCAGGCCGAGCTCACCGGGATGACCGTCGCGGACACCCCCAAGGGCCAGGACGCCTACACCTTCCAGGAGTACAACAACCAGGCCCGCTCGGCGATGACCATCGCGGACGTCGTGCCGAACGACAACGACAACTGGGACGCGGCGATCAAGCCGAGCGCGCCCGTCGAGACCATCCCCATGGACGAGACCACCATCCCGAAGGACAGCCCGGAGATGGGCTGCTCGCTGTAGCATGAGCGTCCTGCGGACAGCGGGGCTCACCAAGCGCTTCGGCGGCCTCACGGCGGTCGACGACGTGGACTTCGAGCTGGCCGAGGACGAGCTCTGCTCGCTCATCGGTCCGAACGGCGCCGGCAAGACCACGTTCTTCGACCTGCTGACGGGCGCGCTGGAGCCGACCGCCGGGACGGTCGAACTCGCCGAGCGCGACTCGGGGGGCGATGGCACCGCCGAGCGGGCCGAGCCCTCGGGCAGCGTCGGCTGGGTCGACGTGACCGACGACCCGATGCACGCGACCGCCAAGCGCGGGCTCCACCGCTCCTACCAGGTGACCAACGTCTTCCCGACGAGCACGGTACTGGAGAACGTCCGCGTGGCCGCTCAGGCACACGGGTCGGACTCGTTCCGGGGCTGGCGCAACGTCAACAGCTTCGAGCCGTACCTCGAGGAGGCCCACGCCATCCTCGACCGGGTCGGGCTGGCGGCGAAGGCCGACCTCCCGGCGGAGACCCTGAGCCACGGCGAGAAGCGCCAGCTGGAGGTCGGTGTCGCGCTCGCGGGCGACCCTGACGTCCTCCTGCTGGACGAACCCAACGCCGGCGTCTCCAGCGAGTCCGTCGACGAGATCATCGCGCTCATCGAGGACGTGGCCGACGACCACGCGGTGTTGCTCGTCGAGCACAACATGGACATCGTCATGAACGTCTCCGACCGCATCGTCGTCCTCAACCGCGGCGAGGTCATCGCCGACGGCCCACCCGAGGCAGTCCGGGACGACCCCGCCGTGCAGGAGGCGTACCTCGGCGGCTACGAACCCGGCGACCTGAGCGACGGGGCCGACTCGGGCGGCGAGTCGGACCGGGCACCGTCCGGGGAGGCCGATCCGACGGGAGCGGCCGACCCGGACGAGCCCGACGGGGGTGAGACCGGGTGAGCCTCCTGGACGTGGCGGACATCCACACCTACTACGGCGAGAGCCACATCCTCGAGGGCGTCTCGCTGGAGGTCGAGGACGGCGAGGTCGTCGCCCTCATCGGACGCAACGGCGTCGGCAAGACCACGACCCTGCGTTCGGTCCTCCAGCTGACCGCACCCCGGTCCGGGAGCATCACCTACCGTGGCGAGGAGCTGATCGGCAAGCGTACCCACGAGGTGGCCGACCTCGGTGTGGGCTGGATCCCCGAGGAGCGCCGCGTCTTCTCGCAGCTCTCGGTCGCGGAGAACATCCGCGTGGCGGTGCCGAAAGGCGGCGACGTGGACGCGGCACTCGAGCTCGCGTTCGACACCTTCCCCGCGCTCGACGAGCGCAGCGAGGCCAACGCCGGCGCGCTCTCGGGCGGCCAGCAGCAGATGCTCGCCATCGCCCGCGGGCTCGTCGGCGACAACGACCTGCTGCTCATCGACGAGCCCAGCGAGGGGCTGGCGCCGCAGATCGTCGCCGACGTGGCCGAGGCCGTGCAGAACGCCGCCCGCGAGGCGACGATCCTGCTGGTCGAGCAGAACCTCCCGCTCGCGATGGACCTCGCCGACCGCTTCTACCTGCTCGACAACGGGCAGGTCGTCGAGGACGGGGAGGCCGTGAGCGGTGTCACCGACGACGAACGCATCCGGAGGTACCTCAGCGCATGAGCGCGACGTTGCTCGCTGTGCTGTCGGCGGTCCCGGCCCTGCTGGGGGAGCTCGTCACGCTCCCGCTCGTCTCGTACATCGACACGCTGGGGCAGTTCCTCCGGCCGTCGACACTGGTCGGCGTGTTCGTCCGCGGGCTCTCGAAGTCCGCCATCTACGTGATGATCGCCAGCGGCCTCACGCTCGTCTTCGGGCTGATGGGCGTACTCAACTTCGCCCACGGCTCGCTGACGATGATCGGTGCGTATCTGGGCGGCCTCATCATGGTACTGGCCGTGACGGGCGCCTCGGGAACCGTCCAGCGGTTCGCGGTCTTCTTCGTGGCCGTGCTGGTCGTGTTCGGCGCGCTGTCGGCGCTGGGTGGCGTCGTCGAGGTCGGCCTCATCCGGCCGCTGTACGACCGTCCACCCATCTACCAGATCCTGCTCACCTTCGGGGTGACGCTGGTCCTCGACGAGCTCGTCCGCATCGTCACGCTGTTCTACGGCATCCAGCCCATCTCGGAGTGGCAGGCGGCCCTCGGCACCAAACCCGAACCCCTCACGGCGACCATCGAACTGGGGTCGACCACCGTGAGTGGCCTGGCGCTGTTCGAGATCCTGTTCGGCGTCCTCACCGTCGCCGCGGTGTGGGCGTTCCTCACCCGGACGCGGTACGGGCTGGTCGTCCGCGCGGGTAGCGAGGACAGCGAGATGACCGAGGCACTCGGTATCGACGTCCGCCGGGTGTTCACCACCGTCTTCGCACTCGGGACCGGCATCGCCGGCATCGCCGGCGCGCTGCTGATGTGGGACCCCGTCTGGGGGGCCAGCGTCCCGCTCGCCGCGGAGACGCTGCTCCCGGCGTTCGTCGTCGTCATCGTCGGTGGCCTCGGCACCTTCCGGGGGACGGTGGTCGCGGCGCTCATCGTTGGGATGGTCGACGCTGTGACGACGTGGTGGTTCGTCAACGCCGTCGAGTTCACCGGCCTCCCGGAGATGTTCATCTTCCTCATCCTCGTGGTGACGCTCATCGTGCGTCCGCAGGGCCTGTTCGGCGTCGCGGAGGTGGGTGGCCATTAGCGACCCCGACCGCGCGCCGGACGGCCCGACCGACCCCACGCCGACCGAACCCCGTGGCGACGGCGGCGAACCCGTCGACGGCGCCTCGGCGCAGGCGGACCCGGACGCGGAGGACGTGACGGAGTCGGCCGGGGCCATCGACGTCAGCCCGGCGCGGCCCTGGTGGCGTCGGTACGCCGAGGAGCACGTCGCACACCTCGTCGTCATCGTCGTGCTGGGGGCCTACCCGCTGCTCCACAGCGCGCTGGTGGCCTCCCCGGTCGGCGCCGAGGCGACGATGCTCCTGCCGGACATCGAGACGATGACGGCGGTGCTGTACTTCGGCCTGTTCGCGATGAGCTTCGACTTCGTCTCGGGGTACACCGGCTACCTCTCGTTCGGCCACGCCGTCTTCTACGGCACCGGCGCGTACTTCGTCATCGTGGCGGCGAACGGGAAGCTCCCGCTCGTCCCACACACGACGCCGTTCCTGGTGCTGCTCGTGCTCGGCGGGCTGCTGGCGACGGTGCTCGCGCTGGTCATCGGCGTCGTCTCCTTCCGGCTCAGCGGTGTCTACTTCGCGATGATCACCCTCGGCGTCTCGCAGGTGGCCTACGTCCTCGTCCGGGACTGGGGCTTCCTCGCCTCGAACCCGCGCGACGGCCCGTTCGTCGTCGGCCCCGAGGGGGCGGCCGCTCCCGTCTTCAGCGTCGGCATCCCGTTCGTCGACCCGCTCAACCTCGATATCGGCGTCCTGACCGGCGACTCCGTCGTGCTCGGGCCGCTCTCCCTGGGCTCGACGGAGGTGTCGTTCTACATGGTCGGGCTGGTCGTGCTGGTGTGTTACCTGGCGCTCCAGCGGCTCGTCCACTCGCCGTTCGGCCGCGTCCTCGTCGCCATCCGCGAGAACGAGGAGCGCGCCCGCGCCATCGGCTACGACACGTTCCGGTACAAGCTGGCCGCCTTCGCGGTCAGCGGGTTCTTCGCGGCGGTGGCGGGCGGCCTGTTCGCCGGCTTCCGGCGCTCGGCCTCACCGGACAACTCGTTCTTCTTCCTCGTCACCGGTGACGCGCTGCTGGCCTCCATCATCGGCGGCTTCGGGACCCTCGCCGGCCCGCTGTACGGCCGGTTGCTGGACGAGACCGTCCGCGAGTTCCTCTCGAAGGAGGGTGCCGGTGGGGGGCTCCTCCCGTACCTCCGGGATACGCTCCCCGAGTCCGTCCTCGCGACGGATATCGCCGGACTGACCGTGCAGGGCGCCATCGAGACGTTCCTCAACGGCCACGCCAGCCTCTACATCGGGCTGGTGTTCGTCGCGTTCGTCCTGTTCGTCCCCGGCGGCCTCCTGGGCTACGTTCGCGCGCGAGTCGGCGGCCCCATCGCGAAGCAGGTCGCCCGACGCATCCGCGGCGAAAACTGAGGCCCTCGCGCCGGTCCCCCCTCTCCAGCGGTCCCGGGTTCGGCAACCCACCATTATATCTCCGGCCGTCGAGACCCCGGACATGAGCGACCGGACCGAGTTCCGCGGCCTGGACGACGTCGAGACGGTCGGCGTCGTCGGCGCGGGCACGATGGGCAACGGGATCGCACAGGTGAGCGCCACGGCCGGCTACGACGTGGTGATGCGCGACGTGCAACGGGAGTTCGTCGACCGCGGCCTCGACGCCATCGACGACTCGCTGTCGCGACTCGTCCGGAAGGAGTCGCTCTCGGAGGAGGAGGCCGACGCCGCACGCGACCGCATCACGGGCACCACCGACCTCGAGGACCTCACCGAGGCGGACCTCGTCGTGGAGGCCGCACCCGAGGAGATGGACCTCAAGCGCGACGTGTTCGCCGACCTCGAGGCCGTGACCGACGAGGACGTGGTACTCGCGACCAACACCTCGACGCTCTCGGTGACCACCATCGCCGCCGCGACCGACCGCGCCTCGCTGGTGCTGGGCCTGCACTTCATGAACCCCGTCCCGCTGATGAAGGGGGTCGAACTGGTCGTGGGCGAGCGCACGGACGAGGCGGTGGTCGACTTCGCGCACGAGTTCGCCGAGTCGCTGGACAAGGAGACCTGGGAGGCCGACGACAAGCCGGGGTTCGTCTCCAACCGCATCCTGATGCCCTGGATCAACGAGGGCGTCCGTGCCTACGACGAGGGTGTCGCCACCAAGGAAGACATCGACCGCGGGATGAAGCTCGGGACGAACGTCCCGATGGGCCCGCTGGAACTGGCCGACCACATCGGGCTGGACGTCTGCCTGCACGCCACCGAGACGCTCCACGAGGAGCTGGGCGACCGCTACACACCCGCATATCTCCTCAAACGGAAGGTAGAGGCCGGCGACCTCGGGAAGAAGACGGGGCGCGGGTTCTACGAGTACGAGTAGAAACGACAATCCGGTACCCGAGTCGGCGTCAGGAACCGGGGGCGGTCCGGACGACGGGTCCGTCGAAATCCTCGTCGGAGCTGAGCACCGTACCGATGCCTCTCGCGTCGCAGACGGAGCCTATGACGCATCGGTGAAATTGAGGTTCCGGTCGTCGTAGCGGCGGAACGTCTCCAGCGTCCGGGCGCTGAGGTCGGGGGGGATATCGACCAGTTCGAACACGTCCGGATTCGCTCCCTCACCGAGGATCCTGCGTGCGACGGTGTCCGCAGCCTCGAACGAACCCGTTCGTACCCGTGTAAGGGTCACGACCTCGTCGAGCACGTAGTCGCTCGTGTACGGCTGTCCGAACAGGCCGTCGAGGAGGTCATCGAACGCAGCGACGGCAGCGTCGTGGCGCTCGGCATCTGGGTCCTGATGCGCGTAGAAGACGCCCGTATCAACGAAGACGCTCATCCGTAGCGGATGTCGTCGATGTCCTCCTCGGTCGTCTCGACGCCGGATGCGACCATCCCCTCGTGGAGTGCCTCGCGCTCGCCCTGGGACACCGGGACCCGTTCAGGGCGGAAGGAGTCTATCAGGTCGGCTTTGGACTCGAACGCACGTTCGACGAGCCGCGTGAGCACCTCCTGTTGGGTCACCTGCTCACCGGTCTTGAGCTCCATCTCGGCCTGAAGTCGTTCGAGACGTGATTTCGTCTCGTCATCCATCTTCACGGACGTTGCCATTATCGCCAGTAGAACCTTCTACCGAGCATACCTTCCCCAGATGGTCTCACCGAACCCGCTCGCGCACCCGCCGGACGACCTCGTCCGGGTCGTACTCCTCCTCGGCCACGTCGAACACGCGCTCGCCGTCGACACGCACGACGAACACGCCGTCGTCACCCGTGACGAGCGCGACACGGTCCAGTTGCTCGCGGAACGTGCGCAACAGGAGATGCTGGAGGTCGGCCGCGCGGTCGAGGTGCCCGCAGGGAACGCAGTACTCGATCTCGACGGTCGTCATGCGCGGCGATTGGCCCCCGTGCTGTTTGTGGCTATCGGAGGATTGGTATTGGACTTCATCTGCATGCACTTCTTTCGACCGGCTTTCGAAGGGGGCTCTCTACTCTCGAGGGCCGGGAATCGGCCCCACACTTATCTCTCGCCCGAAACGTAGTGTGTTGTAGGTGCAATACACCATGGAGAAGAACGTCGGCGGATACGACCGGATCGCGCGGCTCGTCGTCGGACCGGTACTGCTCGTCGTGGGCGTGGCGGTCCTCGGAGGGTTGCTCTCGGTCGCCAGCGGCACGACGGCGGTGGCCATCGGCGTCGTCGCGGCCCTCGTCGGGGCCATCCTGCTCGTCACGGGGGTAACACAGACCTGCCCGCTGAACTCGGTGCTGGGGATCGATACGTTCCGGCCAGCGAAGTAGCGGGGGCCCCGGTTCCGCTGACCGGTTCGTCACTGACCGGCCCGGAGAAGAACCTGCGTGCTTCAGGGGGGGAGGTGTCGATGCCGAGGTCGACCTCGGCATCGTCACCGAGACTGACGGATTTCGTCTCGTCGCCGACCAGAACCTCGTACGACCCCTGGTCGAGTGTCGCCTCCAGTTCCCCATCCTCGTCGGTGGACCCCTCGAAGACGACCTCCTCGGTCTCGGGGTCGACGATCTGGACGGTCTGGCCACTGACGGGCTCGCCGTTCTGGTCGGTCAGTTCGACCGTCAGCTCCCCTGACCCCGCACGCAGGTCGTCGGTGGGCTCGGGCCCCAGGTAGCCGACCGGACCGACACTCCCGACGAGTACGGCCATGAACACGAGCGCGACGAGCACGAGGATCGCGGCTCGTCGTCGCTCCTGGTCCGTCTCCGGGTCCACCACCGCGTCTCCGGGTCCACCACCGCGTCCCCGGGAGCACTCTCGTCGGCCTGCTGGTCGCCCACGCTGTGACGACCGTCGTGATACTTTTATGTTCTGTGGCGAGTTGCGAGATGAACTCTCAGAACGCCTCCCGAAGGCCACGGACATCGCTCATCGTCGGGCGCCAGACCAGCAGGATCACCGTGACCACGAACACGACCGTCGACAGCAGGTACGACTGGTTGTAGGCCGCGGCCGCGACGGCGCTCGTGCTGCCGACGAATCCCGAGACCACGCCCGCGATGACCGGCAGCGTACAGGAGACACAGGAGAACAGCCCCAGCACGCCGCCGACGACGGAGGACGCCGCGTCGATGACCGTCGCGTACACCAGGTACGCCAGCGTCGCGTAGCCGACCAGCTTGAACGGCAGGAGCGCGAACTGGACGACCGTCCCGCCGTAGATGACGGCCGGGCCCCACCCGGGCGGGATGGAGTCGAACGCCACGCGGAGTCCCGTTGCGGGGCCGGCGCTCGGGCCGTACAGGCCGCCGAAGTAGCCCAGCACGAGGAAGTAGCCGCCCGCGATGGCGAGTGCGGCCAGGCGCTGTCGCGTCGAGGTGGCCCGCGGGGAGACGCGAAACACGCCCCAGAGCGCCACGTTGATCCAGACGAACGGGACGAGGTAGAACAGCGGGCGCGTGATGATGGGCGTCTCGACGACGAGGTACGCCAGCAGCACCAGCAGCTCCGTGTTCAGGACGACCGCCCACCAGACGGCGGTCTCGCGGCTCGGGCGCAGCGACGCCAGCCGCGACTCGATGGTGCTCATCGGTAGGAGCCAGGTGCCGGAGGGGCTTCAACGGTACGAGTCGGCCGCAGGGGTGGCGCGTCATCGGTCGCCCCGTCGACGGGGCGGGTGCGGCGGACCCGCATCACACCACCAGCGCGTCGAGGACGATGGCAAGCAGCAGCGCGCCCAGGTAGGCGTTGGAGGCGTGGAACGCGCGGAACGCGGCGCCCTCGGAGCGCTCGTAGTGGAGGCGGACGACCGCGACCAGGAAGACCGCGCCGAGCGCGACCGTCGTGGCGGCGTAGAGCCAGCCCAGCGTCGTCAACTCGGCCAGGACCGTCGCGGCGAGCAGCGTCGCCGCGAGGTACAGCAGGATGTGCTTGCGCGTCACCGTCTCCCCCCGGACGACCGGGAGCATCGGGAAGCCACCGCGCTCGTAGTCGTCACGGTAGGCCAGCGCCAGGTTGTAGAAGTGCGCGGGCGTCCAGAGGAAGATGACGCCGGCGAGGGCGAGCCCCGGCAGGCCGATGTCGCCGGTGACGGCGGCCCAGCCGATGAGTGCGGGCAGCGCGCCCGCCGCGCCGCCGATGACCGTGTTCTGGACGGTGTTGGGCTTCAGGACGAGCGTGTAGATGACCGAGTAGAACACGATGGCCGCCAGCCCGAGCGCGGCGGCCAGCAGGTTCACGCTGAGGAAGGCCCCCAGCGCGGCGACCGTCAGGAGGCCGCCGAAGGCGAACGCGTTCCGGACCGGCACCTCGTGGGTGGCGACGGGGCGGTCGGCCGTCCGTTCCATCCGCTTGTCGATGTCCCGTTCGAGGACGTGGTTGTACGTCCCGGAGGCGCCGATAGCGAGGACCCCGCCGCCGAGGGTGGCCGCGACGACGGGCACGGAGAGGCCGCCGGGGGTCGTCGTCGCCGCCAGCGCCATCCCGGCGGAGGCGACGAGGCAGAGCAGCCACATCAGCCGCGGCTTCATCAGCTGGATGTAGGCGCCGGCGACGGCCCGAACGCGTGCGAGCCCGGAGGGCGAGGGCGCGGAGGTATCGGTCGCGGCATCGACCGGTTCCGGCGGCTCCAGTTGCGCGGGGTCCCGGACGGCCCGATCGTCGTCGGTCCCGGTCTCGGCCTCCAGGCGCCACGTCAGGGCCAGCACGAGTGCCCCGAAGATGGTCATCCCGACGAGCAGGTGGGCGTTGGAGACGAGCGCGCCGGCGCCGCTGCCACCCGTCGCGACGAGCGCGCCGACCGACACCTGGACCGGGAACAGCGCGAGCGCGAGGAACACCGTGGCCAGCACGCGGCGGTCGGCGCCCGAGCGCAGTCCGACGACGGCCGTCGCGAGGACCACCACGCCGACGACGGTGGCGGCCACGCGGTGGCCCAGCGCGACCAGGACGGCCGGGTTCGAGAGGTCCGCGCCCGCACAGCCCGGCCACGACGAGCAGGCCTGCGCGGCCTCGGCAAGCGCCGCCGTCGCGCCGACGACCACCAGGAGGTAGACGCCCAGCACGGAGGCGGCTAGCAGGGCCGTCAGCCGCGAGTCACCGTCGGTCCCGAGGACGGCGCGAGGGGTGAGGAGGGACACGGATACCACTTCTCTAGGCTCTTGGTGGCCGGGGACTTAGCACCCACGCTTTTCGCGTGACGGCGAGTCGGCAGGTACTTACACGGCAGTTTCTAATCGCGAGATATGAACCACAGGCGCGCCGTCCTGCGGGCCGCAGTCGGGGTCGCGCTCCTCGCCCTTCTCGGCGCGATGCCCGTCGCGGCACAGCCGTCGGTCAACATCGAGCTGATCAACAACCTCAACGAGAAGCTCCTGTACGTCGCCATCCCCATCGCGATACTGGTGGAGGCCATCCTCTTCTACACGGTCTACAAGTACAAGGACCAGGAGGAGGCCCAGCCGACCCAGGAGAACCGCCGCCTGGAGATCACGTGGACCGTGGCGACGGCCATCATCCTCCTGTTCGTCGGGTTCGCCGCCTACCAGGTGCTCGGCAACGTCGCCATCGCCGGTGTCACCGCCGCGACGGTCGACGACCCGGAGGCCGCACAGGCCAACGCCGAGGTGACCCAGTTCGACGGCAAGGGCGCCTACATGCCGGAGGCCGACAAGCTCCCCGGCGAGGGTGAGCCGGTGCAGGTGGACGTGGTCGCCCAGAAGTACTTCTGGTCGTACAACTACGTGACCGACGACGGACAGAACTTCTCCACGACCGGAACCATGGTCATCCCGGAGAACCGCCCGGTCGTACTGCACGTCACCTCCATCGACTGGCTCCACGCGTTCCACGTCCCGAAGCTGGGACTGAAGCAGGACGCCTTCCCCGGCCACTACAACACCATCGCGACGACCACGACGCTCCCAGAGGGGACCGAGGAGCAGACCTACCAGCTCTACTGTGCGGAGTACTGTGGCTCCGGCCACGCCGGGATGCTCGGGAAGGTGACGGTCATGTCCGAGGAGAACTACGAGGAGTGGCAGCAGGAGCAGCTCGGCGGGAACGCCACCGACATCGCTCCGAACCCCCGCGAGCGGCTGACCAGCGACGACGGCGTCCCGGCCTGAGCCGGCGCGTGACTCCTTTCGCGGCCAGATATCCGCGTTCCAGTATCGTCCAGCGCACCCAGTCCGCCACGACCTCGTCCAGTGGCGACACAACCGGACGCTTCATGTGTCAGTCCCCATCTGTTGCCGGCGTACCGGCAGCACTCCCGTATCGGTTCAGCGACCGTGTCTCCGCTCGTCAGAAGTGAGCCCCGCGTCACCGAGTTCGGCCGGCGACGCAGCGGTCGCGAAACCTGGTGAGGTGGGAGCACCCGGCCATCATGACGACACCCCTCGCGGTCAGAGCGAGAACGCGTACACCAGCAGGAACCCGAAGTAGATGAACACGAGCGCCGCGAGCGCCTGCAGACGGAACAGCCGCAGCTCCTCCTCCTCGTCCTCGCGGGCCGTCTCGAAGGCCGCGTGCTCGGCCGCGGTCAGTTCCCCGGCGTGTTCCTGGCCGCGGTGGAGTGCGAGATACGATTCGCGGTGGAACTGCCGGGCACAGTACGCGCAGTCGAAGGGCGGGCCACCGTCGGCCCCGTCGGACGTATCGTGGTCGGCGTCGGTCGTGGTCGTGGGCTGTGACGTGGACATGGTTCAGACGAAGGGTGGCGCGGCGTACGGTCTGCTGACGATCCACAGCGAGGTCATCGTGTAGAACACCATCACGGCGGTCAGGGCGTACTGGCTGCGGACGGCCTGCATCCGGGAGGGGAACAGGTCGTAGGCGACGGCGTGGGCGACCCAGATGGCGACGAGGTGGCCCAGCAGGACGAAGCCGAGCGCCAGCACCGAGAACCACGACGGCAGGACCACCGCCACGGGGGCGCCGGGCGAGAGCGGCGAGCCGAGCACGCCGAGCAGCGCCGGCGACAGCTCGACGAAGTAGCCCAGGTAGTGCGCGACGTGGTAGCCGGCGGCGATGGCGAGCAGCGAGGGGGCGAACCGCCGCGCCAGGACCAGCGGGTCACGGTAGGACTCGGCGTCGCGTCGACCGCGCCGGACGGCCCACCGGAAGAGCACAAGGAAGGTCCCGAACCCGGCGAGGAGGGCCGCCGGGTAGAGCAGGACGGCCGGGACGCCCGCCCCCACGACCGCCTGCGCGAAGTCGCGCCAGGGCGGCGTCGCCACGAGGCCGTCGTAGGTCGTCACCCACAGCAGCGCGACGACGAAGGCGACGTCGCTCCGGTCGCGGAGGAGATCGGCCTCCAGCCCCGTCCCGGGCACGCGGGCGCGGAGCCGACCGTCATCGTCACGGTACAGCGGTGCCACCGCGCCGTAGGCGGTGAAGACGCGGGCGACCGGGTCGACGCGGTCGAACCAGACCTCGCCCAGTGCGTACGCGCCTGCGAGCGTGACGAGGGTGTACACGGCCACCACGCCGGCGAGCAGCCGCGGGTCGTCGGCGAGCGGGCTGACGACCTCCAGCCAGACGAAGCCCAGCAGCCCGACGACAGCCGGCCAGCTGGCCAGGCGCTCGGGATAGTCGAGGGCCGGTGCCGGGAGCCGCTCGCGGAGGTCGAGCGCGACCCGCCACGGGTTCAGCGCGGGCCAGCTGTTGCCGGCGAGGTAGGTCGTCATCGTGTAGCCGGCCCACCAGCCGACCCACACGACGAGCACTCCGAGGTTCCGGAGCGGGTCGACGGGGCCGAACACACCGACGAGGAGGACCGCGACGAGCCCCGCCAGCCCCAGCAGGCGGGCGGCGATGCCGAGGGCCGTCCGGAGGCCTCCCGGGAGCGCGAGGTCGCGTCGGGCGTCGTGGACTGCCCGTATCAGCTCGCGGTCCGTGACGAAGCTCGTGAGCAGGAAGCTCACCCCGACCACGCCGCCGCCGGTCGAGAGGAACAGCCACAGCGGGATGGCCAGCGAGCGGGCCGGCGCCGACCGGAGGCTGCCGCCGTGGGCCGCGGCGCGGCCGGCCAGCGCGAGCGCGAGGCTCACCGCGAGCAACGCCCCGCCGGCCGTTCGGAGTCGGACGTGTCGCATCTGACTGGTGTTGGGCCGTGCGTCACGTGTGCCTTCCGACACGCGCCCGGGGGCCCAGTCCGACATCCGCCGGGGACCGCAGGCGGGCGGATGGATGCGTTTTTGTGAGTCCAACTGTCACGTACCGGTATGGCAATCGAAGAAGCGGACGACCACGGCCACGACGGGGGCCACGGTCATCACCTCCCGGCGGTGGAGGACTGGCCCAAGGGGTTCGGGGAGGCCTCCTGGTGGCCGTTCGTCACCGCGCTCGGCGCGGCGGGCTTCTACATCGGCGCATCGCTGTACGTCATCGCCACCCGGACCGACCTCGTGGGCATCGCCGTCGGACCCGCGTTCTTCGTCGCGAGCGCGTTCCTGTTCCTCGCCGGCCTCTACGGCTGGGTCTACCACGCCTTCGTCAAGGCCTACTGGGAGGGCGAGGGACACAGTCGCGGCTTGCGGTTCGCGATGGTGCTGTTCCTCGGGAGCGAGGTCGCGACCTTCGGGGCCGGCTTCGTCTACTACTTCTTCATCCGCACGTCGGCCTGGGAGAACCTCCCCCACCTGGTCGAGAGCGGGAACATCCTGGGGAGCCTGGTCATCATCAACACCATCATCCTGGTCATCTCCTCGGTGACGCTCCACTACGCTCACGTCGCGCTCCACAAGGGCAAGCGACAGCAGTTCATCCGTCTGCTCGGCGTGACGCTCCTGCTCGGGGTCATCTTCATCGGCGGGCAGATCTACGAGTACTACGAGTTCATCGTCCACGAGAACTTCACCATCTTCGGCGGGGCGTACGCGTCCGCGTTCTACGGGCTGACCGGCCTGCACGGCCTCCACGTCTCGCTGGGAGCGGTCCTGCTCGGTATCGTCTTCGTCCGTGCGCTGTACGGCCAGTACGACGCGGAGCGGGACACCTCCGTCTCGACGGTCTCGATGTACTGGCACTTCGTCGACGCCGTCTGGATCTTCCTCGTCGTCGTGCTGTACGCGGGCGCCATCGTCCTCGGGTGAGGACGCTCCGGCCGGACGCGTCTCGATTCCTCGACCGCTACCGACGCCCATTTGAGCGCCGCGTCCCTCCATCGGGTATGGACCAGAGTTCGTCGGACGACGTGGAGTCCCGGTCCACGGCCGACGCACCGGAGCCGCGTCCCACGCCGGAACGGGCTCCAACGGCCGAGGACGGGCCGACACGGGTGAGCGCGTGGCCGCTCGTCGTCGCGCTCGGGCTGACCGTCTCCGAGGTCGGCGTCTTCATGGGGGTCTACCCGCTCGCGGTGGGCGGGCTGGTGCTGTTCGTCGCGAGCGTCGCCGGCATCACCCACGAGGCCGGCTACACGCAGCGACCGTGGCGGCTGGCCGGCGCGCTCGGCATCGCCCTCGTCGCCGCCGGGGTCTGGATGGTGAGCACGCAGGTCCCGCTCGCCGTGGACCCCGTCCTCGCTGCGGTCGACCGCGCGGACGGCATCGTCCTGCGCGGGTTCTCCGTCGTCGGGGCGGGACTGGTGGCCGCGGTGGGGGCGGCCGTCGTCTCGATGCTGGGTGACGACGACCCCGACACGTTCCCCGCCTGAGCGAGCGACGCCACTCGCGGAATCCACCCCGCGGCGAAAGGAAAGGTTGTAGTTCGTCCCCGGGAAGTTTCGACCATGGCAAGCGAATCGGAGGCGAAGACGTTCGACCGCGAGACCCTGCTCGACCTCGTGGTCAACGCCATCCCGCTCGGCATCATCCTCTTCTTCATCCTCGCGTTCGCACTCATCAACCCGTTCGGCTCGGACCCGGTCGGGACGGCACTCCAGTTCAGCATCATGATCGTCACGTTCGTCGCGCTGGCGGTCCTGACCTACGTCTCGGGGAAGGCGATCTCCGAGGCCGAGAACGAGCTGGAGGAGCAGGGCCTCGAACTCAGCGAGGAGGCCGGCGCGACCGAGGAGACGAGCCCCGAGTCGGGGACCGACGAGGGGGACGCCGAGGCCGAATCGGCCGCGTAACCGACGCATCGACCACGTAACCGACCCGCTTTTCCGGCAGCGCTTGCCGGTCAGTGCCGGTCCGAACGACCCCCCGAGTCCCGCCTGGAGAATCGCGAGACGGCGCCGCTGGCTGACCGGGAACGCAACCTTTCTAACCGCGCAGTCCCGACCGAAGCACATGGCAGGAGAACAGCTCGCGCTGACCGTTCTCATGGGGGTGTTGCTGGTCGCGGTGGCCGGCTTCCTCGCCCGCATGGAGGACTGGCGCTCGTACACCCCACTCGGGGGCACGAGCACGCTCGGCGATTCGGGCTACGGCGGCGGACACGCGGAGAAACCCGCAGGCATCGTTCGGTGGTTCACCACCGTCGACCACAAGGACATCGGCATCCTCTACGGCATCTACGCGCTCATCGCGTTCTTCTGGGGCGGGGCGGCCGTCCTGCTGATGCGCGCCGAACTGGCGGCGCCGGGCTTCGACATCATGCAGGCCCAGTTCTACAACAGCCTGCTGACGAGCCACGGCATCACGATGCTGTTCCTCTTCGGGACGCCCATCATCGCGGCGTTCTCGAACTACTTCATCCCGCTCCTCATCGGGGCGGACGACATGGCGTTCCCGCGCATCAACGCTATCGCGTTCTGGCTGCTCCCGCCGGGCGCGATCCTCATCTGGGCCGGGTTCTTCACGGCGCCGCTCGGGCTCGACATCACCCCCGCGCAGACCTCGTGGACGATGTACACGCCGCTGTCGGCCGAGCAGCCCAACGCCGGCGTGGACCTGATGCTGCTGGGCCTCCACCTGACGGGGGTCTCGGCCACGATGGGTGCGATCAACTTCATCGCGACCATCTTCACCGAGCGCGCCGACGACGTGAACTGGGCCAACCTGGACATCTTCAGCTGGACCATCCTCACGCAGTCCGCGCTCATCCTGTTCGCGTTCCCGCTCCTCGGGAGCGCGCTCATCATGCTGCTGCTGGACCGGAACTTCGCGACCGCCTTCTTCGCCGTCGAGGGTGGCTCGCCAATCCTCTGGCAGCACCTGTTCTGGTTCTTCGGCCACCCCGAGGTGTACATCCTCGTCCTGCCCCCGATGGGGCTGGTCTCGTGGATCCTGCCGAAGTTCTCGGGCCGGAAGCTGTTCGGCTTCAAGTTCGTCGTCTACTCGACGCTCGCCATCGGGGTCCTGAGCTTCGGCGTCTGGGCCCACCACATGTTCAGCACGGGCATCGACCCGCGCATCCGGGCGTCGTTCATGGCGGTCTCGTTGGCCATCGCGATACCATCCGCGGTCAAGACCTTCAACTGGATCACCACGATGTGGAACGGCAAACTGCGCCTCACGGCGCCGATGCTGTTCTGCATCGGGTTCATCAGTAACTTCATCATCGGCGGCATCACGGGCGTCTTCCTCGCCGCCATCCCGGTGGACCTCGTGCTCCACGACACCTACTACGTCGTCGGGCACTTCCACTACATCGTGATGGGGATGATCGCGTTCGCCGGCATGGGCGCGCTCTACTACTGGTTCCCCATCGTCACGGGCCGGATGTACCAGCGCAAGCTGGCGAAGATCCACTTCTGGCTCTCGATGATCGGCACCAACATCACGTTCTTCGCGTTCCTGGTGCTGGGCTACCTGGGCATGCCGCGCCGGTACGCCACCTACCAGTTCGACGGCGCCATCGCGCCGCTCGCGCAGGTGACGACGCTCCACCAGATCTCGACGGTCGGGGCGTTCCTCATCGGCATCGCCCAGCTCATCTGGGCGTGGAACATGGTCCAGTCCTGGTACGAGGGTCCCGAGGTCGAGGACGCCGACCCGTGGAACCTCAAGGACGACGGCATGTTCGGCCGAGAGTTCCAGTGGTTCGAGGCACAGAAGCTGGCCGCCGACGGCGGCGACGAGGTCGCTGCCGACGGTGGGCAGGTCGAGACGGACGGCGGGTACCGGAAGGCCGTCCGCCGCGTCGACGACGAGTAACCGGACCCCGGTTCCGTTTTCACTGTTCTCCACGCCGTTCCCGTCCACCTGCTCGACCCGTCGACCGCAGGTCTCGACGGCGAGGGAGCCATCGTTAACAGGTTCGGGACCCATACGGGCGACGTGCGAGACCCTCCATCCGAGAACCGCCGACTCTGGAACGAGTGGAGCGACGACTTCCAGGCGCTCTGGAACGCCGACACCGACGAGGAGCTACCGCCGGCCCCGTGTCCATTCACCGATGACCCACCCGGCGGCGAGCAGCCGGAGCTCCTGCCGACCGTCGAGGGCATCGACTTCGTCGAACTGGGCTGTGGCGGCGGGCAGGCGACCGTCGGGACCGCGGCTGCCGGGGCCGACCGCGCTGTCGGGGTCGATTTCTCCGGCGGCCAGCTCCGCCACGCGCGCCCGCTCCGCGACCACTACGGCGTCGACGCCGAGTTCGTCCAGGGGGATGTGACCGACGTCCCGCTCGCCGACGACGCGTTCGACGCCGCCTACTCCGGGTGGGTGCTCCAGATGGTCGAGGATTTGGACGCGTACTTCGCGGAGGCTCGGCGTATCCTCCGTGACGACGGGGTCCTCGTGTTCGGGGTCCCGCACCCGTTCTACGAGCTGTTCGACCCCGAGACGGGGGAGGTAGAGCGAAGCTACCACGCCGACCCCCGCCGGACCATCACCATCGACGAGGGCTACGAGTCGGAGCTGGTCGTCTTCGACCGGACGGTCGGCGATCTCCACGCCGCGGCCGTCCGGGGTGGGTTCGAGGTCCGGCGGGTGCTGGAGCCCGGGAGCGACGACCCCGAGGACTACGACGGGGACTCCCTGTCCAGCACCCAGCGGGAACTGCTGGCGACGGTGCCGCGCCGCCTGCGCTTCTGGGCCGTTCCCCGCTGAGGCTCGCGGAGCCGGCCCGGACGGACTTCCACTCCCGGTGGACGGGACTGTACGGAACGCCGATACGGTTTTGCCGGTATCGCGTGAACCAGTAGCATGTCCGCAGAGGCATCCGACCGAATGGCCGCCAACCGTGCCCTCGTGCGCCGGTTCGTCGAGGAGGTGTGGGAGAAGGGCGATTTGGACGCCATCCCGGACCTGTGCACGGAGGGCTCCGTCCTGCACGCTCCCGACGGCGATATCGTCGGGCACGAGGCGCTCGAGGCCTACAGCCGAGCGTATCTGGGGGCGTTCCCCGACCTCGAGTACAGTATCGAGGACATCCTCGCGGAGGGCGACCGGGTCGCCATCAGGTCCCGGATTCGGGGGACTCACCGGGGCGAGTTCAGGGGCTTCCCACCCACGGGCCGGCCGTTCGACGCCGAAGGCATCGCCATCGCCCGCATCGAGAACGGGAGAATCGCCGAGCGGTGGACCAGCGTCGACGCCCTCGGCATCGTGCGCCAGCTCGGGCTGCTGCCGGAGTCGGTCACGGGCGAGGAGTGATTCACGCAGTCGATAAAACTATTATTGGAAGTATTACAGAAATTATCTGCAGTTTACAACTTCTATCTGCAAGATTCCCCATTTGTTCTCTCCCTTCACGCGCCGGAGGAGGTCAGCACCAGCACGATCCCGGTGACGAACATCAGCAGCGCCGTCCCGCCGAGGATGGTCAGCAGGAGGTCTTTCTCTTCCATACGTGGAGTTGGCACAGCGAGGACAAAAGCCCTATCCTCGGCAGGCACCGACGATACTGTATGAGCGACGGGCCCGAGGCAGGTGCCGGTGCAGGTGCTGGAGCGGGCAACCGCGAGGGGGCCGTCCCCGGTGACGAGGTGTGGGACGACGTGGCCGAGGAGGAGTCGGTGGCGACGCTGGGGGGAAAGCGGCTCATCCTCCTCCTGTACGCCGTGGTCGTCTCCATCGCCGGCCTGACTGGCTTCCTCATCGGCGCGCTCGGCATCCGCGGGCTTCGGCCCGTCACGTTCCTGGGGCTGGTGACGTTCCAGCCGACGGCGACGGGACTCGCCGCCTACGGGGTGCTGACGATGGGGCTCGGGCTGGGCGTGATGCTGGCGCTCGTCGTCTACGTCTCCAGCGAGTACGTCGACGACGAGGCCTGACCGGGCGAGTGTGACCCAGTAGCCCCGACCGCTCCCCCCGGGCATCGGTTGTCGGAAGGGACTTACTCCACCACCCGCTCCAGGTCGGTATGTATCACGTCGTCGTGGCCGTGGCCCCGGAGGACGCCCACGTCGCCGAGAAGGTCGCCGCCGTGACCGGGCTCCCCGGGGCGGCGGACGCGGTCCGGGTGACGCTCGTCCACGTCGCCGAGCCCGGAACCGACGTGGCTGCGGTCCCGGCGGTGGCCGACGCGCTGTCCCTGTTCGCCGAAGCGGGGGTCGCCGCCGAGGCCGTCCGTGCCGACGGTCGACCCACCGAGGCGGTCCTGCGGATCGCTGGCGAGCGGGCGGCCGACTGCATCTGTGTCGCCGGGCGGGAGGAGTCACCGGCCGGGAAACGGCAGCTCCACCCCGGAGCACAGCAGATCCTCCTCAGGGCCGACTGCCCGGTGCTGGTGACGGGCGACGCCCCCGAGGGCGACGCCGACCACGTCTGAGCGCCGGCGGGCGGGTCAGCCCTGCCCGACCATCCGCTCCTCGTCCTCCCACTCGCGCTCGCGGAGCTCGTACTTCTGGACCTTCCCCGTCGCGGTCGTGGGGAGCTCGGAGACGAACTCCACCTTCCGGACACGCTTGTAGGAGGCGAGCTGCTCCTTCGTGAACTCCTTCAGCTCCTCCGGGGTCACGCCCGGGTTGTCGGGGTCGCCGCTCATCGGGACCACGAACGCCTTCACCGTCTCGCCGTACTTGTCCGAGGGCGCCGGGATGACCGCCGCCTCGGAGACCTCCGGGTGGTCGTAGAGGGCGTCCTCGACCTCGATGGAGGAGATGTTCTCCCCGCCCGAGATGATGAGGTCCTTCTTGCGGTCCTGGATGGAGATCATCCCGTGCTCGTCCATCGTCGCGAGGTCGCCGGTGTGGAAGTACCCCTCGATGCGGGCGTTGAACGCCTCCTCGGTCGCCTCGGGCTTGTTCCAGTACTTCTCCATCACCTGGTTCCCCTTCACCACGACCTCGCCGATCTCCTTGTCGTTCCGGGCGACGTCGTTCCCGTCGTCGTCGACGACACGGATCTCCGTTCCGAGGTAGGCCAGGCCCTGGCGCTTCTTGACCGAGAAGCGCTCGGCCGAGTCGTCGTCGAACAGGCGTCGCGCGTCGCTGGTGGTGATGAGCGGCCCCGTCTCCGTGAGGCCGTAGGTGTGGATCATGTACCAGCCGAACTCGTCCTCGATGGTCCGGATGGTCGCCTCCGGCGGCGCGCTCCCGGCTGTCGCACACCGGACCTCGTTGTCGCCGACCGTCGTCACGTCGTTCTCGGCGTAGTAGTCCAGCAGCATGTTGAGCACCGTCGGCGCGGCGCACATGTACGAGACGTCCTCGTTGCGGACGGTCTCGAAGATCTCCGCCGCGTCGATGCCGCGGGTACAGACGTGCCGAGCACCCATCCCGGTGATGGCGAAGATGTGTCCCCACCCGTTGGCGTGGAACATCGGCAGCGTCCACAGGTAGACGTCGTCGTCGCTGATCTTCTTGTGGTTGCAGGTGAGGTACGCGTGGATGGTCTCCGTGCGGTGAGTCCGCGAGACCCCCTTCGGGTCGCCGGTCGTCCCGGAGGTGTAGTTGATGGTGCAGATCTCGTCCTCGGTCATCTCGGGACGCTCGTAGTCGTCGCCGCCGAGGCCGGCGATGGCATCGTCGAACGACTCCCAGTCGCCCTCCACCGCGTCCACGTCGTTCGTGATGAACGTCTCGGTGGGGACCTCGTCGCGGATCCGCTCGATCTTGTCCGCGTAGTCGTAGTCGGCGTAGATGGCGTCCACGCCGGCGTCGTTGAGGATGTACTCGTAGTCGTTCGGCGTGAGCCGGTAGTTCAGCGGCGTGTGGATCCCTCCGGCCTGGAAGATCCCGTACGCCGCCTCGAGGTGGTAGTGGGTGTTCGGGTCCAGCACCGCCACCCGGTCCCCGTGCTCGATGCCTCGCTCCTGCAGAGCGGCCGCGAACCCGTCGGCACGAGCGCCCAGCTCGTCGTACGTGTAGCGCGTGCCGTCGGTCGCCAGCACCGCCTCCTGGTCGCCGTAGTGCCGTCGCGCCCGGTCGAGGAACTCGGTCACCAGTAGTGGTTTGCGCATGACAACCGCTGGTTGGGGGTGCCACCGTCAAATAATGGCCCCCTAATGTTCTAGTGCTGGGAACCAGCCACCGCACTAGGCGGAGTGTTTAGACGGCGCTCGTCCGTACGTGGGGTATGGTCGGTCGACCGCCTGCCGTCGTCGTGCTGGCCGTTCTCCTGGCGACCGCGGGCTGTAGCGGCCTGGCGCCCGGGAGCGGGGGCCCACCGACGGAGAGCCTGACGCCCGCACCGGTCCCGGCCGGGAGCGCCGACTACCCCCCCGGCGTCACGGCCGAAGGGGTGGTGAACCCGGAGCGGCTGGCGTTGGCCCACGACCAGGTACTCGAGAACCGGAGCTACCGGCTCCGCTCCAACCGGTCGACCTACTTCATCGACGACAGCGTCCGGTCGCGGATCGACCTCGACCTCCGGCTCGACCGGAACCGGACCTACCTGGCCGCCGTCGAGACAGCCGGGCCGCGGGGCCCGGTCATCCTCGGTCGGCCCCCGGCCCGCGCGCGCTACTGGGCCAACGGGACGCTGTACGCGAGTCGCATCACGCGCGACGGCGAGGTGACCTACTCGCTGACCCGGGCCGACCAGAGCCCGTTCGCGACGTGGCAGTACTGGTCCGGGACGGCCGCCTTCGGTGGGGAGTCGAACTACCGGGCCAGCCGCTACGAGGCCATCTTCCAGGCCATCCCGACGCGGGTCGTCGGCAACCGGACCGTCGACGGCACCACGGTCTACGTGCTCGAGGGGCGCCGGCCGAGCGATTCCGGCTTCACCGCCGGTCCGGCCGACGCGGTCGGGCCCTCCGGCCCCGGTCCCGCCCTCCGCGCGACCGTCACCGAGGACGGGCTCGTCCGGTCGCTCCACCTCCGCTACCGGGCGTACCACGACGGCGACGAGTACGACGTCGACTGGCGCATCAGCTACCGGGCGCTGGGGAACGTGACGGTCGGTGAGCCGCCGTGGCTCGACCGCGCGGTGTCGGCCGACCGCGAACGCCGGCGGTCGGCCATCGTGTAATCGGGTGTCGAAGAAGGCTGTACGGGAGATCCGGACGCAGGAGGGTCGAATACCGGTCCCATCCTGCATCGAACGGGCACCGGCGGTGAGGGCCGATCAGCCGCCCACTTCCGCCGTCCCGTAGACCTCGTCGAACGTCTCGTGGAAGGTCTCGACCTCCGGCTTGCCGTCGAACCGCTCGACCAGTTCGCCGTCGGCGAACACGAGCGTCGTCGGCGCCGCGGTGACCTCAAACTCGCGGCGGAACGCGGGCACCTCCTCGCCGTCGACGCCGGCGAAGGCGACGTTGCCCGGCGCGCCGGCCCGGATGTCGTCCAGTTCCTCCTTCATCTGGTCGCAGGGGGTGCAGACCCGCTTCCAGACGACGACCACGGCGTCCCGGCCGTCGAGGAACTCGCCGTACGTCTCGTCGCTCAGCTCCAGCATCCCGTCCGGGACGGCAGAGGGCGGCGTGAACCGCGCGACCATCGCGGCCAGCAGCGCCAGCGCGTCGCGGTCCGGCGGGGCCTCCAGATACGTCTGGAGCGTGGTGAACGCGACCAGTTCGTTCCGGGTCACGTCCTGCTCGCGGGCCCGGTCCTCCGAGATCTCGAAGATGTCCGCCACGACCCGGACGAACCGGTCCTCGGAGATGTCACCGTAGGTGTCGTGGTGGATGTCCTGTGTCTCGGCGAACTCGGCCGTCAGCCGGAGGTCCCCGTCGTGGTCCTCTTCGATGACACCGTGCTCGAGGAGGTAGTCCAGACGCGCCTCGGGGTCGGTGTGGAGTTCGGACACTGTCAGACCCCCAGGTACCGCTGTCGGGCCTCGTCGTCGTCCCGGAGTTCCTCGGCGGTGCCCTCGAAGACGATCTGCCCCTGGTCGACGATGTAGCAGAAGTCGGCGATCTTGATGGCCGCCGCGGCGTTCTGCTCGACCAGCAGGATGGTGGTCTCCTCCTCCTCGTTGATGCGCCGGATGGCGTCCTCCACGTCGGCGATGATCTGCGGCGCCAGGCCCTCGTACGGCTCGTCCAGCATCAGCAGGCCGGGGTTCTGCCTGAGTGCGCGGGCGATGGCGAGCATCTGCTGCTCGCCGCCGCTCAGCGTCCCGGCCTTCTGGTTGCGCCGCTCGTCCAGCCGGGGGAACGCCTCGTACAGCTCCGAGACCGGTCGCGTCTCCCGGACCTGCTGCAGTCCCCGGCCGATGGTGTTCGAGCGGTTCCGCGAGACGTCCGCCATGTGGAGGTTCTCCTCGACCGTCAGTTCGGAGAAGACACGCCGCTCCTCGGGCACCATCCCGATGCCCTCCATCGAGATGTCCTCCGTGTCGCGGTCGAGGAGCGAGTCACCGCGGTAGCGGATGTCGCCCGACCGGACGTCCGGCGGGGTCGCACCCGCGACACAGCGCAGGGTGGTCGTCTTCCCCGCGCCGTTGCGGCCCAGCAGCGCACAGATCTGCTCCTCCTCGACCGTCAGCGAGAGTTCGCGGAGGATGTGGCTCTGGTCGTAGTAGGCGTCGATGGCGTCGACCTCGAGCAGGCTCACGCGAACCACCCCCTGTGGTGAGTGTTCGCTGACCAGTCGCAGCAAGCGGGGGACCCAGATTCCCCGAATAGTCGGCGTGGAGCGCCGACGGTCGCGCAGGGGCGAAGCCCCGAGCACGAACGTCTGGGCGTGCTCATAGCTCGACACCCCCGAGGTAGGCCTCCTGGACCTGTTCGTCGCCCTGCACCTCGTCCGGCGTCCCCTCGGCGATGACGCTGCCGCGGTTCAGCACGGTGATCTTGTCGGCCACGCGGAAGATGATCTCCATGTCGTGTTCGACCAGGACGATGGTCAGTCCGAGCTCGTCCTGCAGGTCCTCGACCAGGTCGACCGTCGCCTGCGTCTCCTCCGGCGACATCCCCGCCGTCGGCTCGTCCATCAGGAGGAGGTCCGGTTCGGCCGCGAGGGCGATGGCGATCTCGAGGCGGCGCTTGTCCCCGTACGGGAGGCTCCCGACCTCGAGGTCGCGGCTGCCCGCCAGCTCGACCGCCGCCAGCATCTCGTCGACGACGGCGTTCACATCGGGGAAGTCCTGGCGGTCCCGGAGGAAGTTGAACTGGAAGGAGCCGTGTTCGGCGGCGAACGCCGCGATCTTCACGTTCTCCTCGACGGTCATGCTGGGGAAGATGGAGGCCGTCTGGAACGACTTTGCCACACCGCGCTGGACCGTCTGGTAGGGTTCCAGGTCCGTGATGTCCTCGCCGTCGAACGTGACGGTGCCCTCGGTCGGCTCCAGCAGCCCGGTGATGAGGTTGATGCAGGTCGACTTGCCGGCCCCGTTCGGGCCGATGATGGCGCGGGTCTCCCCGCGCTCGATACTGAGGTTCACGTGGTCGACCGCGACGAGGCCGCCGAACCGCTTTGTCAGGCCGTCGGTCTGGAGCAGCGCCATCAGTCGTCACCTCCGGTCCGCGCGGGACCGTCGTCCGGGTCGTTCGATGGTTCGCCGTCGGTCGGGGGCCCGCCGTCAGTGCCAGCCTCGACATCGACGGCCGGGTCGGCCGCCGACCCGCCGCCGCCCGAGCCGGCGACCCGTTCCTCGATGGCCGCCACGGCGCTCGCGATGGCGCCACGGATGCCGTCGGGGAACTTCGCGACGACGAGGACGAACACGCCGCCGAGGACGAGCCGCCAGACGGGGCCGAAGTTGAGCGTGAACTCGCCGAGAACACCGCGCAGTGGCCCGGTGAACAGCACGAACGACAGCGAACTGACGACGTTGCTGATGTACTCGAAGACGAGCGCGCCGAGGAACGGACCGGCGATGGAGCCCGTGCCCCCGAGGACCGCCATGATGACGAAGTCACCGCTGGTGATCCAGTAGAGCGACCCCGGGTAGACCCCGGCGACGCGCTCGTGGACGGCGAACAGGGCGCCACCCGCCCCGGCGAACATCGCGGAGATGACGAACGCCATCAGCTTGTAGCGGAACACGTCCAGCCCGACGAAGTCGACGCGCTGCTCGTTCTCACCGATGGCCGACAGGATGAGGCCGTACGGCGAGTTGATGATGCGGTAGGCCAGCCAGATGGCGATGAGGGTGAACGTCGCCAGGAACAGGTACTCGATGCTCCAGCGGGCGAAGGGGATGTCCAGCAGGAGCGCACCGGTCATGTCGAAGTAGATGTCCTGGATGGTGTCCCCCAGCGCGAACCCGAACAGCGGGTTGGACTGGATGTCGGTGAACCCGTTTGCACCGCCCGTCAGCCACGAGCCCGGGCCGAGGGCGTAGAAGTAGAGCATCTGGCCGAACGTCAGCGTCAGCACCGCGAAGTAGACGCCACTGCGTCGGATCGAGAGGAAGCCGATGATGACGGCCAGGGGCGCGGTCACGGCGATGCCGGCGAAGACGATGACGAGCGGGTTGGCGGTCAGCTGCGCGCTGACGATCCCCGCGGTGTAGGCGGAGACACCCCAGAACGCGGCGTGACCGAAGGACAGCAGTTCGGTGTAGCCCAGCAGGATGTCGAAGCCGATGACGGCGATGGCGAACGCGAGGATGAGCGCCGAGAGCCCCTCGTAGCCGGCGACCTTCGGCGAGCCGAACAGGACGGTGCTGAGCAGTCCCAGCCCGTCGATCAGCAGGATGGGGAGCGCGAGCAGGGCGATGGCGGAGCCGACGACGACGACCGACTCGCGCTTGCTCAGCGCGACCAGTCGCTCGATGGCCGAGCCGCTGCTGCCGCCGGCCGCCGGCGCGGTGACGGTGCCGCCGTCGGTCCGCGTCGGGCCCCGGCCCGGGCCGTCGGTACCGCCCTCGTGGGTCGTATCGGTCCCGGTGTCCGCGCCGGGAGCCGCGGAACGGTCGTCGCTCACGACGACACCTCCGCGCTCCCGAACAGGCCCTCAGGCCGGGTCAGGATGACCACGGCCACGGAGCCGAACAGGACGATGTTCGACCACTGCGGTGCGAGCTGCTGGAACCCGGCGAAGACGAACCCGAGCACCATCCCGCCGGCGATGGCGCCGACGACGCTGCCGGCGCCACCGACGACGATGGTGAGGAAGGCGGGGACGAGCGCGCGCTCGGTGCCGATGGGCGGGCTGACCGTCTGGAAGGAGGCACCGATGAGGCCGGCGAACGCCGCCAGCGCGGCCCCCAGCGCGAAGACGAGACTGTACGAGCGCGTGATGGGGATGCCGAGCAGCCGGACCATCTCGGAGTCCTCCGTGCCCGCGCGCACGACCAGCCCGAAGTCGGTCCGCTCGATGGCGAGGTAGGTCGCGGCGATGATGCCGATGCTGATGACGATGATGATGACGCGCCACAGCGAGACCGTGCCGGCGATGGTGCCGCTCACGGGCTGGTAGGCCTGGAACGTCGTCGGGCCGAACAGGGCCCGGATGACCTCCTGGACGACCAGCGCCAGCCCGAACGTGACGAGCAGCTGTCCGGTCTCGGGGCGGTCGTAGAACGGCCGGGCGACGAACCGCTCCATCAGGACCCCGATGCCGAAGACGACCAGCGGGACCATCACCATCGCGAGGAGGAAGTTGAGGTTGACCATCACCCCCAGAACGTCCACCTCGGTTGCCTTCAGCCCGACCGTCGTGAATCCGAGGTTGTAGAGGGTGCCGTCGGCCAGCGACCGCTGGACGGAGAACAGCATCCCGACGTAGGCGCCGATGAGGTAGAGCGCCCCGTGGGCGAGGTTGAGGAACTTCATCGTCCCGAGGACGATGGTCAATCCGATGCCCAGCAGGGCGAAGATGGCCCCCTGCTGGAGGCCGTTTATGATGATGCTGATGAGCGTCGATTGGAGTGGTAGCATGGTGTGACCGGTGTATGTTGAGACTGGTGGGTTCGTGGTAGTGCGTGCCCCCGGCAGCGGGCGTGGTCCGAGAGGGACCGATAGCGGCGCAGGGGGTGGTTACTCGTCGCCGTACTCGCCCAGGTCACACTGGGCGGCGGGGCCGTCGTCGCAGGCGTACTGGACGTCCTCGCGCGGGGTCTGCTCGACCAGCTCGAAGAACTCGTCCTCGCCCTGGATGTTCCCGCGGACGACCTGGACCGGGCGCATCGCCTGGTGGTCGCATTTCCGGAGCCGCTCCTCGACGCCGAGGCCGGCATCGGCGTACGTGTAGTCCTCGAGCTGTCGGATGACCTCCGGCGGGTAGAACGTCCCCGCGCGCTCGCAGGCCGCCGCGTACTGCATCAGCGCGTTGTACGCGAGTCGGGCCGCGTACGACGGGTTGCGGTCGTGCTCGGCCGTGTAGTCCTCGACGAAGCTGTTGGTCGCCTGGTTGTCGTACTGCCAGTTCCAGTCGACGGTCCCGAAGACGCCGTTGATGGAGTCACCCGCCGCGCGCGCCATCAGGCGGTTGTACAGCGGGACGACGATCTCCATGTCCTGGTCGAGGCCCTGGTCGACGGCCTGGGGCAGCGAGTTCGCCGCGTCCAGCCCGTAGTGGGCCAGGATGAGCACGTCCGTCTCGTCGCGGGGCACGTCTGACAGGAACGACGAGTAGTCGGAGGTGTCCAGCGGGGTCGGGACGGAGTCGATCTGCGACCAGCCCGAGTCCGTGAGGAACTGGTTCATCGACTCCTGGACCGTCTGGCCCCAGGTGTAGTCCGCGTACAGCTGGTAGAAGTTCAGGTTGCTCCCGTACTCGCTGTTGAGGATGGGTGCCAGCGCCGCACCCGTCATGTACGCGTTGAACAGCTCACGCGTACTGTAGCGGACACACGAGGAGCCGGTCGTGTCGTTGGAGTGGGTCAGACAGCACTGGAACTGCACCTTCTCCTCCTGACACAGCTCCTGGACCGCGATGGCGACCGCCGAGGACGAGCCCCCGGTGATCATGATTGCGCTGTCCTGGCTGATCATCCGGCGGGCCTGCTGGGTGGCCTGCTCCGGGCTGGTCCCGGTGTCACCCTCCACGGAGGCGACGGTCTTGCCGAGGATGCCGTCCCCGGAGAGGTCGTCCCAGAACTCGACCCAGCCGCCACCGTTGTTGAGGTGGTCCATCGCGAGGTTGTACCCGCGGAGCTCGTCCTGCCCCTCGGCGGAGTACGGCCCCGACTGGGGCACGTTGAACCCGATGACCACCTCGTCCCCCTCGACGGGGAAGTTACCGATCGGCGGGTACTGGTTACCACCGCCGCCGCCGCCACCGTCACCGCCGTCACCGCCGTCACCGCCACCGCCGCCGTCTCCACCGTCTCCGCCCTGCGTGCAGCCGGCGAGCCCGGCGATGCCTGCGGCGCCCGCGGCGCCTTTCAGTACGTCCCTTCGTGTCGGTGATTCGCTTCGGGTCACGACATCCGATAGGTGTCTTTCCGTGGGTTAACCCTGGTACCTAGGTATTGTAACCCATGTTATCGTTCCACTATATCTCCGGAGAACACGCCGGTATCAACCCCCACCCGTCCACGAACCGTTCCTGCGGGGGACGACGGGGCGCACACGGCGACGGCCGCAGCCGGGGGGCGCTCACGCGCTCGGACGGTGTCGACGGTCCTGTAGCCGAGTCGAATCCGGGATACCGACCCCCCGGCCGACCAGGAACCGGGGCGCAGCCCCGCACACAGGTCCGGGTACGGACGTGGCTCCCGGGATGTCGGTACGGGCCTGGACCACGGCTGCGGGAAGAGCCTGGAACACGGCGGCAGCAGGACGAGACCGGGACGGGGACGGAACCGGGTGCGGGCGGGGGATGGCTCCCCGGTGGGGGACGGAACCGATCAGTCGCCGTGGACCTGGTCCCGGATGGTCTCCGGCACAGAGGGGTCGCGGAGCGTCGTGGTGTCCCCGAGGTCGTCGCCGTTGGAGATGTTCTCGAGGATACGGCGCATGATCTTGCCGGAGCGGGTCTTCGGCAGGTCGCTCACGAACATCACGTTCGCGGGCCGGGCGAACGCGCCGATCTCGTCCTCGACGGCCGCGATGATGCGGTCACGGACCTCGTCGCTGGGCTCGACGCCGTCCCGGACGACGACGTACACGTCGGGGACCTCGCCCTTCTCGGGGTGTTCGCGCGCGGCGACGGCGGCCTCGGCCACGTCCTCGACCTCGGCGACGGCCGATTCGAGCTCCATGGTCCCGAGCCGGTGCCCGGCGACGTTCATCACGTCGTCCAGCCGGCCGAGGACGCGCCAGTAGCCGTCCTGGGCCTGCACCGCGCCGTCACCGGCCTTGTAGTTCCAGTCGGTCCAGTCGTCCGAATCCGTGTCCGAGAAGTCCGCCCAGTAGGTGTCGATGAACCGCTCGTCGTTGCCGTACACCGTCTGGAGCATGCCGGGCCACGGCCGCTCGATGATGAGATTGCCGGCCTGCCCGCTCGCCGGTTCGAGTTTGTTCCCGTCGTCGTCGACGAGGGCCGGCGAGATACCGGGCGCCGCCTTGCCGGCGCTGCCGGGCTTCATGTCCTCCAGCGCGGGCAGGTTCGTGATGAGGTGGCCGCCGGTCTCGGTCTGCCACCACGTGTCCACGATGACGGCGTCCTCGTCGCCGATGTGCTGGTAGTACCAGAGCCACGCCTCGGGCTGGATGGGCTCACCGACGGTCGTCATGTGGCGGAAGTCGAAGTCGTAGCCCTCGACGTACTCCGGGCCCCACTTCATGAACATCCGGACCGCGGTCGGCGAGGTGTGGAAGATGTCCACGTCGTAGCGCTCGGCGATCTCCCACATCCGGGACTTGTGCGGGTGATCCGGAGTACCCTCGTACATCACGCTGGTCGTCCCGAGCGCGAGCGGACCGTAGACGATGTAGCTATGTCCGGTAATCCAGCCGATGTCGGCCGCACACCAGTACGTGTCCTCGGGCTTGATGTCGAGGACGTACTTCGAGGTCGCGGTGACGTACGAGAGGTAGCCGCCGGTGCGGTGCTGGCAGCCCTTCGGCTTGCCCGTCGTCCCCGACGTGTACATCAGGAACAGGGGGTCCTCGGCGTCCCTGGAGACGGGTTCGACCGTCTCGCGGCGGTTCTCGTCCAGCAGGTCCGCCATCATCGTGTAGTCATCCGAGACGTCGACGGAGTCGTGGACGTCGTCGTGGCGGGTCCACACCAGGGTCGAGGGGTCGCGGTCGGCGTCCTCGTGGGCCTCGTCGGCCTTCTCGATGTGGGGCAGGAAGTCGCCACGGCGGTAGTAGCCGTCGATGGTGACGACGAAGTCCGAATCGGCAGAGTCGACGCGCTCGGCCAGCGCCTGCGCGGAGAAGCCGGCGAAGACGACGGAGTGAGGGGCACCGATACGCGCACACGCGAGCATCGTGATGGGCAGCGCCGGGACCATCGGGAGGTGGATGGTGACGACGTCGTCCTCCTCGACGCCCGCGTCACGGAGCGCGGCCGCCGTCTCGTTCACGCGTCGGTAGAGGTCCTGGTAGGAGATGTTGCGCTGCTCGCCGCCCTCACCCTCCCACAGCAGTGCGGTCTGGTTCTTGCGCTCGTCGAGATGGCGGTCGATGCAGTTGTACGAGGCGTTGAGCTCGCCGCCGACGAACCACTCGTAGAACGGCGGGTTCGAGGCATCCAGTACCTCGTCCCAGTGTGTGTCCCAGTCCAGCAGTTCGGCGTAGTGCTCGAACCCTTCGGGGAAATCGCCCACCTCCTCGTGGATGGCGGGGTCGGAGGCGTTGGCCTGGCCGACGAACTCCGTCGGCGGACGGAAGTACTCCTGCTCGTGGAGGCGCGCCTCGATGGTCGCGTCCGGGTCCGGCTCTTCCTGTTCGGACATAACAGGTGGAGCGTCCCCACCCACCATAATAACCCGCCCCGCTAGCTATCCCAACTGACCGTCTCCTCGGCGAGTGGGCGGCTCTCGCCCTCGAACAGCGCCGTCAGGAGCCGCTGCTGGGCCCGGCGGAGGTGGTTGTGGAGCGTGGGGGAGGAGATGTCCATCGAGTCGGCCAGCTCCTCGGCGGTGCTGCCGCGGGGCCACTCGAAGTAGCCGGCGTGGTAGGCCGCCCGGAGCACCGACCGCTGCTTGTCGGTCAGCTCGTCGTCGGCGGCCCGGAGCGACGAGGAGGAGGCGGTCGGCCGGTCCTCCTCGCGCTTCGCGAGGAGGTTCGACTCCGGGAACGCCTCCCGGAAGGCGTCCAGCAGGTCGCGGACCGCGGCGTCGGGTGAGAACTCGCAGACCAGCTCCGCGCGCCCGTCCTCGGCGACCAGCGACCGGACGTTCCCGCCCCGCTCGACGAGCGGCGTCGCCAGCGACGCGTTCGGCGCCGCGACCTCCAGGAGCGCGGCGTCCCCACGGTCGGCGACCAGCCGCGCCTCGCCGGCCTCCCGGGCGGTCCCCAGCGCGTCCTCGGGCGCCGCCCCGGAGACGGTCACGTAGTAGAGCAGTCCCTCCTCGACGGGGACCATCCCGTCGAGTTCGATCCGGCAGCCATGGCGGTCGGAGGCGTCGACGAACAGCGAGTCGGGGTCCGTGCTCTCGAACGTCAGCTCCAGCACCGTGTCCGAGAGGAGCAGGTGGCGCCACTCGGCAGCCGAGAGCGCCAGCCCGACACGCCGCCCCAGATCGGCGACGACCTCGCGCTCGCGGTCCTCGATGTCGGCCGCTCCGGGCGCCGCCAGCACCAGGACGCCGTGGACGCTCTCGGCGTGGCGCAACGGGGCCAGTAGGAGCGACGGGGCGTCAGGCGCCGCGGAGACGGGGTCGACGGTTATCGTCCGGACGGTGCCGGTCTCGGCGACGGTCCGCGCCGCCTCCGCGAGGTCGGCGTCGCCGGCGGCGTATTCGGCGGCGACGGACGGCTCGACACCGGCCGCGGCCAGCGGTTCCAGCCCCTGCGGCGGCGACGGGTCCACCACCCAGGCGCAGGCGTACGCGTCCCCCCGCGCGAGCACCTCTGTCGCGGCTGCCAGTACCCCGTCACGGGTCAGTTCGTCGAGGAGCCGTTCGCCGACCGCCCGGGCGGACGCCGCCACCGCCTTCGCCCGGCCCGCAGCCGGGCTCGTCCCCTGCTGTCGGATCTCGACGACGACGCGCTCTGCGCCGCCCGTTCCGTCCGGAACCCGCGAGGCACGGGTCCATCGCTCCCGGGCGCCGTCCTCGGCGCTGGCGTACGGCAGCACGCCGGACCAGGCGCCCTCCGTGGCGACCGCCCGCCAGAACTCGCCCGGCAGGGCGTCGTCGAGGACGAGCGAGTCGAAGGAACGTCCGACGACCCCGTCGACGCGGCGACCGGTGAGACGCTCGAACGACCGGTTCGCGTGCCTGATACGCCCGCTCGGGCCGAGCACCACGACAGCGGCGTCGAGGCGGTCGAGGGCATCCCGGAGCGCACGAGGGTCCGGCCCCGCGGCCTCCCCCACCGTCTCCGTCGCCGGCGCGTCGTCGGGGACCACCGGGGGGCTTGCGTTCGCGAACGCCGAGACGGCTGCCTCACCGTCCGGGTCCGACACACCGGCGCCGATGCTGTCGAGCCGGTCCCAGCCCCCGGCAGCCAGCACCGCCCCGGGAGCGACCCCCCGCTCCACGGCGTCGCGGCCGAAGAACCGTCTGAGATCCGCCGTGGAGACCCGCTCCAGCGCCGGGTCGGCGGCGGCCTCGGCCGCCCGGTCGGTCACCGACCCGACCAGCATCTGCAGCCGCCGGGCGGTCACCTCGAACACCGGGGCGTCCGGCTCGGCGGTCGGGCCGACGTAGGCTGTCAGCGCCGACTCCAGGTCGGCCGGGAGCGGCGCCAGCCGATCCGTCCCCCCGTCACCGTCGGGGACGCGGAGTGCGTGGCTCACACCGCCGTCGTGGAGGCGGGTCTCGGCGTGGCCGGCCTCCAGCCGCGTCATCTCGGTGGGCGTCAGACCCACCTCGCCGGCCAGCCGGAGCACCAGCCGCTCCCGGTCCGTGCCAGCGGCGCCCAGGAGCTGGCGATACCGGCCCCGGTCGATCTCCACCCTGTTGGCCTGCCCCTCCGAAGACATACTTCGCGGATTCGAGGCTTTCCGAAATAAAACCACCGGCGATACACGCCCCGCCGTGACGGTGGGGTGTCCGGGACCGCTGCCGTCTCGCCATTTATCGCCGGCCGTCCCGCTCTATCGACAGGTCACGGCCCGGAAGTGCCACAAGGGCCGGGTATGTGCAGGTCCGGAGTGTCTGGGGCGGAGACGGTTTCGGGGAGTACCGTTCGACCGAAATAGACTCACTCCTGCTCGCGCGTCACCGTCTCGATCTCACCGACGACCTCTGGGTTCCGGAGCGCGCTCGTGTCGCCGTAGCCCCGGTTCGCGACGACGTCGGTGAGCAGCCGTCGCATCACCTTCCCGGAGTGGGTCTTCGGGAGCTCCGGCACCACGACGATACGGTCCGGGCGGACGGCGGGTGAGACCTCCTGTGCGACCCGTTCGCGGACCCGTTCGGCCAGCGTCTCCCGGTCCGTGCGGCTCCGCTCGCAGCTCACGTACACCGCCACCTCGTCCGTTCCCGGGATGGGGACGACCGCCGCCTCGGTGACGCCGTCGAGCGAGCTGATGACCCGCTCGACGGTCGCCGTCCCGACCACCGCCTCGTCCATCTCGATGGTGTCCGCGTCCCGGCCCAGCAGGGTGACGTAGCCGTCCTCACCGCGGACCGCACGGTCGCCCGTGACGTACTGCCAGGCCTCCGGGGTCTCGGCGCCGGCACCCCCCTCCGCTGCCTCCGCAGTGAGCCGCCGGCACATCCCCGGCCACGGGCGGCGGACCGCCAGCGTTCCCTCCTGGCCGTCGTCGACCGGGTCGCCACCGCCGTCGACCACCTCGATGGAGAGCCCCGGGACGCCGGGACCGGCCGACCCCGGCTCCATCGAGTCGACCGCGGGCAGCGTCGCGACGACGATGCCGCCGGTCTCGGTCTGCCACCAGGTGTCGACGACGGGGGCCTCCCCGCCGCCGAGGTGTTCGCGGTACCAGTGCCAGGTCGTCGGGTCGATGGGCTCCCCGACGGTACCCAGCAACCGAATCGAGGAGCGGTCGTGTTCCTCGCAGGGCGGCGCGCCGCGCTGGCGCATCGACCGGACCGCGGTCGGGGACGTGTAGAAGACGTCCACGGACTCGCGCTCGATGCTGTTCCAGGGGTGGCCGCCGGCCTGGTGGTCGGCCGGCGACTCGTGGAGCAGCGTGGTCGTCCCGAGCGCGAGCGGCCCGTAGACGCCGTAGGTGTGACCGGTGATCCAGCCGATGTCGGCCGCACACCAGTACGTGTCCTCCGGCCGGATATCCAGCACGGCCATCGCCGTCCAGGCCGCGTAGGAGAGGTAGCCCCCGGTCGCGTGGGTCACCTGATCGGGCTCGCCGGTCGTCCCGGAGGTGTACAGCACGAACAGCGGGTCGACGGCGTCGCGTGCGACCGGGTCGACCGTCGTGCCCGCGAACTCGTCGCGGAGCGCGCCGTAGCCGTGGTAGTCACGGCCCAGGTGCGGGTCGTCCTCGAGCCGGCCGACCAGCACGCCCGTCACGTCGGCGTCGAGGTCGAGGCGCGCGCTGTCGGCGGTGTTCCGCTGGCCGACGGCGCTCCCCCGGCGGTAGTAGCCGTCGCAGGTGACCAGGAACTCCGAGCTGGCACTCGCCATCCGCTCGGTCAGCTCGCCGGCCGAGAACCCCGCGTAGACGACGTTGTGGAGGGCACCGAGGCGCGCGCAGGCGAGCATCGTCACCGGTAGCTCCGGCACGTTCGGCATGAACAGCGTCACCACGTCACCCTGGCCGACGCCCAGCGAGCGGAGCCCGGCCGCGACGGCCTGGACCTCGTGCTGGAGGTCGAGGTACGTGAGCGACTCGCGCTCGCCGGACGCGCCGATCCAGCGCAGCGCGACGGCGTTCTTCCGTCCGGCCTCGACGTGCCGGTCGACGCAGTTGTACGAGGGGTTCAGCCGGCCGCCCCGGAACCACGTCAGCCGGTCGTCGGTCGTCGACAGCACCGTCTCGTACGGGCGCTCCCACTCGAGCATATCCCCCGCCGCCGCCCAGCAGGCGGGCCAGTCGTCCTCGAACCGCTGCCTGACCTCGGGGTCGGAGACGTTGGCCGTCTCCACGAACCAGTCCGGTGGCGCGTACCGATCCTTCGAGGCGTCGCTCGCCGCGGGGTTGTCCACCTCCGGGTCGCGCCTGGACATCGGAACGATTGGAAGGTCGCCGGACCTCGACATTAAACGTTGTACATAATATCCCGAATCCGCCCGGTGTTCACCCGACTACCCCGGCCCGCAGCGGGCCAGATTACACTGGGTGGGGCCACCGCCGGTGTCCACCACCGCCGGCCGACGCTGGCCCGCGCTCCCGGCCACGAACAAGACTTATGCCGCGTTCGGACCGGTTCCCGACGATGACAGGTCCCCGCGCTCCCGGCCGGTACCGCGAGGTGTCCCCATGAGCGTCGTCGAACTCGACGACCTCCGGAAGTCGTACGGCGACGTGACCGCACTCCGTGGCGTCGACCTCACGGTCGAATCCGGCGAGGTGTTCGGCTTCCTCGGCCCTAACGGCGCCGGCAAGTCGACCACCATCAACATCATGCTCGACTTCGCATCGCCGACCGCCGGCGAGGTCCGCGTCCTCGGCGAGGATCCACAGCGCGACTCGGTCCCCGTCCGCGAGCGCACGGGCTCCTTGCTCGAGGGCTACGGCGTCTACGAACACCTCACGGCGCGTGAGCACGTCGAGCACGCCATCGAGACCCGGAGCGCGGACGACGATCCCGACGAGCTCATCGCCCGGGTGAACCTCGAATCGGCCACTGACCGCCGCGCCGGTGGGTTCTCGAAGGGGATGAAGCAGCGCCTCGCGCTCGCCGTCGCCCTGGTCGACGACCCCGAACTGCTCGTGCTGGACGAGCCCTCGACGGGCCTGGACCCGAACGGGGCACGCACCCTGCGCGAGATCGTCCACGAGGAGCGCGACCGGGGCGCGACGGTGTTCTTCTCCTCGCACATCCTCGAACAGGTCGAGGCCGTCGCCGACGAGGTCGGCATCCTCTACGATGGGGAGATCGTCGCCGAGGACTCCGTCGAGAACCTGCGCGACGAGCTCGGCGCCGGCAGCACCCTCGTCGTCGAGCTGACGGGTGACCCGGAGCCGCTCTCGGGCATCGAGGCCATCGAGGGGGTCCGCGACGTGGGGTTCCCGAACGGCCGGCTGGAGGCGGTCTGCGAGGACGCCGACACCAAACTGCGTGTGCTGAACCGGGTCTCGGAGGCCGGACGCCTCGGCGAGTTCGACGTCCGCGAGGCGTCGCTCGGCGAGGTCTTCTCGAAGTACACGGACGGCGACGGGGCCACCCCGGCACCGGAACAGGCGACCGCGGCCGACGGAGGTGGCCGATGAGCTATCGCCACGTCTGGAAGCGCGACCTGCTGTCCTCGTACCGGTCGCGGCTCGTGCCGGTCGTCGCCCTGTTGCTCCTCCTCGCCACCGCGGGCATCATCCTCGGGATGTACGCCCTCGACAACCACGGCCCGCCGCCGGACCAGCGGACCGCGGTCTTCGCCATCGGAGCCGTCGGGCACGCGCTGATCCCGCTTGTCGGCCTCCTCGGCTCGTACTCGGCGCTGGCGGGCGAGCGCGAGTCCGGCAGCGTCCGGTTCCTCATGGGCCTGCCCAACTCCCGGCTGGACGCCTTCCTGGGGAAGTTCGCGTCGCGGATGACCTCGGTCGGTGCGCCGCTCGCGCTGGGGCTGCTCGTCTGTACGGCCGCCGTCGGGGCGCTCTTCCAGAACGGCTCGTACGTCGAGATGCTCGGCCTCACCGCCGTAACGCTGCTGTACGCGCTCCTGTTCGTCGGGCTGGGGCTCGCGCTGTCGGCGGTCGCCTCCACCTCGACCCGCGCCGTGGTCGGGTCGGTGGGCCTCTTCGCGCTCTTCCGTGGCGGCTGGCCCGCCCTCCAGGCGGTCCTGCTCGAGGTGACCGACGCGGAACGGTACCCGTTCGCGCCGGACTGGTACTACTGGATCGGGCGGATCAACCCCCTCAACGCGTACGTGAAACTGACCACGGAGTACGCCGACTTCGGCACCGGGAGCCACCCGCTGCTGACACGCGCCGTCGAGACGGACTACAACCCGGCCACCGAGGAGGTGGTCGTCGAGTCGACCGTCCAGTCGTTCGCCGTCACCTCGGAGTTCGCCGCCATCGTGCTGCTGGCATGGACTGTGATCGTCCCACTCGGCGCGCTGGCCGTCTGGCGGCGTCGGGACCTGCTGTAGGTTCGAGCGCGCGATATTCCTACAGATGGATAAATTATAATCCTATCCCCTCCATTCGGACAGAGGGTTCCAGATTTCCGAACTATTCCGGCTGTTCGTGCCCGGATTGCTCGCTCGTGCTCCCCCGGTCCCTGGCCCTCCGGGCGAGTCCGCCTCCCAGGACACCCCCGATGGCTCCACCGAGGACATCGAGCACGAGGACGAACAGCGCGAACCCCTCGAACGGGCCACCGTCGGGAAGCTGTGGTGGGAAGGTCCCCGAGAGCACCAGCACCAGCGCGGCCCACCCGGTGATGTAGAGCAGACCGCCCCCGAACCCGACGACGGCACCCAGCCCCGCGTTCCGTCGGCGGCTCCCGGTGGCGAGGGCCGCGGCGAGCCCACCGCCGGCGGCGGGGGCCAGCGCGGGCACCGGCAGGGCGGCGACGACCGTACCGACGGCGGCGGCCGCCCTGAGCGTGGTGGATTCGTCCGACGAGGACACGCGTTCCGGTAGGAGAGCGGGCCGTAAATCGGTTTCAGTTCGGCCGAGTGCCGTTCAGGCGAGTCCGATCTTCTCCTGGTAGGCGCCGTACTGGGCCTCGAAGACCTCCATGATCTCGCCCATCGTCGCGTACGCCTTGACGGCGTCGACGATGTACGGCATCGTGTTCTCGTCGGCCTCGATGGCCTCCTCCAGCGCCTCCAGCGTCGCTTCGACCTCCTCGTCGTCGCGCTCGTCCTTGACCCGCTCCAGGCGGGCGAGCTGGCGGTCCCGGGTCGACTCGTCGACGTGGAGGATATCCAGGTCGGGGTCGTCGTCGATCTGGTACTGGTTGACCCCCACGACCACCTCATCGCCGGCGTCGACGCGCTGCTGGTACTCGTAGCTCGCCTCCTGGATCTCGCGGTGGAAGTACCCACGGTCGATGCCCGCCAGCACTCCATCGCGCACGGAACCGTCGCCCATCTCCCGGATCTCCTCGATGTAGGCCATGATCTCCGCCTCCATCTCGTCGGTCAGCTTCTCGATCGCGAACGAGCCACCGAGTGGGTCCACCGTGTCGCCCACACCCGACTCCTCCGCGAGAATCTGCTGCGTTCGCAGGGCAACGCGGACCGCGTCCTCGCTCGGCAGCGCCAGCGCCTCGTCGTAGGAATTGGTGTGGAGACTCTGTGTGCCGCCCAGCACTGCCGCCATCGCCTGCACGGTCGTCCGGACGATGTTGTTCAGCGGCTGCTGGGCCGTCAGTGACTGCCCGGCGGTCTGGGTGTGGAACTTCAGCCGCTTCGAAGCGTCCGCTTCGGCGTCGTACCACTCGTCCATGATGCGCGCATAGACGCGCCGCGAAGCCCGGAACTTCGCCACCTCCTCCAGCATCGAGTTGTGCGAGTTGAAGAAAAAGGACAGCTGTGGGGCGACCTCGTCGACCCCGAGGCCGCGGTCCATCGCGTCCTCGACGTACGCGAAGCCGTCCGCCAGCGTGAACGCCGCCTCCTGGGCCGCGGTGGAGCCGGCCTCCCGGATGTGATACCCACTCACGGAGACGGGGTAGAACTTCGGCGTGTTCTCGACGGCGAACTCGATGGTGTCGGTCACGAGGTCCAGCGACGGTTCGGGCGGGATGACCCACTCCTTCTGCGCGATGAACTCTTTGAGCATGTCGTTCTGCAGCGTCCCGCGGACCTGCTCGCGCGGCACCCCCTGCTGGTCCGCGAGTGCGAGATACATCCCGTAAATCACGGCGGCCGACGGGTTGATGGTGAACGACGTGCTCACCTCGCCGACGTCGATGCCGTCGAACAGCACCTCCATATCCGCCAGCGTGTCGACCGCGACACCCTCCTTGCCCACCTCGCCCAGACTCATCGGGTCGTCCGAGTCCAGCCCCATCAGCGACGGCATGTCGAACGCCGTCGAGAGGCCCGTCTGCCCCTCGTCGATGAGGTAGTGGAACCGCTCGTTGGTCTCCTCGGCCGTCCCGAAGCCCGCGAACTGGCGCATCGTCCAGGTGCGACCGCGGTACATCGTCGGGTACGGCCCCCGCGTGTACGGCGGCTCGCCCGGGTTGCCCAGGTCCGCCTCGTAATCGAGGTCTTCGACGTCCTCGGGCGTGTACAGCCGGTCGATCTCGTGGTTCGACACCGTCACGAACTCCTCTTTGCGCTCGCCGCCCCGCTCCAGCCACGGGTCCAGCGTCTCCGACTCCCACTCCTCGCGCGAGTCCCTGATGGATTCGAGGTCCTCCTCGTCGAACATGCGTCGGGGTTCGCGTCCGGCTGGCAAGAAGGTTGGCGTGGGGGCGGTCACTTCGGGATACCCCCGGCCCCGCCGTATCGAGCTGGTCGCCGGGAACAGTTATGCCGGGATGGCCGTTACCTCACACATGACGACCGGCAGTGACGGGGCAGCACACGGAATCGACCCCGGGGCGCTCGTCCGGTACCTGAAGCGACGGTTCGACGACGGGTTCCGGTCGTGTGTCGTCTACGACGACGATGGCGCGACGGTACATTTCGTCCGCGGAGACATCTCCGAAGCTGCCGTCCATTCGCGCCTGGAACGCGTGAAGACGCTCACCGAGGCGGGCCAGGCCGCGCAGGTCCCGGACGAGCTTGATCCGGAGTTCGGTCCTCTCCACGCGGCGACGTACGTCTTCGGGGAGGCGCTCGTCGTCCACCTCCTCGTCCCGGACGGCTCCGTGGTGGGCATCTCGATGGACCACGCCATCGGTGGCCACCTCACCTCCTTCGTCAGGGACTGCATCGAGGTGCTGTACGTGTCGGACCCACCCGACTCGAACCCGGTCCGCGACCGGCCCCGGTCGTAGCCGGCTGGCGCCTGCGGGACGGGGGGCGCTCAGTACTTGCCCAACTTGCCGCCGTCGCGGGCCCGCCGCGCGAACCAGCCGAAGAGGATGTGGCCGACAGCGACGTAGAGGACCGCCTTCAGAACCAGCAGCCCGAGGTCCGCCACCGGGAGTTCCCACAGCCGGAGCCCACCGCCCATCGCGTCGCGGAGGAGGTCCGCACCGAGCGCGAGCGGCAGGAGCTTCAGCAGCGGGTAGGTGTCGACCGGCGCCGCGACGAGCCCGACGAAGCTGAACTGGACGATCTGGAAGACGTTCTCGACGCGCTTGAACAGGAGCGCCAGGCCACCGAGGACGTACCCCACGCCCACAGCCGGCCCCATCGCGAGCAGGCCCAGCGGAACGACCGTCAGCGGGTCGAGCGCGAGCGTCGTCCCCGTCGTCAGGAGCATCAGCCCGAGCAGGATGGCGCCGAACGCGAACGCGACGACGAGGTTGACGGCGGTCTTCAGGAAGACGACCCGGCGGAACCCCAGCGGCGACATGTAGAGCTGTTCGAGGGTGCCCCACTGGGCCTCGCGGATGAGCTCCCAGGAGAGGTCCGAGTACGCCACCGTCGCCATCAGGATGAGGAAGAACCCGACGATGATGCCCGTCAGCGAGTCCGTGATGGCCTGGGGCGCGATGGCCCGACCCCCGAAGAACAGGAGCGCGAAGAAGACGTAGATGGTGAACAGGTTGGTGACGGTGTTGAACGCGTACCGGATCCGGAGGATGAGCGACTTGTACGCCACCGCGCGTGCGAGGACGTACGACTCCCGGAGGGTCGCCGAGCCCGACCGCTCGGTCGCCGGGAGTGGGTCGTGTGCGACGGTGCCGCCGTCCGGCCGCCCGCTGGCGTCGTCCGCGCTCATTCCGCGCGCACCTCCGGCCGCCCCTCGTGGTCCGGCCCGTCGCCGTGGTCCCGCCCCGTGAGCCGGAGGAACGCCTCCTCGAGGTCCGTCTCCCGCGCAGAGACCGAGACGACCTCGACATCGGCGTCGCGAAGGTGGTCGACGAGGTCGTAGAACTGGCCCTCCGGCACGGTGGCGGTGAACCGGAGCCCGTCCGCAGTTTCGCGGAAGCCGTCGGCCCCGAACTCCCGCTCCAGCGTCGCCCGCCGTCCGCCCAGCGTCCCGGCGACCGTCACCTCGTAGTCGCGGGTCCGGAACAGGCCGACCAGGTTCTCGACGGCGTCGTCCGCGACGACGCGCCCCTCGTTCATCACGACGGCGCGGTCACAGACCGCCTGCACCGTGTCCATGTCGTGGCTCGACAGCAGCACCGTTCGGCCCTCCTCGTCGGCGAGTCGGCGGATGCGGCTCCGGAGGTCGCGGGTCGCCTCCACGTCCAGTCCCAGCGTCGGCTCGTCGAGGAATACGACGGGCGTCTCGCGGGCCAGCGTCGCGGCCAGCGCCACCTTCCCCTTCATGCCACGCGAGAAGTCGTTGACGGCATCGTCCGCGCGGTCGAGCAGACCCAGCGAGTCGAGGAGCCGGTCATGGTCCTCCCGGCGCATCCGCGGGTCGATACCCTGCAGGGAGGCGAAGAACGAGAGGTTCTCGCGGGGCGTGAGTCGCCAGTAGACGTTGCGCGCGCCCTCCAGCATCGCGCCGACCTGGCGGTAGACACGGGCCGTCTCCTCGTGGACGTCGACGCCCATCACCTCACAGCTCCCCGCGGTGGGGACGAGCAGGCCGAGGGCGGCCTTCAGCGTGGTCGTCTTGCCGGCACCGTTCGGCCCGAGGAGCCCGACCACCTCGCCGCGGTCGACCGTGAAGGAGGCGTCCTCGACGGCCACCACGCCGTCGTCGCCACCGTACGTCTTCCGGAGGTTCCGGACCGCGACGGCGGGGGCCCCGATGGCTGTCGGGGGCCTGCCCGTGGGATCGGTCACTACCCCTCGTTGGGGTGGCGCGGGCAAAAGGCCCCCGCCCTCACCGCTCGCTCTCCTGCAGGCGGTGGGTCGTCTCGACGAGCGGGTGGTGCGCGTAGTCGACCTCCTGGATGTCCTCGATATCGTGGAGGTCCTCCTTCTCGGCGGTCTCGGCCATCCCGAGCGCGACCCGCTCGTCGAGGACGATGACGTAGGCGTCCATCTCCTCGATACCGAGCTTGTGGGCCGCCTTGACGCGGTGGTGGCCGTCGGCGAGGAGGAGTTCGCCGGCGTTGTCGATGACGACGAGCGGCTCCGCGAGCCCGTTCTCCAGTTCGTAGCTCCGGCCCTCCAGCTCGTCGGAGTACACCTTCGACTGTGTGGGGCGGAGGGCGGCGAGTTCGACCGTGCGCCGCTCCTCGGAGGCGCCGACGTCGTGGATGTTCTGGAGGGTCCGCTTGAGTTTGTCCACCTTGCCGGGCGTTGCACGCTCGATCTGTGAGCGGATGACATCGGCGTTCGAGATGATGCCCACGAGGTTGCCCGCGTCGTCGACCACCGGGAGCCGCTGGATGCCCGACCGGAGGATGACCCGCGCGGCGTCCATCACCTCCATCTCCGGGTGCGCGACGACGAGGTCCTGGCTCATCACCTTGAATATGGGGTCGTTGTCGTCCGCGAGGAGCATGTCCCGCGCGGCGATGAACCCCTCGACGCGACGCCCGTCACAGACCGGGAAGCCGCCGTGACCCTCGCTCTCGGCCATCTGCCGTGAGACCTCGCCCACGGTCTCGTCGGCCGACACCGTCTCGACCTCCCGCGTCATGTAATCCCGGACCCGGGGTTTCTCGTCAACGCGGTCTACCATCGTCAGGTCGTGGGGGACGCGAGAGCAAAAGCGCTCCCCTGTCGACGGTCGGGGACGAACCCGCACCGTCGCCCGGCATCTCACGTGCCGTCGTCCGGTGGGTCACGCTCCTCGCTCACGTTCGACCCTCCCCGGGCGCCCGCGCCCAGGAGTGCCGCGTCACCGCCCATGTAGTTCCCCCGGCCGTACACCGTCTTGGCCGCGAGATCCGGCGTGATGTCCAGCGCCTCGAGGAAGCGCGAGTCGATGGCCTCCCGGAGGTCGTCCTCCGGGTCGTGCTCGACACCCTCGGCCTCGTCCTCGTCGAACTGGACGGCCAGGGCGCCGACCGGGAGCTGGGCGCCGGCCATGTCGGCGTGGCCGCCGGCGCTCCCGATCTGGCCGAAGGCGTCCCGGAGCGCCTCCCCGAGGTCGAGGTCCGTCGCCCGCGCGCGGGCGGACCCGTACACCATCTCGTCGGTGTACCCGTAGACGAAGGTGACGGAGACGCCCTCCAGATCCAGCAGCGTGTCGGCGGCCTGTGCCAGTGCGTCGCGGTCGTTCGTCCGGCCGATACAGGAGACGACGACCTCGCCGTGGACCTGCCGCTTCCGGATGGCCCGTCCGATGCACTCCAGCGTCTCGACGCTTACGGAGGGCGACTCGATGCGGTCGAGCGCGCTCGCATCGACGTGCGGGACCAGCGTCGCGGCCGCGCGGAAGTCCTCGATGGAGACCTCGCGCGAGAAGTCCTTCGTGTCCACCCGGATGCCGAACAGGAGGCCGGTCGCGACCGCTGCCGATGGTTCGACCGTGAACCCCTCCAGATACCCCGTGAGCAGTGTGCTGGTCGCACCCACGTCGCTCCGGAGGTCGACGAACGACGCCTCGACCGGCCCCCGGGGCGGATGGTGGTCGATGACGACGTCCACCGACAGGTCCACGGGGAGCTGGTCGTTGACGCCCGGGCGAGAGTGGTCGACCAGGGCGAACCCCCCGTAGGTGTCGCGGGGATCCTCGTCGGGGTCCAGCTGAACGAGGTCGTACTCGAGCAGGTTCACCAGCGCCCGGTTCTCCTGGTGGCTGATGTCGCCGTAGTAGCAGGCATCCGCCTCCAGCCCGGCACGCTCGGCGAGCGTGCACAGCGCCACCGCCGACGCGATGGCGTCGGGGTCGGGGTTGTCGTGCATGACGACCGCCAGCCGCCCATCGATGGCGTTGAGCACGCGGTTGAGGCGGCGGAGGCGGTAGCCGGCGTCGCCGACCCGGTCGAGGAGCGCCTCGGCGACCGCCGACCCGGGGTCGACCGTGCGGTCGGCGAGCCCGGCGAGGGCCTCGCAGTCACCCGGGGTCGCGTCGAGGCCCGTGTAGGCCAGCAGGAAGGCATCGGGGTAGGCCTCGCGCCCAGCGAGGGCGATCTCGCGGTTCCGGGCGGCCGCCGGGCTCCCGACGATGACGCTGTCCACGTGGCCGGCGCGGGCGCGGATGGCATCCGCGCTCGTGGGGTCGGCCACCTCCGCAGCGACGCCCTCCTCTCGGAGCGCGTCGACCCGTGACTCGTCGTCGGTGAGGACCAGCAGGTCCCCGTCGCCCGAAAGCGAGGTCACGAGCCTGCGACCGACCGAGCCACACCCCAGCACCAGCCGGAACACCATAGCCCAGGCGAGTGCGGCCAGCCGCTAAAACCCACCGTCAGCGGGAACGCGGGTGCTGTCGTCCCGGAGTCCACGTGGTGCCTCAGTCGACCGGAGAACGAACCGACTAAGAGCGCGAACGCCGACGCCGACGGTATGCGCGTCCAGCCCCGCTTCGTCGGCCGGATCGGCCCCGCCGACGTGGTGACCGTGGCCAACGCGGCGCTGGGCTTCGCGGCTGCCGCCGTCGCCACGACCGCCCCGGTGGTGGCCGCCCGTCTCCTGCTGCTGGCCGCCATCGCCGACGGCCTCGACGGCGTGCTGGCCCGGCAGTTCGGCGGGACCGACGTGGGCCAGGTACTGGACTCGCTGGCCGACGTGGCCTCCTTCGCGGTCGCCCCCGCCGTGTTCGTCTTCGCGGTCGCCCGCGCGGAGTGGGGCCTGACGCTCGACGGAATCGGCGCGGCCAGCCTGTTGATACCGGGGCTGTTCGTCGCGGCCGCCGTCCTCCGGCTCGGTCTCTACACCGCCGAGGACGTGGACGGCGCGACGACCGAGGGCGTCCAGACGACGCTGGCCGGGACCATCCTCGCCGCCGGCTACCTCGCCGGACTGGGCCCGCTGGCATCGGCCCTCGGTACCTCGGTGGCAGCGGTCCTGCTCGGGGTCACCGGCCTGTTCGTATACCTGATGCTCGCGCCGGTGACCTACCCCGAACTGTACGCCCGGGACGCGCTCGTCCTGGGAGCGCTGCAGGCGCTGGCGGTGCTGTTCCCGACGGCACTCGGCGGCGCGTTCCCCCGGAGCCTCCTGCTGGCGGCGCTGGCGTACCTCCTGCTGGCGCCACGCTTCTACTGGCGCGCGACCTGAGCGTCGCCCACCGCGGGAAGCGAACGGAAACGCCTTTGGCGCGAATGGAACAACTCACCCCCATGAGCGACGAGGACGCGCCCGACGACCCCGAGGACTCCCCCGACACGGCCGAGTCGGCCGACGACGAGGAGTTCGATTTCGAGAACGAGAGCCCGGACGAGGAGGGCGAGACGGTGCCCGACGCGTCCGAGGAGACCGAAGATGCCGATGCAGCGACCGAGGACGAGGAAGCGGCCGACGAGGCCGCGGAACCCGAGACCGAAGCGAGGGAGGCGGACGAGGAGGAGGCCGAATCGGATGCGGCCGAACCCGACGCCGACACAGAGGACACCGAAGAAGCAGCAGACAACGGGGAGGACACCGAAGAAGCAGCAGACAACGGGGAGGACACCGAAGAAGCAGCAGACAACGGGGAGGACACCGAAGAAGCAGCAGACAACGGGGAGGACACCGAAGAAGCAGCAGACAACGGGGAGGACACCGAAGAAGCAGCAGACAACGGGGAGGACACCGAAGAAGCAGCAGATGACGAAGAGGACGCAGCGGACGAGGAGGACGCGCTCGCGGTCGACGTCGGGGCCGAGGAGTTGAACGAACAGCTCGACGAGGTCGCGGAGGCCCTGGAGGCAGCAGAGACGGAGGCCGACCTCGACGACGTGGAGGCCGACCTCGACGACGTGGCCGCCACGCTGGAGGCCGCCGACCTGCCCGAACCTGACGAGGACGACGAGGACGCGGAGGACCCGCGTGCAGAGCTGGAGGCCCGCGTCGAGGAACTCCGCGACGGCATCGAGGAGGCCCGTGGCCCATACGCCGAGGACGTTGTCGCGGTCATCGAGTCGGCCCAGGGGACCCTGGGCGAGGCCGAGTGGACCGAGCGCGGCGAGACCGAGGCCGTCGATGCCGTGGCAACGTTCCTGGCGGCGCTGGAGGAGCAGGACCTCTCGGTCGACGCCGACGCCGGCGAGACGCCAGCCGACGCGTCCGCGGCGCTCGACGAGGCTGCCGAAGCCATCGAGGGCGCCGGCCTCGACGCCGACGAGGACGCCGAGACGCTAGCCGCGCTGGTGGAGGCGGCCGACGCACTGGAGAGCGGTGTCGACGACGCCGAGACGTGGGACGACCTCTCCGTCCGCCAGAAGATGACCGCCGAGGGGTTCTACGACCGGCTCACCTCCGAGAACCGGAAGGACTTCCCGCCCGAGCTGAGCGTCGTCCGCATCGCCGAGCAGGAGAACGACCCCGAGCGCATCCTCATGGCGCTGGAGTACCTCACCAGCGAGTTCATGGAGGAGAACTGCATCGACGCCTTCCGCCGGATGGGCTCCGAGGAGGCCTACGACGCGATGATGGAGCGCGCCCAGAAGCGCGACCGGCCGGCCATCGAGGTACTCGGCAAGATCGCCGACGACCGTGCCGTCGAGACGCTGGTCGACTACATCCAGGACGAGTCGAACCCGCCGCTCCAGCGGACGGTCCTCCGGGCGCTCGGCGAGATCGGCAGCGAGGAGGCGACTCAGGACGTGGCCGACCGCCTCGTCGCCGAGGACGCCGAGGTCCGCGCCCGCGCGGCCCGCACGCTGGGGATGATCGGCGACACCCGCGCCATCGACCCGCTCGCTAGCCGCATCACCGAGGACGACGACGATTCGGTCCGCGCCGCGGCGGCCTGGGCGCTCAACCAGATCGGCACGGAGCGGGCGCTCGAATCGGCCGCGGCCTACGCCGACGACCGCGCGTTCATCGTGCAGGACGAGGCCCAGCGCGCCGCGGACGCGCTCGGGAAGACGAAGCAAGAGGCCTGAACTCGGAACAGGCCGATAATCTTTGTTCTCCGGGAGTTCTCGCCCGGTTTCTGAACATATCTCGCAATCGTTGCCGCGGTCCCCCTCACGTAGATTCAAGTAGGGTCCCGGGACCAACCGCCCCGTGCGGAGTCCCTCGTCCGCGGTACCGCTCGCACGACCGGCCACCGGGTTCCCGACGGGAGCCACGGTACTCCTCGTGGCCGTCCTCGGACTCGTCGCTCCGGCAGCGGGCAGCGTCGGCGTCGCCGGTGGCCCCGAGATGGTCAGCGTCGTTCCCAACCCCACCGCCACGGAGGACCGGGGCGAGTCAATCACCCTCTCGGTGCCGCCAGGGACGGATCTCGGACGCTTCGGTATCGACGACGGCGAGGAGCGCGTCGCCCTCCCGAACCGGACCGTCGGCGGACGCGTCACCCTCACGGCCGCACCTGGTGCCGTGGCCAACCGGACGGCGGGCGGCGGTCTCGACCCTGGGCGGGTCGTCCGGGTCGACCTCCCCGCGCTCGCCAACGGCGGCGAGGAGGTCCACCTGCTCGTCGACGGTGTCGTCGTCGATACGGTGTCCTACCGGGACGCCCCGGAGGGCGAGGTCTACCGGCCCGGAGCCGACGGCTTCCGGCCCATCGGCGCGACGGCCTTCCCGGTCCGGAGCACGGACGGGGGGCGAGCGACGACGTTCGTCCTGCCGGACGCGCCGGGGCCGCCGGTCCAGGCGCTCCGGGCGGCCGACGAACGGCTCCTGCTCGCCGGGTACACGCTCACCTCCGAGCGGGTCGCCGACGCACTCGTCGCGGCCGCCCGCAGCGGCGTCCGCGTCCGGGTGCTGGTCGACGGGGCGCCGGTCGGTGGGCTCTCGCGCCCCGAGGCACGGGTGCTCGACCGACTCGTCGACGCCGGCGTCCGGGTCCGACTCGTCGGGGGCCCACACGCACGCTACGACTTCCACCACCCGAAGTACGCCGTCGCGGACGACCGGGCGGTCGTGCTGACCGAGAACTGGAAGCCGGCGGGCGTCGGGGGCAACGGCTCGCGCGGCTGGGGTGTGACCGTCCGGGACGACGAGACCGCGGCGGCGCTCGCCCGGACGTTCCACGCGGACTTCGACGCTCGCGGGGCTCGCCCGTGGTCCGCCGTCAGGCCGACGTACGACGGCTTCGAGCCGGGCGGGGCCGCCAACGCCTCGTACCCGACCCGGTTCCGCCCGCGGACGGTCCCGGTCGACCACGTCCACGTGCTGGTCGCACCGGACAACGCCGAACGGGCCGTCGTCGAACGGATCGATGCGGCCGAGGAGTCCGTCCGGGTGCTGCAGGCGACTGCCGGGAGCCCCGACCAGCCGTTCGTCCGCGCGCTGGTCCGGGCCGCCCGTCGTGGCGTCCGTGTCCGGGTCCTCCTGAACGGCGTCTGGTACGCCCGCGAGGAGAACCGCGCCGTGGTGCGGGCGCTCAACGAGCGCGCCGCGCGGGAGGGGCTCGACCTCGAGGCGAAGCTGGCCGAGCCACGGGGCCGTTACGGGAAGGTTCACGCCAAGGGGCTGGTCGTGGACGGCGAGCGTGCCATCCTGGGCTCCCTCAACTGGAACAACCACTCGGCACGCGAGAACCGCGAGGTCGTCCTCGCGCTCCGGAGCGAGGGCGCCGCCCGGTACTTCCGGCGCGTCTTCCGGGCCGACTGGCGTGGCGGGGCATGGCGGGTTCCGGTGGGGCTGCTAGTCGCGCTGCTCGGTGCCGTGGCGGGTGCGCTGTGGCTGGCGAGCCGGTTCGAGTTCGAGCAGCGCTCGGGAGTCAGTGTCGACGAGAACGAGCGCGTAGGGTGGTGACCGCCTCAGATGGCGAGAAAGATGGCGTACGGCACGACGAACAGCAGGACGAACATCGCCAGGAGGATGACGGTGTAGCTGACGAGCGTCCCGGCGGCCGTGAACCAGGTCGGGTGGTCGAACTCCTGCAGGTTCATACCATGGCCTGCGTGCGCGCGGGCTTCAACCTACCGTCTCGTGAATGCTCGGCCGGCCGGTCCTCCGTAGCGCTGCAGGACCCTCAGGGCGTCAGGACGGCCCGGCTCTCGACCTCGCCGGCGCGCAGTCGGTCGAGCGTCGCCTGCAGGTCGTCGAAGCCGACCGGTTCGGTCCGCACGTCGAGATCGCCCCGCCGGGCGACGGTCAGGACCTCCCGCAACTCGGGCACGCTTCCCCACTGGACGGTCCGATAGGTCAGCTCCTGCCCCGCGAGCGGGTTCCAGGAGAAGTCGATGGAGCCCCCGCCGATGCCCGCGAGGACGAGGTGGCCGCCGACACCGAGCACGTTCGACCCCCACTGGAGGGTGTCGTCGGCGCCGACGAAGTCCAGGACCGCCGCGACCTCACCTGCGGCGACCCGGTTGATGGCCGAGGGGACGCGCGTCTCGCTGGCATCGACCGTCGCGTCGGCCCCGAGTTCGAGCGCCCGGTCGAGTTTGTCCGCGTCGAGATCGACCGCGACCACCTGTGCCCCGGTCATGGCCGCGAACTGGACGCCGAACTGTCCGAGGCCGCCGATGCCGGTGCAGACGACGGTATCGGCGGGCGTGAGGTCACCGGCCTGCTGGACCGCTCGATACGGCGTCAGCGCGGCGTCGGTCAGCGGCGCCGCCATCCTCGGGTCGAGGCCGTCGAGCGGGAGGACGTACTTCTCCGTCGGGACGCGGAGGTACTCGGCGTAACCGCCATCGTTGCCGATACCGACCCAGTTCGCGAGGTTGCAGAGCTGGTCCTCGCCGCGGTCACAGACAGCGCATGAGCCACAGCCCCAGCCGCCGAACACCGCCACGTCCGTCCCCTCGGCCGTCGCGACACCCTCGCCCGTCTCGACGACCGTACCGGCCACCTCGTGGCCGAGCGTCGTCGGCCGCGGGATGGGCATATCGCCGTCGAGCAGGTGGAGGTCGGAGTGACAGACGCCACAGGCGGCGACCTCGACCAGTACCTCGCCCGGCCCGACATCGGGGCGGTCGACCTGCTCGATCCGCAATCCTTCGTCGGGGTGGAAGCGGACAGCGCGCATAGCTGCCCGTCGCATCCCGCTCGGAAAAGTGTAGGTCCGGTCCGACGGCCTGTGCCCGTCGACCGGACGACTCAGTCGTGGACGAGGACGTCCAGCACGTCCGGGCCGTCGGTCGCGAGCGCCTCCTCCAGGGCGGGGGCGATCTCCTCGGGCGTCTCGACGAGCTGCCCGCGGGCCCCGTGGCTCTCGGCGTTCTTCGGGATGTCGACGTGCGGGTCGAAGTCCATCCCGACGAACTCGTAGTCCGCCTCCGTGCCGCCCATCATCTCCAGCGTGTTGTCCTTCAGGATGCGGTAGTTGCGGTTGTCCGGGACGATGACCGTCAGGTCGAGGTCCAGCGCCGCGGCGGTGTACATCGAGTTCGGGTAGTAGAGGTACGACCCGTCGCCGATGTAGCCGACCACGTCCCGGGGGTCGTTGGTCATCTCCTCGGCGAGCGCCGCGCCGACGCTGGCGGGGAGCCCGTAGCCGAGGCCGCCGCCCTTCGTCGCCACGAACGAATCCGGCTGCAGGTTGTAGCGTGTCAGCAGCGCGAACTTCGAGGTGACGCCCTCGTCGACGATGTGGGTGTTCTCCACGTCGAGCACCTCGCTCATCGTGTCGACGAGTTCCGCCTTCGAGGCGCGGGTGTCGCCCTCGGGCTTCGGGTCCTCGCCGAGCTGTTTCATCGTGCCCGCCAGCATCTCCTTCGTGTTGACGACGTTGTCGACGCGTTCCTGTCGGGTCTCCTCGTCGAGGCGGTCCGCCAGTTTCTCCGCGAGCTGGGTCATCACGCGCCCGGGGTCGCCGATGATGCCGGCGTCGACGTGGTAGTTCTTGCCGACCTCCTTCGGGTCCGGCGAGACGTGGATGGCCGTCGTGTCCTCGTCCAGCAGCGGGCTCTCGTGTTTCAGGAGGGTCGTGTGCGTCGAACAGCCGACGAAGGCGATGGTGTCGGTGTCCATCAGCATCTTCGCGATGTTCTCGCCGGTGCCGACGAACGAGACCCACTGCTCGTGATCGGTCGGGAAGTTGGTCTCGCTGGCGAGGATCTCCCCGTGGACACGTGCGCCGCTGGCCTCCGCCAGGTCGACCGCGGCCTCGACCGCCCCGCGGCCCGAGCGTGCGACGTGGTCGCCCAGCACCAGCACGGGCTCGTCGGCCTCGACGAGCTGGTCGGCGGCCCTGTCGATCTGCGTGGGGTCGCCCGCGCCGGCGTCCGGAATCTCACCCAGCTGCAGGGGGTCGTCGTCCGTCTCCTCCAGCATCACGTCCACCGGGAGCCCGAGGAAGACGGGTCCCGTCGGCGGCGTGAGCGCCGTCCGCATCGCCCGGCGAAGGAGCAGCGGCAGCGCGTCGATGTCGGTCACCTCGGCCGAATCCTTGCAGAACTGCTCGACCAGCTTCTCGAGGTCGCCGTCCAGCAGCGGCTCCTCGTGGCGGAAGTCGAGTTCGTGGTTGCCCGCTGTCACCACCAGCGGGGCGCCGGAGAACTCCGCGTTGAAGATGTTCCCGGTGCCATGTGCGAGGCCGGGCGTGATGTGCAGATTGACCACGCCGACCGGGTTGATGCCCGGGTCGTGGTGCGCGTGATAGCGCCGGGTCTGGGCGTAGCCGGCGGCCATCCCGACCGCGATGTCCTCCTGTAACCCGAGGACGTACTCCAGGTCGCTGTGCGAGAGGGCCTCCATCACCGGCAGTTCGGTCGTGCCGGGGTTGCCGAAGACGTGCTCGACGCCGTACTGTTCGAGGGCGTCCACGAACAGGTCCGCGCCGGTGTAGTCGTCGCTCATACCCCGCCACGCGGACGGCGGACTCAAGTAGTTACCTCCGTGGTTCGGCGCCCGTTTATCACACGACGGCGCCGCGGTGATGTCGGCCGCTCGAACGGGCGGTCACGAGAGGGCGAGCAGTCGCTTCCCGACCACGTCACCCTCGGCGTCCCGGTCGACGACGACCGTCACGTACACCGTCCCACCCGCGAGCGCCAGGCCGGACACGTGGTCGTCGAACCCGAGCGACCAGCGCCGCCCGCCGGATTCGAGGTCGAGCGCGACCAGTCCGCCGTGCCCTTCGGCGGTGTGATCGACCGAGCGGTCGTGGGTCACCGCGACGACGGTATCACCCGCGACGGCGAGTTCGGTCACGCTGTGTGCGAGCGAGCGGCGCCACTGGATCTCCCCGCCGTGGTCGAGCGCGAGTACCTGCCGGTCGCCGAGGCTCGTGACCACGAGGTCGTCGGTCACCACCGGCGGCACCGGGTCCGAGACGGGGTCGGGTGCATCGCGGAGCTCCTCGCCCGGGTCGCGGTCCGGTGGCGACGCCACCGCCCAGCGCTCGTCGCCGTTCGTCCGGGCGAGTGCCCGCAGCGCACCGCCGGGGCGGTCCTCCCGCGAGGCCGTCGCGAACACGAGCGAGTCGGAGACGGCGGGCGAGTGGTAGTACCGGGAGCCGACGACGTTCGAACGGGGCGGCTCCTGCCACTTCCGGGCCGCTCGGCGGTCCGCGTACGCAGGACTGTCGCCATCGGGGTCCTCCCACGGCCACTCCCGGGCCGTCGCGGTCAGGTCCACGGCAGCGACCGTGAACCCCGTCGCGACGTACGCCGTGTCGCCCACGATGGTGGGGTTCGCGCGCGCCTCGTGGCTCGTCGCCCACCGGCGCTTCCCGGTCGCATCGAGCGCCGAGAGGTAGCCGCCGTACTCCAGATAGAGGCGACCGTCGGCGATGGTTCCGCTCGCGGTGTTGGCGCCCTCGCACGGGTCGCCCCGCCACGTCTCCTCGCCGGTGGCGAGGTCCACACCGAACGCACAGTCCGGACCGGTGACGTAGGCCCGCTCCGCACCGAGCGTCGGCGTCGGGTACCCCCACGGCTCCGACGCCGAGCGCCAGACCTCGCTGCCGTCGGTCGCGCGCACCCCGACAGTGAACTCGCGCTCACGGGTCCCGGCGTTCAGCACGACACGCGTCCCCCTGACGACCGGGTCGTGACAGAACAGGAACTCGCGGGACCAGCGCGGCGTCGGCTCGGCGTCCGACACGCTGGCACCGGCGTTGTATCGCGTGTTCCGCCGGTCGTAGCCGTCCGTCGGCCAGTCGTCGGGGCCGGGTGTGGCGGCGGGGAGCGGGACGGGACCGTCGCCGGCGAGTGCCGAGCAACCGGCGAGGCCGGCCGTCGCCGCGAGGGCACCGCTTCGCAGGAGTGCGCGTCGGGAGGGCATCACACGGCGGTTCCGCCACTCCCGGCAAGTGTCTTCCGTTCACCGAGGCCGCGAACACCCCCCAGGACCTACACTCATATGTAGTTATAACACTTTTCACCACGAATACAACACACACGGATAAAATCGAGATAGTAATCCAGATATTCGGGAGAGAATCTATTCAGGTGCCAGCGCCTCGACCGTGTTCAGTATCTCCTCCACCTCCGCGCCGCGGGGGAACGAGACGGAGACGCGGTCGACGCAGTCCATCGCCTCCCACTCGGCGACGCGCTCGCGACACTCGTCGGGCGTGCCGCCGACACAGAGCGTGTCAAGCAGGTCGTCGTCGATGGCCCTCGTCGCGGCGCGCTTCTCGTCCTCCTGCCACAGGTCGTACACCTCGTGGGCGACCTCCTCGTACCCCTGGCGCGCCATGTTGTCGCGGTAGTAGGTTCCCATCCCCCCGATGTAGAAGGCTGCGTGGCCTCTCACCAGCTGACGCGCCCGTTTCCGGTCCTCCAGCGCCATGCACGTCAGGGACAGCGTCACCTGGCCACCGTCGGGGTCCTTCTCGGCGAGTTCGCGCCCGTGCTGGAAGTCCTCGTAGCGCTCGGCGAGGCCCTCCTCGGTGAGCATCAGCGCGTGCCAGCCGTCGGCGAACCGGCCGGCGAGTTCGACGGCCTTCGGCCCCATCCCGGCGGCGTCGATGGGCGGCTGGCGCTCGGGCGGGTCACAGCGGAGGCGGAAGCCGTCGAGGTCGAAGTACTCCCCGTCGTAGGACACCTCCTGCCCGGAGAGCACCTGCTTGATGATGTCGACGGTCTCACGGGTGCGCCGGAGCGGGTTGCCGAAGTCGATCCCGTGCCAGTTCTCGATGACGATGGGCCCCGACGGGCCGACGCCGAGGCGCAGGCGGCCCTCGGAGACCTCCTGCAACGTCGCGGTGGTCATCCCGATGAGCGCCGGCGACCGGGAGTACACCGGCATGATGGACGTGCCGATGCCGATACTGTCGGTTCGCTCGGCGATACTGGTGAGGACGACGGCGGCGTTGCGACCCCAGGATTCGGGGAGCCACGCGCGGTCGTAGCCCAGGTCCTCGGCTGACTGGGCCTGCTCGACGAGCGCGTCGACCGACGGCTGCGCGGCGACCGGGAGGAAGACGTCGCGGTTGGATGCCATGGCAGTACCCCTCGCGGCAGGCTCTTGAATCCGACGCCGGGGGCGGGTCCGGTGCCCCGATGCGGAGCCAGCGGAGACGGAGCGGGCTACAGCTCGATCTCCGTGGTCGGGTCGTCCAGCTCCCACAGCAGTTCCGGGAGGAACGCCTCCAGGTTGTCGACGACCCGGCGTTCGCTCACGTCCAGGCCCTCGCAGTGTTCGTGGGCGCTGTCGCGGATGGAGACGTGGATGTCGCCGCCCTCGACGTGGACCTCCAGCGGGAACACCGAGCAGCGTGCGGGTTTCCAGTCGTGCTCGTCGTGGAGCGCACAGAGGCCATCGTCGCGCAGGAAGTAGCAAGCGGCGCCGTCCTCGCCGACGTGTTCGTCCCGGCCCTTCGGCTCGCGCCGGACGAAGTCCCGACCCCGGGCCTGCGTGACAGGCTCGTTGATGGATTCGCGCGCGGCCAGTTCCAGCAGGTCCGTCTCGTAGAGGAGGACGCCGTGCTGACAGCACCAGGTGCAGTCGTCGACACACTCGAACGTCAGCGAGGGGTCGAACTCCACGACGACCTCCTTGCCGTCGTGGACGGTGCTTCGGAACGGCGGGTCGGGCAGCTCCCCGTGGCCGTCCCCGTCCGCCGTCGCCCCGCGGTCGGCGTCGCTCACGTGGGGCCTCTCGGAGACTGACGGGCAAAGGCGTTCCGTCCCTGATGTCGGCCGAGAGTTCAAATCGGAAGCCGCGACCAGACCCACCGATGCAGGCGTTCTCGGACATCGCGACGGCGGCGTACTGTCCCCGGCAGCTCTACTACCGGCGCAAGCACGCGGACCACGCGGTACCCGAGGAGGTGGCCGCACGGCGCGACCTGGCCTTCCGCTATCCGGAGTTGCTCGACCCGGCGACCAACCTCCGCGAGGAGCCGGTCGACGCGACACCGACGCAGTTCCGCGCGCGGCTCTCGGCGGCGAAGGAACGGCTCGACGCGTGGCCCGCGCTCGTCGACCCCGCGCGGCGGGAGGTGCTGCTGGAGGGAAAGGACGCCCGCGGCATCGCCCACAAGGTCCTCGACGGCGACGGCCCGGCTCCCGAGGCCCCGACCGTCTCGGTCGTCAGCGCGGGCGAACCGCCGGACCGTGGCGTCTGGGAGCCCGACTCCGTGCGCGCGGTCGCGGCCGCGAAGGCGCTCGCCTGGGAGCGCGAGACCGCGGTCGAACGCGCCTACGTGGAGTACCCGGCACACGGCGTGGTCCGTCGCATCTCGCTGGGGACGCGCCGCACGGCCGCCTACCGACACGCGCTCCGTGTCGCGCGGTCGATGGATGGCCCGCCGCCCCGGCTGGAGAACGACGACCGCTGTGCACCCTGCGAGTACCGCGCCGAGTGTGGGACCCGGACGCGGACGCTCCGGTCGTTGCTGGGTGGCGACTGACCGGGACAACGGGGGCGCACCGGTCAGTGACGTAGCCGGACTCAGTTCTCGGCCAGCCACGCCTCGATGGCGTCGATGCGCTTCCCGCGCCGGTGGATGGTGCCCGCCGTCACGTCGACGACGGTACTCCCGCCGCCGAGCGTCCGGCCCCCGTCGACGACGAACGCCCGGTCGCGGACCGCTTCGTCGATCTCGTCGACGCCGCGGGCGCTTCCCTGGCCGCTCAGGTTCGCGCTCGTGGCCGTGACGGGTCGGTCCGCGGACCGGGGCAGCCGCCGCGCGACCTCGTGGTCCGGGACGCGGAGGCCGACCCGCTCGCCGCCGGCGACGAGTTCGTCCGGGACGTGGTCGGTGCGCTCGACGACCACCGTGACCGGGCCGGGGAGGAACCGGTCGCAGAACCGCCGCTCGCGCTCACCGAGCCGGACGTACGGCGCGGCCGCCGGGAGGTCCGGGACGGCCATCGAGAGCGGCTTCGACCGGTCGCGCCCCTTGGCCTCGAAGACGCGCTCGACCGCGGCGGGGTCGGTGGCGTCGGCGCCAAGCCCGTACACCGTCTCGGTCGGGTACGCCACGAGACCACCCGCCCGGATGCGATCGGCGGCGGCCTCGATGACCTCCTCGGGGACTGACGGGCCGGTCATCTGTCCCTACAGGTCCTGGACCGCCGCCTCGACCTCCGAGTACGGCGGGAACTCGGGGTTCTCGCCGGCGGCCCACGCGTACCGGATAGTGCGGTCCTCGTCGAGGACGAAGACGGCCGGCCGGGGCTCGCGGATGCCGGTCATCCCGTCCACGTCGGTCGCGACGCCGAACTCCTCGGCCACCTGGGCCGACGGGTCGGAGAAGAACCGGAACTGCTCGAAGTCGCGCCACTCACGGATGAACCCCTTCAGCTCGTACGGTGAGGAGATGGAGATGCCGACGATCTCGGCGTCCCAGTCGGTCCACTCGTCGTCGCGGATGCGCTGGAAGATGTAGGTCGGCGGGAAGTCGCCGGCCATCTGGTGGAACACGAGGACGACGGGCCCCTCGCCCGTGAGGTCCGACAGCGAGACGTCCTCCCAGAACTCGTCGTTGACGAGCGGTCGGGTGAAGTCGGGCGCCGTCTCCCCGTCCGCGAGCGCGTCCGCCGGTGGGAGTTCGGAGACCTCGAAGCCCAGGTCCATCAGGCTTCCACCTCCTGTTCGTCGGTGTCGGTCTCGTCGGCGTCCTCGTCGGCGCCATCGGACTCCAGGCGCTGCACGTCGTCGCCCGCGGCGTCGGCGGAGACGTGGACCGGCGTCTCCCCGGCGCCGTCGCCGTACGTCTCGTCGAGGTACTCGACGATATTGGCGGACTCGGACATCGTGACGCCAGTGCGTTCGTCGACGAGCGCCGGGACGGTCCGGGCGCCGGTCAGGCGCTTGACCACGTCCCGGCGGGAGTGGCGGGCCTCGACGAACCGGGAACGGTAATCGATACCGAGGTCGTCCAGCTTCCGGACCGCGCGCTCGCAGAACGGACAGGCCTGCAGCCGGTACAGCGTGATGGTCGGATCGCTCATGGGGCAGCGTACGAGCGACCGACCGGTAAGGGTATCGCCCACGGAAGCGACCCGCGCACGGGCCCGCTGGCCATCGTCCGTGAGCCACCAGCCCGACCGCCACGCCATTCGAGGACGCCGACTCCATATGGCAAACCCTTAATCCCGTGGCGGGTCAAAACGGACTATTCCGATGGGTATACGCCCCCTCAGCCCGCTGCTCGCGGAAGCGGCCCTCGACAGCGGTGCATTCCTCCAGACGATGCCCGGCCTCCCGGCCGTCGACGACGCAACCCTGACCACGCTCGGCCTCGTGAGTATCCTCTTTCTCATCATGCTATCGGCCTTCTTCTCCTCCTCGGAGATCGCCATGTTCTCGCTGGCCCCACACCGCGTGGAGTCGCTGCTCGAGGACGACATCCCTGGCGCGGAGGCGATGGCCGAGCTCAAGTCCGACCCGCATCGCCTGCTCGTGACGATTCTCGTCGGCAACAACATCGTCAACATCGCGATGTCCTCCATCGCGACGGGGCTGTTCGCGCTCTACCTCTCGCAGGGCGCGGCGGTCGCCGCCGCGACCTTCGGCATCACCGCGCTGGTCCTGCTGTTCGGCGAGAGCGCGCCCAAGTCCTACGCGGTCGAGAACACCGAGTCCTGGGCCCTGCGCATCGCCCGGCCCCTCCAGATCGCCGAGTACCTCCTGCTCCCACTGGTCGTCCTGTTCGACTACCTCACCCGCGTCGTCAACAAGGTGACCGGCGGTCGCTCGGCGATCGAGACCTCGTACGTCACGCGCGACGAGATCCGTGACATCATCGAGACCGGCGAGCGCGAGGGCGTCATCGAGGAGGACGAGCGCCAGCTGCTCCAGCGCGTCTTCCGCTTCAACAACACCATCGCGAAGGAGGTGATGACGCCCCGACTCGACATGACGGCCATCTCCACCGAGGGGACCATCGAGGAGGCCCTCGAGACCGCCGTCCAGTCCAGCCACGCCCGCATCCCCGTCTACGAGGGATCGCTGGACAACATCATCGGCGTCGTCCACGTCCGCGACCTCGTCAGGGACCTGAACTACGGCGAGAACGAGTCCGAGGACCTCACCCTGGAGTCGCTCATCGAGCCGACGCTGCACGTCCCCGAGTCGAAGAACGTGGACGAACTCCTCGCCGAGATGCGCCAGAACCGGATGCACATGGTCATTGTCATCGACGAGTTCGGGACCACCGAGGGCCTGGTGACGATGGAGGACCTCACCGAGGAGATCGTCGGCGAGATTCTCGAGGGCGAGGAGGAGGAGCCCATCGACTTCCTCGACGAGGACACCGCCCTCGTGCGGGGTGAACTCAACATCGAGGAGGTCAACGAGGCGCTCGACATCGAACTCCCGGAGGGCGAGGAGTTCGAGACCATCGCGGGCTTCATCTTCAACCGCGCGGGCCGGCTGGTCGAGGAGGGCGAGGTCATCTCCTACGAGGGCGTCGACATCCGCGTCGAGGAGGTCGAGAACACGCGCATCATGAAGGCCCGCATCACCGTCACCGACGACTACGGCGTCGAGGACGAGGAGGCGGAGGCCGACGAAGTGGCGACGGACTGAAGGGGGACCTCGGGGCGGCCTCTACTCCTCGGGCGTCCGGCCACTACTGTTCCGCGAGGGCTCGATACGCGTACTGCGCAGCGACCGCAGTGAACGCCGCTCCGAGGCCACCGAGGACGATGGGCGTGAGGTAGTCGCCCACGCCGGGTACGTCGCCGGAGTCACCGCCACCGCCGCCACCCGAATCGCCGGTACTGACGCCCATGACCGTGATGAAGAACGCGAGGACGACCATCGCGATGTGGCCGACGAGGACGGTGACACCCGTGATCCCGTAGCTCTTCAGTCCGAGCGACCGTGCGGTTTCGAGTTCCGCCCGGACACCGCTGATTGCGCCGACCACCGGGCCCGCCATCAGGATGGCGACGAGCGCCGAAAGCAGGAGCAAGCCAGCCACCAGGGATGCCCCGATTCCGCCCCCAGATCCGGACGTCACCGCGTCCAGGAGCGCCCAGCCGCCGATGCCCATCCCGACCCCGGTCGCGAGGAACAGCACCATCGTCCCCTTGACCTGCTGCAGTATCGCACCGATCTCGTGCTGTTGCATCGACATCTCACTCTCGGAATATCAGGCCGATTCACTTCAAACCTCGCAGATATATCGATGGGTCGCCCAATTTCACCATAATCGAGTAGATAATGAGGTAGTTTGGATGGCCCGTCCGGCCCCGAACGCCGTCGGGGCGCCGGCCGGTCGCGACGGTCGGTCCCACGGGGCTCCCCGACACCGGTATGGCTCGGCCGCCGCAGGGCGATAGGGGGTTCACGGGAGTCGGACTCCGTGTTCCGCGTACGCGGCCGCCGTCACAGCACCGCGTCCACGAGAACGAACATCCCGTAGCTGACGGTGAACGCCAGCACGAGCGACCCGACCCACGCCAGCACCGTCTTCACCATCTTCTCGCGGCTCACGCCGGCGCCGCCCGCGGCGTAGCCCGAGCCGATGATGGCCGAGACGATGATCTCGTTGAACGAGACAGGGATACCGAAGAAGACGGCGGTCTGCGCGATGGCGAACGAGGGGATGAGCGCGGCGATGGAGCGGCGCGGGCCGAGCGCGGAGTAGTCCTGACTGAGGGCCTTGATCATCCGGGGGGCGCCGGTCCAGGACCCGGCGAGCAGGCCGAGGCCACCGGCAAGCAGGAGGCCCGTGAGCGGGAGCACGAGTGACGTGTCGTCGAGCAGCGGAAGCAGCGGGCCGAGCGCGAGGCCGACCTGCGAGCCGCCGGCGGAGAAGGCGACGAGGCCACCGAGGACGAGCAGGAAGTGGCGCTGGCCGGCGGCCTCGTCGCGGACGAGGTCCCGCCAGAGGGCCAGCGCGACGATGGCCGCGAGGACAATCGAGACCGCGGCCCGGATGGCGAGTGGCGGGCCCGAGAACTCGGCGGCGATGGTCTCCGCGATGGAGTAGGCCTCGCCCGCCGGCCCCAGGAGGACGAAGCCGACGTTGGCCAGGATGAGGCCGACGACCGCCGCGAGCAGCGGGACCGCCACCCGCTCGGAGACGCGCTCGTCACGCAGCGTCACCGCGGTTCCGTAGGCGATACCGCCGCCGACGAAGGGGACGAGCACCCAGAGGGTCGCGATCTCCTGGTACTTCGCCCACGCCGGGTCACCACCCATCGCCAGCCCCGCACCCACGACGGCCCCCGTGACGGTGAACGCGGTGGCGATGGGGTAGCCCGCGAAGACGCCGATGGCGACGAGGGTCGCGGCCACCAGCAGGCCCACGGTGGCGGCGACCGGCGAGAGCGTGACCCCGACGACCAGCTCCTTCCCGACCGCCTCGGTCACGTTGGCACCCTGCAGGATGGCCCCCAGCAACCCGAGGATGCCGACGATGAACCCGGCCCGCATCACGCTGATGGCGTTCGCACCCACCGCGGGCGCGAAGGGAGTCGAGCCCGAGGAACCGGCACCGATGGACCAGGCCATGAACAGGCTCGCCAGGCTCGCGATCACGAGTGTCACCAGCGTCGCGGTACCGACCATCAGTTATCCGACGCTACTCCGGCACGCCGGTTAAAGGCGCCCATCGACGCGTGGCCGCGAGTCGGCAGCGACGGCCGGCCGGCGCGGGCCCACAGGCCTCCAGAATCCTTAGTGGTCGTTCGGGTCGATTCACACGAAGCGGCAGTTCTATCAGAACCCTCCGCCTGCGACCGGGTATGGTAGCACTCGGACTGGTGGTCGCTCAGTTCAACAAGGAGCGACCGATTACGCACGAGATGGCCGAGCGGGGCCGGGAGGCCGCGGCCGCGCGCGACGCCGACGTCGTCGCCGAGGTTCCGGTCCCCGGCGCGTACGACGCGCCGCTGGCCGCCGACCGACTCGCCCGCCGCGAGGACGTCGACGCGGTCGCGGTGCTGGGTGCCATCGTCACCGGGGACACGAACCACGACGAGGTCATCGGCCACGCCATCGCCCCCAAACTGTCGGATGTCGCCCTCGACCGGGATACCCCGGTCACGCTCGGCGTGACGGGCCCCGGACAGTCGGGGGCCGAGGCAGAGGAGCGGGTCCACGTCGGCGCCGACGCCGTCGACGCCGCCCTCGACCTCGCAGCCGACCTCCCGGAGCCGGGAGTCGACCTCGATGGGTACGACGCGGACGCGGAGGTGGAGGCATGAACTTCGAGTTCGCCGACCGCGTCACGCGCGTCGAACCGTCGGCGACCATCGCCATCTCCAACCTCTCGGCGGAACTGGAGGCCGACGGCGTCGACGTCGTCGACCTCTCCGTGGGCGAGCCGGACTTCCCGACGCCCGAGAACATCGTCCAGGCCGGCAAGGACGCGATGGACGCCGGGCACACAGGCTACGCACCCTCGAACGGCATCCCTGCCCTGAAGGAGGCCATCGTCGACAAGTTCGCGGCCGATGGACTCGAGTACGCCAAGAACGAGATCATCGTCACGCCCGGCGGGAAGCAGGCGCTCTACGAGATCTTCCAGACGCTCATCGACGACGGCGACGAGGTCGTCCTGCTGGACCCGGCGTGGGTCAGCTACGAGGCGATGACGAAACTGGCGGGCGGGAGCATCTCCCGCGTCGACACCTCCCGCCACGGCTTCCAGCTCGAGCCCGTCCTCGACGAGCTGGCCGAGACGGTCTCGGACGACACCGAACTGCTGGTCATCAACTCGCCGAACAACCCGACCGGCGCGGTCTACTCCGACGCCGCGCTCGAAGGGGTTCGGGACCTCGCGGTCGACCACGACCTCGCGGTCATCTCCGACGAGATCTACAAGGAGATCACCTACGGCGTCTCCCCGACCTCGCTCGGCACCCTCGAGGGGATGGGCGACCGCACCATCACGCTCAACGGCTTCTCGAAGGCCTACTCCATGACGGGCTGGCGGCTCGGCTACTTCGGCGCGCCGAGCGATCTCGTCAGCCAGGCCGGCAAACTGCATTCGCACTCCGTGACGTGCGCGACGAACTTCGTCCAGCACGCCGGCGTGGAGGCGCTTCGCAACACGGACGACGCCATCGCGGAGATGCGCGACGCCTTCCACGAGCGCCGTGACATGCTCGTCGACCTGTTCGCCGACCACGGGAAGGAGGTCGCCGTTCCCGAGGGCGCGTTCTACATGATGCTCCCGGTCCCCGAGGACGACCAGTCCTGGTGCGAGGGCGCCATCGAGGACGCCCACGTCGCCACCGTCCCGGGGAGTGCCTTCGGGACGCCCGGCTTCGCGCGCCTGTCGTACGCCGCGAGTTCCGAGCGCCTGCGCGAGGGTGTCGAGCGACTCGCCGAGGAAGGCTACCTGTAACGTCGCGAAGCACTCCTTACAGCTGCTCGCTCGACGCCAGCGGCTCCCCGCCCAGTTCGTCCTCGACCTGCTTCTCGAGTTTGTACCGCTGGACCTTCTGGGTAGCCGACCGCGGCAACTCGTCCACGAAGAACACCCGTCGCGGATGCGCGTAGCTCGCGACGTTCTCCAGCGAGTACTCCCGGACCGTGCGCTCGTCGAGGTCGGCGTCCGCCTCGGCCACGACGAATGCGACCGGTGCCTCGCCCTTCACCTCGTGTGGCGCGGCGACGACGGCGGCCTCGGCGATGTCGGGGTGGTCGTAGAGGGCGTCCTCGACCTCGGCGGGGTAGATGTTCTCCCCACCGGCGATGATCATGTCGTCGGCGCGGTCGACGATCCAGAGGTGCCCGTCCGCGTCGACGCGCCCCACGTCCTCCGTGTGGAACCAGCCGTCGTCGTCGAACACCTGCTCGTTGGTCTCGGGGAGGCCGTGGTAGCCCTCGAACACCTGCGGCCCGCGGACGGCGATCTCGCCCGTCCGTTCGGCCTCGTCCTCGGGGAGGTCGGTGGGTGCCTTCCGCGGGTTCAGCGCCCGCGCGGGGACCACGGTCTCGCGGGTGTCCGGGTCCCGGAGTTCGAGGTCGAGGTTGCGCAGCGGCTGGCCGATGCAGCCCGCCGCCTTGTTCACGGCGGACGAGCGCAGCGTGACGAGGCCGGCGGTCTCGGTCATCCCCCAGCCCTCGCTCATGGACACGTCGAAGTCCCGGGTCAGGTTGCGCTTGGTGTCGTCCGGGAGCGGGGCCGCGGCCGCACCCAGCGCCTCGACCGAGGACACGTCGTAGGCGTCCGGGTTCTCGCTGTACGCCCGGTACATCATCGTGTGGAGCGCGGGCACCGCGGGCACCTCGTTGATGTCGAACTGCTGGATGGCCTGGAGCATCCCCTCGCCGCTGGGACGGGCCTGCAGGACGACCGTCCCGCCGGTGTAGAGGTACTTCCCCAGCACCGTGTTCAGCGTCGGGACGTGGAACAGCGGGAGCACCATCAGCCCCGTCATGTCGGGGTCCGGACTGGGGCCGGAGGTGGCCATCGACTCCTGCACGGAGAGGAGGTTCCGGTGGCTCAGCAGCACCCCCTTCGGCCGGCCGGTCGTCCCCGAGGTGTAGGTCTGGACGGCCACGTCGTCGATGTCGCGTTCGGGCGGGGCGAAGTCGGGGTCGGCCGCGTCGAGCGCCTCGTCGTAGTCGACGACGCCGTCGTCCGGGTCGCCCATCCCCGGAATCCAGCGTGTCGAGATGCCTGCCTCGGCGGCGATGTCGGCGGGCGCGGCGACCGTCGCCCGGTCCGTCTCCATCCCGCCGACGAGCAGCGGCGAGGTGACGAGGTGGTCGGCGTCGGCATCGAAGAGGATGTACGCCAGCGTCTCGGTGTCCATCCGGAGGTTCAGCGGGACCGGTACGGCGCCGGCCCGCATCGCACCGAAGAACGTCTCCGGGAACTGGAGCGTGTTCGGCAGGAACAGCCCGACACGGTCGCCCGACGAGACGCCACGTTCGGTCAGCGCACTCGCGACGCGACTCGCACGCTCGTCCAGCTCCGCGAAGCTCTGGGCCTCGCCGTACTCCAGGGAGACGATGGCGTCCTTCTCCCCGTACCGGTGTGCGCCCATCGCCAGCACGGCGTCGGCGTGCTGGAGCGGGCCACTGTCGTGGTACTCCATGACAGGATCGTCCGTGCGTGCGACACAGCGAGGAATAACTCTACCCCCGCCAGAAGGGATTTGCCGCCGGCGCGGCCACGGGGCGTATGCCCACCAGGCGAGCCTTCCTCCAGGGAGCGGCAGCCGCGTCGCTCGCGGCCACCGCCGGCTGCTTCGGCCGGGATGGGACCGTCACGTACCGCTCGTACGGCTACGGCACCCGCAACCGCGGTTCGGACGGCGCGACCGGCCCGACCGACGACGTCGAGGTCGCGTGGCGCGCCGAGAACGCGCTCGAAGTGGGGACCCCGGCTGTGGTCGACGGACAGGTGCTCGCGGCGGTCGACCGTGCCGAGGGGAGCGCCGTCGTCGCACTCGAGGCCGAGAGCGGCGACCGGGCGTGGACCTACGAGGTCGAGAACGGGCTCGACGGCTGGCACCCGGCCGCCGTTGACGGGATGTGCTACTTCGTGGACCGTGCCGGGACCGCTCACGCGGTCGCGACCGACGACGGTACCGGCGAGTGGGAGCGCTCGCTCGACATGGAGCAGAGCGCCATCAATAGTCCGGTGGTCGTCGACGGTGCGCTCGTGGTCGGACTCGGCCGGCAGGCGCTGTTCGAGTTCGGCGGGCTCTACGCCCTGGAGACCGAGGACGGCTCGGTCCGCTGGCACCGCGCGCTCGAGTCCGGCGAGGGCCGGAACAACACGCACACACCGGCTTACCCCGCCGCACTCGGAGGCACGGTCTACTACGCATCGTTCCCAGCGCAGGGTGCCCCGCAGGTCGCCGCCGTCTCGGCCGCCGACGGCTCGGCGGAGTGGACCGCGACGCCGACCGACGGGCGGCCGTACACGGGGGTCGCGGTCACGGAGGACCGGTTCTATCTCGGAGGACCACAGGGCCACGCCGCGCTGGACCGGGCCGGTCGGGACCCCGTCTGGCAGTCCGACCGTGGGGGGCTGTACGTCCCGCCGACGGTCGTCGGGGACGAGGCGTACGTGCTCACGGCCGGCGAGGAGGACATCCAGATCCGGGCACTGACGGCCGACGGGAGCGAGCGGTGGAGCCACGAAAGGAGCGGCGATGGCGCCCCGGGCGCCCCGACCGTCGCCGACGGGACGGTCTACTACGGCGCCCCGGACGGGCACCTGTACGCGCTGGACACGGGGAGTGGCGACGAGCGGTGGCGGTTCGGCGAGGGGACCACGGGATTCCGGACGCCGGCGGTCGTCGACGGTACCGTCTACGTAGCCTCCGACCGGGGGCTGGTCGCGCTCCGGGCCACCTGAGCCCGCCCCGCCGTCCGCAGCTACCCCCCGGTCGGCGACTCGTCGAAGAACAGTTCCAGGAAGTTCCGCTCGGCGGCACGCAGGTGGTAGTGGAGTGTCGCCGAGGTGATGTCCATCCGGTCGGCGACCTCCTCCGCGTTGTGGACCCGGGGCCACTCGAAGTAGCCCATCAGGTAGGCGGTCCGGAGCACGTCGCTCTGGCGCTCGGTGAGCCGCTCGTCGGCGGCCTGCCGGAGGTCACCGGTCGTCTCGACGGGTTCGTCGATGCGCCGTTTCGCCTTCAGGGCCGCCTCGAACTCGTCCTGGAAGGCCTCGACGACGGTCCGGGTGTCCGTCCCCCCGGCGATGCGGGCGGTGAACTCGGCGACTCCGCCCTCGGCGTGTCCCTGCTGGACCACCGCGCCCACGTCGTTCAGCGTGGCGGCGACGCTCCTCCGGGGCACTGCCTCGATGATGGCGGTCGGCGGCTCGTCGTCGCCCCCCTCCCGCTCGCTGACCACCTCCACCTCGAGCGCGCCGGCGGCCTCCGCGCCGGCGACCGCCTCGGCACCCGTGGCCTCGACCTCCAGGTAGTGCCGGAGGCCGTCGTCCTCGGGGACGGTCCAGCGCAGGCCGACCGGCCCGGCCTCCGCCGAGAGCGTCGCGAGGAAGCAGTTCTCCCCGGTGACGCGGAAGACGAGTTCGGTCGTGGTTCCCGAGTGCAGCAGTAGCTCCGTGTCGGCGGCGTTGATGGCGAAGCCCACGACGCGCGCGAGCCGCTCCAGCGCCGCCTGCTCGCGGTCGGTGAACGCGTCGGCCCGCGGGGACTGCAGGCAGAGAACCCCGTACACCGTCTCGTTGTGCCTGATGGGCAGCGCCATGCTCGCACGGATGCCGTGTTCGGCCGCGAGGCCGCGATCGCTCGGCTCCCCCTCGCCGACCCAGGCGGCCCGCCTGACGCACGCCTCGCCCGACTGGAACGCGACACGCGCTGGGTGGTCGGCGTCGTCATCGGTGACGCCGTCGGGGGCGTCGCCGGAGCCGGCTTCCGCCTCGAACAGCGGCGGCTCCCCCGCAGAGGCCGTCACCTCGAGACCGCCCGCGCCGATGCGACCGATCCAGACCGTCCGGTAGAGGTCCGACGCTGCCAGCCGCTCGCAGACGGTCGCCTCTATCCCCTCCCGGGTCGCCGACTCGACGATCCCCTGGACGACCCCCTCGACGGCCTCGCTGATGCGGTTCAGGGTGGCGAGCTGGTCGCGGTGACGGGCAAGCTGATGCTCGCGGCGGCGCCGGTCGGAGATGTCCCGGAGGACGCCCACGACGACGCGATCCGGACCCTCGCCGACGGCGGTGGCGTGGAGTTCGGCCGGCAGGTCGCCGGCGGCGGCCGCGACGGTGAGTTCGACGCTGCCCGTCTCGCGGTCGCCGGCGAGCAGCGACTCGTGCAACCCGACGGCCGCGGCCTGCGAGTCGTCGGCCAGCAGCGACCGGAGCGGCCGGCCGACAAGCGAGGCCCGCTCGCGACCCAGTGTCTCGGCCAGCCGGTCGCTCACCGCGGCGACACGGCGGTCGGCGTCCAGGACGTACGCACCGTCGCCGACCGCCTCCACGATGTCGGCACGGCCCAGGAGACTCTCGTCGGGTGCGTCACCCGGCGCCGCGTCCGTGGGGGCCAGTCCCTCCACCGCTCGCTCGTCAGCCCGATCGCCGCCGCCGGATCCGGCGGCGTCTGTGCCGTCCCGTTGGTCATCGCCGTCGGCGTCACTACCGTCGCTACCCTCGCTGCCGTCCCCCTCGTCGGCCCCATCCACCGCCACGTGCTGGCAGACGACCAGGACGCCGGTCGGGCGCCCGTCCCGCTCGACGGGCGAGCAGTCGACGCTGACGCGGCGGGTGCCGTCCGGCGACTGCACGTCGAGTTCGACCGTGGTCGTCTCCCCCGCAGCGGCCGCCGTGACGGCCGTCCGGGCGCGCTCGCGATGGCCCGGACGCACGAGGGCGTCGAAGGTCGCCGGCTCGCCGTCCAGTAGCGTCGCTGCGCGGCTGTTCGACCGTGACATCCGGCCGTCGGTCTCGAGGACGAACGCCGGGTGAGCGATAGCGTCGAGCAGTGCCGCCCCGGACGGCCCGCTCGCCCCCGATTCCTCCGGCCGCTGGTGCCCGTCTCCCATGGCTCTGGTTCCGCCGGTCGCGGACTGGTCGAGTACAGCGAACGCGGGAGGATAAGTGGTCGGGTGCCGGACGACGTGCCCGCCCGGGGGCGCTCAGTCGTCCCGGACGAGCGTGCTTCGCAGCTCCTCGTCCAGTTCGGCGTCGGCCATCTTCTCGACGAGCGCGTCGAGCACCGCGGCACGCTTGCCGGGGACGAACTTGATGGAGCCGACGACGAGGTGGCCGCCGCCGCTGACACCCGCGCCGGGCAGCTCCTCGGTCAGCTCGGTCACCATCTCGGGGATGTCCAGCCGGACGCCGTCACTCCGGAGGACGGCGAAGTCCGGGCCGTACCCGATGGTGATGACGGGGTCGCCCGTCTCCTCGACCTTCCGGTCGTGGACCTTGCCCGTGGTCTTGCCGGGTGCCGGGTAGATGAAGCGGTGGGCGTGCTCGTCGACGTCGAGCCGATAGAGGTGGGCGTCGTTGTCGAGGCGCTCGTGCTCGACGTGCGGGAGTGCGTCCTCGAGCTGGCGCTCGACGTCACGCTCGGCGCGCGAGGCCATGAACTGGACCAGTTCCTCGTGGCGGTCGGCGTCGGTACCGACGTCCAGCAGGTCGTTGACGAAGCCGTTGCCGTCGTTGTAGCGGAGCCAGTGGGCCGCGTAGTCCAGCGCCTCGCCCACGTCGCGCAGGTCGGCCTCGTCGTAGCCGGCCTCCTCGGCCAGCGCGAGGTAGTCGTCCATCGCCTCGGCCTTCGAACGGTCGGCCAGCCCGCCGACCGCGGGGACGTGGCGGACCTCCTCGGTGATGTCGGGGTCGACGAGCCGGGCGAGTTCGACACCCATCATGCCCGTCGTGATGCGGTAGTCCTCGTCGTGGAGGTACGGGTTGACGTGCGCCTCGAGGAGCGGCTCCACGGCCTCCGGGTCGGGGTGGTGGTGGTCGACGACGACGATGGGGACGTCGTACTGGGCCATCGCGCGGTAGGCGGGGACGTCCTCCTCCGTCGACCCGTTGTCGAGCATACACAGGAGCGGGAGCTTCTGGCCGTGGCGCTCGCGGTCCTCCAGCGCGAAGTTCAGGTCACGGGTGACGTCCTCCATCTCGTAGAACGGTGCCTTCGAGGGGAGCCGCTTGAGGAGGTGGCGCGAGGCCTGGTTGTCCTCGTGGGTGTCGTCGATGAACCGTGCGAGCGCGGTCTGCAGCGGGACGGACGCGCACATCCCGTCGCCGTCGGCGTGGTGTCGCATCCGGATGGGGCGGTTGGTGAGCGCGGCCCGGCGGAGGTGCCGCGCGACCTCGCGGAGCTCCTCGTGGATGGGCTCGAACGCCTCCCACTCGATGAGGGGCTCGACCTCCGGGGGCTCGGCGGCCGCCGCCAGGCGCTCCTCGTAGGCCTCGCGGACCTCGTCGGCGGCCTCGCCGCGCAGGCGCGAGAGCTCCTCGACCTCGATCTGGAGTGCCTCTTCCCGGTGCTCGACGCCGCCCGTGACGCGGACGACGTCCCCGACGTCGACGTTCGGGTAGGCGCGGACACCGGCCGACTCGAACGCCGCGCCCGGGACGACCGCCTCGCCGTCGGCGACGTGGAACAGCGTGGGGCCGCCGGTCTGCTTGACCTGCACGACGACGCCCTCGACGTTGACGATGTCGCCGACGTGCCCGTCGAGTTCGGCCACGCCGACCTCGGCGCCGGCCGCGACCGGCTCGGTCTCGAACGCGTCGAGGTCGCGCTCGGCGAACGCGAGGTCCCCGTTCTCGCGGACCTCGATGAGCTCGACGATCAGTTCGTCGCCGACGTCGTAGTCGCCGCGCAGTTCGGAGTCGTGGACCAGCCCGGAGACACTGGCCGAGACATCGACGAAGACGCCGTACTCGACGACACCGTTGACGGTGGCGTGGTAGTGCTCGCCCTCTTCGAGGGCATCGGCGGTACAGGCGTCCGCGAGCCGATAGACGACGGTCCCCCGGTCCGGGACCCCGTCAGCGTCGGAATCGGCGCCGACGTTCTCGTCGGCGTCGGGCGAATGAGACATGTAGCGGGATTCGGTTCCGTTGCCGTTTAAGAGTTGTCAAGTTGGTGAATCCCGACCCTCCGCCGACGCGGCCCGCGGCGGGCGCTGGCGGACGCTGGCGTGAGTGTCTCGCCCGTATCGTCCGGCGACTCCGGGTCCGGGGCATCGAAACGCCTTAGCGTCGGCCGAACCCACTTTCGGGTATGCGCCTGTTCCGGTCGAGCGGGGTCGTCGGCATCGCCGAGGACGCCCTCGAGTTCGCCCTCGAGGCCTCCGAGGACGCCCACCCCAACGAGTACATGGGCTTCCTGCGCGGCGAGGACGCCTCGCGCCTGGGTCTCGACCGGGACGGCACCGTCATCACGGACGTGCTGGTCATCCCGGGCACGAAGTCGAACCCGACGAGCGCCACCGTCCAGGAGTACATGGTCCCGAACAGCCTCGAATCCGCGGGGTCGGTCCACTCCCACCCGAACGGCGTCCTCCGACCCTCCGACGCCGACCTGATGACCTTCGGCAAGGGGAAGGTCCACATCATCATCGGCTACCCCTACGGCCGGCACGACTGGCAGGCGTTCGACCGCGAGGGCGAGCCCCGCGACCTGGAGGTGCTGGATGTCGACCTGCCCGACGACGAGTTCTTCGACTTCACGCAGGCCGACATCGACGCGGAGCTGCGCGAGGAATCCGGCCAGCGTGATACCCGCTTCGACGGGGGAGATGGATGGTGAGCGGCGACGCCGAGTACGAGCGCGTGGTCGCCCAGGGTACCTTCGACGTCCTCCACCCGGGCCACCTTCACTACCTCCGCGAGGCCGCCGCGATGGGCGAGGAGGTCCACGTCATCATCGCCCGCTCGGAGAACGTGACCCACAAGCGACCACCCGTGCTCGACGACGAGCAGCGCCGCGAGATGGTCGACGCGCTCGACCCCGTGACCGGGGCGCACCTCGGGCATCTCGAGGACTTCTTCGTCCCCATCGAGCGCATCGATCCGGACTGCATCCTCCTGGGCCACGACCAGCACCACGACATCGACGGTGTCCGCGGTGCGCTGGAGGGCCGCGGGCTGGACTGTGACGTGCGCCGGGCGAGCGGCCGGGAAGCGCGCTTCGAGGGCGAACTCCTCTCGACGGGCCGCATCTTCGACCGCATCTGTGAGGAACGGTGCTAGAGAGGGCTGTTTGTCCACATATAATCTGAATATTCCGGACTTTATCCGACAAAGAAGACCTTTCGGAATAGAATTGCACCTTTTATCAGTTATGTCAGTGACTGACGAACGATATCACTCACAAAGCCCCCGGTATTCTCTGGGTGGAGACGGGGATCGCTACGAAGCCCTCGCCCCTTCGAGGTGTATCAGTCGTCAAGCTCCAGGGACGGACGACTCCCTGGGCAGATGAACCGAACAGCGAACCAGAGCGGCTAGCGCGTTACTCCTCGTCCTCTTCCTCGTCCTCGCCGGTGTCGAGCAGTCCGTGCTCGTCCAGATGCGACTCGACCTGCGCGTCGTCGAGGTCCTCGTACTGGGCCGTGTCCGACGGGATGACGGCGACGCCGATGCCCTCGGGGGTCAGTTTGCCGTCGTTGACCGAGGCGAGCGCGCCGAGCGCCAGCCCGATGCCGGCGTCGAGGTCGGCCGTCTCGTCGTAGTTCTCCTCGAGGTAGTCCTCGATCTCCCCGCGGTCGGCGCCGATGGCGAGCGCCTGCCACTCGTAGGGGGTGCCGGACGGGTCCGTCTCGAAGAGGCGGGGCTCGCCGTCCTCGACGCCGCCGACGATGAGCGCGACGCCGAACGGGCGCGCACCGCCGACCTGCGTGTACTGCTGGATGAAGTCGGTGACCTCCTTGGTCAGCGTCTCGACGCCGATGGGCTCGCCGTAGCGCAGCTGGTTGACCTGCGCCTGCCGGCGCGCCATGTCGATGAGCTGGCGGGCGTCGGCGACGTGGCCCGCGGAGGCGATGCCGATGTGGTCGTCGGCCTTGTGGAGCTTCTCGACGGAGTTGCGCTCCATCAGCGGCGAGCGGATGCGCTTGTCGACGGCGAGGACGACGCCGCCCTCCGTCCGGACGCCGATGCTCGCGGTGCCGCGCTTGACGGCCTCGCGAGCGTACTCGACCTGGTAGAGCCGGCCGTCCGGCGAGAAGATGGTGATGCCGCGGTCGTACGCCTGCTGTTGTGATTGTCCCTGCATGGTGTGTATCGGTGTGTGGTGTCTCGTCTCCGATGTCGGTTCCGGGAGATGCCGCGCGTCGCCTCAGCGGTCGGGGGTCCGGTAGTCGAGTGCCGTCGCGCCCGCGTGGCCGTCCGCCAGTTCGACGTCGACCCGCCGCCCGCGGGCGAGTGCCCGGCGGTCGGCACCCGCGAAGGCGACCGTTCGGTCCCGTGGTCCTGCTCGCGGCGCATTCAAATACTTTTCTTCACAGGCGCGCACGGTCCCGCTGACACCGCGGACGCGCGTCCGGACCGGTGACCCCGCGACGGCGTCGAGGCAGGCGATGACCGCCCGGCCACGTTGCACCTCGTCGCGCCGGACGCGGACGGCCGCCGTCGCCTCCGCGCTCCCACCGCGCCCCCCGCTGGGGGCGCTCTCGGTCCGCCCGTCTCCATCGCGCTCACCCTCGCCGCTCACCCCGCGTCGGAACCGGACCACCGACAGGTCGGTGTCGGCACTGCCGGGATCGCCGAGCAGGTTGCCCGCGGCGTACCATATCGCCCGCTGGAGGGCGTCGCGGTCGTACGTCGCGTCCGGCGGCGACTCCAGTTCGACGGCGAGGTAGCGCCACCGGGGCCGGAGGTGCTTCGGGAGGTGTTTCACGCTCGGTCGCCCCCTCAGTCCTCGTTCATCCCCACGGGCTCGTCGGCGAACCCCTCGTCCGAGGCCTCGTTGGTCTCCAGCCGGTCGGCGACGATGACACCCACCTGCTCGTGGACCATCTCGACCGCCGTGACGGCGTACGAGGCGTCGGTGAACGCGTCGACGAGGATGCCCACGGTGGCCGGGTCGTCGACCTCCGGGCTGTAGAACGGCTCCTCGGGGTCGGGCTCGCCGAAGAACATCACGTCGCCGAGAACGATGCGGCGCGGGGCGAGGCCGGCGATGACGTCGATGGCCTCTCGCTTCTCGGCGTCCGAGAGGTGGTGCATCGCGAAGTTCGAGACGACCACGTCGACCGGGCCCTCGTACGCCGGGTCGCGGAAGGTGCCGTTACCGAAGGAGACGTTCTCGGCACCCTGTTCGTCGGCCTTCTCGCGTGCCTTCGCCAGCATCCCGTCGCTGATATCGCGGCCGACGACCCGGCCGGCGTCACCGGCGAGCGCGAGCGCGATGGCGCCCGTACCGGTCCCGAGGTCGAGCACCAGGTCGTCCGGCTGGAGCGGCCGCGCCGGGCGCATCGCGCTCTCGGCGGTTCCGCGGGCGTGCTCGACGACGAGCCCCGCGCAGGCCTCGTACTCGGCCGACTTGTCGGCATCGTAGGAGTCGGCCGCCTCGTCGAACCGCGCGGCGTGCTCGTCAATCGACTTCTTCATACCGACCTCTGTGGACGCCGGGGGCTATGAAATCCTCGCCCAGTCGCTCGCGGTTGCGCGCCGCGAGCCGGCCCCACTCCCGGAGGCCGGCGGCGACCTGCTCGGGCTGGAACCCGACGACCTCGGCGACCGCACGCAGTGCGCGCGGCGACCGGACCTGGAGATGGGAGGTCGGGTCGGCGCTCACGACGAAGGGGGCGTCGTAGTGGGCGACGATCTCGCGCTGCTTGCGGAGGCCCCGCACCGCCTGCACCCGCTCGCCGCCGGTCCGGCGGAGGACCCGGGAGAGGTCGAACTCCAGCCGCACGCCGTTGCGTGCGGCCGCCTTCACGAGGACGTGGTTCAGGTCGCCGTCGCCGCGCGTCGGGTGGGCCAGCACGTCCACGCGCGGGTCCTCGACGGCCCACCGGTTCAGCGACCCGCCGTGGACGCAGACGAGGACCCGTTCGTCCCGGTAGCGCGACAGCAGCCCGGCGGCCTGGCTGCGGTCCTCGGTCCGTATCTCCACCGCCGGCACCACGTCGATGTCGTACGCCTCGGCGACCCGTCCGGGGACGTACGCCCCCTCGGCGGGGTCCTCGGGCGGCTCGGATACCGGCTCGGCGTCCGCGTCGCCGTGGTTGCGGACGACGACACCCGCGTAGCCGGATTCGGCCGCGGTCAGTGCCATCCGCGCGACCGTCGCCTCCCCCTCGGGCCGGGCGTGCACCGCCGCGTAGGGACCGTGACCCGCCGTCGCGGCGTCATCGGTATCGACCCCGGTCCCGGCGGCGGAGTCCGCTCCAGGCGCGACCGCGGGGTCGGACGTCGGTCGGCCGCTGTCGTCGCCCGTCATCGAGTCGGGGGACGGGAGGCACCGTCAAGGGCGTGTCGGTGGCTGCGGCGACCGCCGTCGAGCCGGTGAGTCGGCTGGCACCGGGCGGTGGCAAGGTGGTGCGAGCGATTACATCCCCCCGGCCCAGACGACCCGCGTATGCGGAAGGTCACACTGGCAGTTGTCTGTGCCCTGACCGGTCTCGCCGTCGGCATCGCGGGCGAGGCCAGCCTCGCGGGGTTGCTGGTGATTCCGGCGCCGCTGCTGACGGTGGTCCGGGAGGTGCCGCTTCCCGTGGCGGCCCCGGCAGCCGTCTCGCTCGGCATGTCGCTGTTCACGATGGTCGCGCTGAAGCGCGAGACCGAACTCCCGCTCCTCATCAGCGGCATGATCGTCCCGGTCGTCGTGTTCCTCGGGTTCGGCCTCGCGGTGGCACTGGACCGGTTCACCGCGCTCTCGCTCGTCGAGGGCGCGTTCGGCCTCGGCGTCGTCCTGTTCGCGCTCGTGTTCACCAAGCAGATGGTCGACCCCGAGCCCTGAGCCACACGCCGGCTACCCCCTCGCCAGCAGCCGGTCGCCGTACACCTGCTCGACGAACAGGAGCCCCACGAGTCCGAGGATGATGAGTGTGTACGCCGTCGCCGCCGTCAGGGCCTGTACCTCGGTGGCGTACTCCCCGGTCCGGAAGATGATGGCCTTCCGGACCATCGCGATGACGCCCGTGTAGATGACGAGGCGGACGATGCGACGGGTGTCGCTCTCCCGGACGTACGCCAGTACCGTCTGGTACACCTCCACGATGATGAGCAACAGCAGGCCGGTGTCGATGAACCCGATGACGACCAGTGGGTCGGTGATGGCCCCGGTCCGAGCGGCGGCGACGATCTGGAGCGCCAGGTCGACCACGCCGATGGCGAACAGCAGGGCGAACACCGTCGCGGCGGCCATCTCCACGCCGTGGACGAACGTATCCGTCAGGTCGGCGTAGCGGTCGACCAGCGGCGAGGACGAGCTGTCGGTCGGGATCACACCACCGGTATCGGACGGGCCGGTGTCGCCGCGCTGCGTGCCGTCGTCCGGCTTGTCCGAGGCGGCGCCACCCTCGCTCATCGGTGTCGGGGGGCGCGGCTGGTTGCTCGGTGACGCTGCACACGGTGGGTTGGGACTCTAGTGGCAAAAATCGCCGGCCGGAGTTGGCTCACGCGCGGTCGTTGACCAGCTCGTGGACGGCGACCGTGAACGCCGGCACGACGAGCATGAACAGGTGCTCCTCCAGCGGGATGCCGAGCAGTTCGACGCCCGTCCGCAGGGGGATGGCGAAGACGCCCACCTCCAGCGTGTACCAGTCCCAGAGGTACGCGAGCGGGTACAGCACCGCGACGGTCCGCGCGGCGGCCCACCAGGCGCCCGTCCGCTGGAGCAAGAAGAGTGCCCCGGCCCCGAACGCCACCTCAGTCGCGAGGTAGGTGTAGGGGCCGAGGACGCCGATGTCCGGGAGCGGAACGCCCGCGAGCGGCCGGAACCAGACGGCCGCCACGAGGACTGCGAGGAACAGGTAGGCTCCCCGGATGAGCAGCATCGTCGCGAGTTCCGGGTCCGCGCGCGTCGCGAGCGCGGCGACGGCGACGAACGGGACCGCCGCCAGCGCGGCGCCGGCCGGGAACAGGCCGTCGACGGCGAACGCGACCACGAGGAACATCCCGAGTCCCATCAGCCCGAACGCCACCTCCCGGGCGCGGCGCGGGCCCAGCGCGACGGCGACGGTCCGCTTCTCGATGGAGCGGTCGTACACCACGTCCTTGGCGTCGTCGACCACCTTCACCCCGGAGAGGGCGACGAGGAAGACCACGGCGAACGCGATGACGGCCGCCGAGAGCGTCCCCGCCTGCACGTAGAACCCACCCAGTAGCGCCAGCGCCACGCCCGCAGGGTAGCCCGCCGTTGCCGTCACCGGGTTCGTGTCGAACTGGGGCGCGTGGAGGTAGCCGATGGCCCACCCCGGGAGGGTCAACAGCCCGGCCACCGGGCCGGCGAGCACGACGACGGCCCCGAGCGCGAGGGCGAACCCCGCCGACGACCCGGCCAGCGCCAGCCGGCAGCCACGCGCCGTGAGGGGGTGGTCGTCGTCCTCGTCACGGACATGAAAATCGACGTAGCCGTCCTTCAGGTGGGCCGTATACAGGCCGAAGAAGACCGCGACGAGGTGGACACCCATCGCCAGGGGCACCAGGACGGCCTCGGCGGTCCCCAGCCGTGTCGTCCCCGCCAGGAGGGCTCCGAACGCACTGGCGGCCAGCGGCGGCAGCATGAACACCGGATGGACCTGCGACCCCAGCGCACGGAGGTTCGCGGTGGGACCGACACCGTGGCGTGCGATTGCCATATGGGTCACGTTAGCAGGCAGCAGGAAAAGTATCCCGTGCCTGTCACCGGTCCCTCCCGACACGGAGAGTGGGCCGAGTGGGTACCGTCCCCGACCTCTCGCCACGGGGGGCTCCGCGGTGCCGACGGAGTCGAGGCGGAAGGGACGGAATCGGATTTGACACGGAGCCAGACGTTCCCGGATGTCCGCTTCGCTACGCTGCCGAGTTGCGACCTCCAGGGTTCGAATCCGGCCGTTTCGGAGACACGCCTCTCACGTCCGTTCGAGGCGGGATGCGCGGGACCGGATTTGAACCGGCGGACTCCTACGAGACAGCGTCCTAAGCGCTGCGCCGTTTCCTGGCTTGGCTACCCGCGCGCGTCCTCACATCCACCGGAGGGCGGCAAGAACCTGACGTTCTCCGTCACTCGATGCGGCGCTCGGTCCGCTCGTCGGCCCGCTCGCGCATCGCCCGTGCGATGCTCGCGGGGTCCGGGTTCACGGTCTCGCGCGCGCCGAACTCGTCGCCGACGCGCAGCTCGCCGCCCTCCACGATATCCGCGCAGATTCCCCCGCGGCCCTCCGTCAGCGCCTCCATGACGCCGTCCTCGTCGGCGACCTCCTCGACGTGCGCGCAGGGAGGGCGGGGTCGGGTCCCCTCGAAGCTCACCTCACCAACGGCGAAGCGGTGGTCCAGCAGGTCGTGCAGGTCGACGCCCCGAGTGACGACGTTCCGGCGGTGGCGACCGTCGGAGAGGTCGATGCCGAACTCCTCGTGGATACGTTCCAGGGCCTCGGCCGCGACGAAGGTCACCTCGCAGACGTCGAACGGTGAGTAGTAGCCGGTTCCCTCGTAGTAGCGGTCGCCGACGAGGCCGCCCGGTCGGGCTTCGACCGATCCCACCGACTCCATCGGCGCCGAGTCCTCCTCGGCGATGCGGATGCGCTCGACCTGCCCGTCCATGCCCGGTCGAGGGCGGACGCGTTCAAAAGCCTTCGCGGCCGAGTCGGCCGGGATCGGTCCGGCCCCACGGTTCCTGGCAGGTCGTTCAGTCCCGCAGCGACGCGGCGTACGCCCCGACCGAGCCGTCCTTGACGAGCTCGTCGACGATGGAGGCCGGGTCGAGTTCCAGTTCGTATCCCGGGCGGCCCTTGCCGACAGGAGAGGTCGCCTCCACCTCCGTCAGCGGGCCGTCACCGGTCATCGATTCCAGTGCGCGCAGGACGGCCGTCCGCTCGACGCCGCCCTCTGCGCAGGTCACATCCGCCGTACGCGCCGTACACCGCTCGCGCACGTCGAATGAGTGGACCGGCTCGCGGCCATCGAGCGTCAGATCGGCGACCGCCAGCAGTACGAACCGCTGGAACGGCTGTTCGGGGAGCGTCTTCTCGTTCATGTAGGAGTGACTGCGCGCCCCATCGATAAAACACCGTCCCCGTTCTCACCGGCGAGGAGTGGGTCCCGGGCAGGGCCCGGGCCGGAGATTCAAGTATGCCGGCGACGGAGCGGCACCCATGTACCGCGCGTCGGACGAGGTGGACAACGAGGAGTGGCTGGCGGAGCTGGAGACGGCAGCCGACCGGCTCGGCCTCGGCACGGACGCACGGTCCCGTGCGGCGGACCTGTTCCTGAGTGCCAACCCCGACACCGACCGCTCGAAGCGCGCGGTGCTCGGCGCGGCGGTCTACGCCGGCGCGTTGATGGCCGGCGACCGGCGTTCGCAGTCGGCGGTGGCCGAGGCGGTCGGCTGCTCGCGGCTGACGGTCCAGGGCCGGTGGAAGCCGTTGCTGGAGGAGGCAGGACTGGAACCACCGGGCTGGTAGCCGGGCGGCTCGGCTCTCGGCAGGGGCTCAGTCGTCGGTCGCGTCAGCGTCCTCCGGGCTCGGGCGGCCGTCCCGCTCGGGCGTGAGGTTCCCGTGTTCGTCGATCTCGCCGCTCACGACCCGCGTCGAGGAGATGGCCTCGCCGTCCTCGGCGGGGACGTGGTCGACGACCTCGATGTCGAGCGGGTCGAGGCCCTTCTCCGCGCGGATCTCGTTGACACGCTCGCCGCCGTCCCGGGTCTCCGGCGAGACGATGAGCACGTCGAAGCCCGGCTCCGTGGCGACGCCGGTCGGTTCGGTCAGTTCGCGAACGGTGTACTCGCGGTCGTACTCCGCGGCGAAGGAGGCGAGTTCCGCGGCGAGGTCGGCTCGGCGCTCGTCGAAGGGGCGGACGTAACGGTCCTGCGAGCGGGTCTTCGGCGCGAGCTCGTCGCTGGTGAGGCCGACGGTCACGTCACCGAGTTCGAACGCCCGCTCGAACAGTGCCCGGTGGCCGTCGTGGATCGGGTCGAACGTGCCGCCCAGCACGACCTGCATACCCCGCGGGAGACGTGCCGGTGGTTTAGTCGTTCCTCATCCGTATCGGGAGTCGCACCCGTCGCGCGGCCGACCGAGAGTACCGTCGGCGTCAGTCGTCGACCTCGGCACCGGCGGCCTCCTCGGTCTCGACGCTGATGGTGACGGGCCCGCGCCCGTCGTCGCCGTCACCGCGGCCGAGGTGCCGGTCCAGGTTGAACACGGTGTTGAGTTCGTCCTGCACGCCGTCGACGATGCTGGTGACGAGGTCGGCGGGCGCCTGCGCGGTGTACTCGTATGGGTTGTTGCCGGCACCGCTCGCCTCGCGCTTGCCGCGCTCGACCTTCCCCTCCTCGTGGAGCTCCGCGAGCGCCTCGCGGACGGTAGAGGGGTAGAGACCGGTGCCGGTCGCGATCTCCTCGGAGGTGCTGTCGGGATGCTGTCGGAGGTAGAGGTAGATCCGGGCACGCGTCTCGGTGTCGAGGACCCACGCCAGCAGATCGACGATACCGTCGTCGAACGAGGCGCTCCGCTCCTCGAGCGCGTCCCGGGCCGTCACCTCCTCCCCGTCCTCCCCCTGTGTGAGGTCGCCGTCCTCGGAGGTGTCGTCGGCGGACATATCGAACCTAGCGCGAGGCGAGGGAATCACTGGATAAAAATCCAACGTTGGCCGGGGTAGCGTGCGAGAATCCCGCACGCTGGCGCCGGCTCCGGGCCGTCCTCGCGGTCGTGGTCCCCGTCGACTCAGCCGTCAGGGTCGAGGACCAGCGACTCACACAGCGCGTCGAGCCCCGTCCGCTCCCGCAGGCGGCGCTGGCGTGTGGCCCCGCTCTCGGCGGCGTACAGGTCCCGGATGCCCGCGATACCGAGGCGTTCGGCCAGCCGGTCGGTCGCCTCGCCGAGCCCGACGGTCCCGGTTCCCCGGCGGTCGATGAACGACGCACGGTGGCCGTGCCGGATGGCGCGCCACTTGTTCTCGTCGAGGGTCTCGCGGCGGTGGCCCGGCGCCTCGTCGCGCGTACCGGCGCTGCCCGCGCTGTCGACCGCGCCACCGCCGCCCCGGTACGCGGCCCACGGGTCCGAGCGGTCGGCGTACCGCTCGGCGAGGTCCAGCACCAGCGCGTGGACGGCCTCGACGAACGCCAGCACCCGCTCGGGGTCGGCCTGTCCGTCCGGGGTGCGGACCTCGACGGTCCCGTGCGCGGAGTGGGGGCGCACGTCGTACCAGAGTTCGCCACGGTCCTCGATGCTCCCGAGCTCGACCATCCGGCGTTCGAGGTCGAGGTACTCGTCGAAGCTCCCGAACGCGGTCGGGATGCCGGTGTTCGGGAGTGCCTCGAAGATCTTCGCGCGCCCGGAGGCCAGCCCGGTGTCGAACCCGTTCCAGTACGGCGAGTTCGCGGACAGCGCCAGCAACACGGGCAGGTACCACCGTAGCTCGTTGGCGATCCAGGTCGCCTTGTCGGCGTCGTCGACGCCGACGTGGACGTGCAGGCCCGCGGTCGTGTTGCGGTGCTGTGGGTACTGGATACGGTCGAGCTGTGAGCGGTAGCGTGGTTTCTCGGCGTGTTCCAGTTCCCGCCACTTCGCCGCCGGGTGGAGGCCCGCCGCCGCGATGCGGTAGCCATGCGTCTCGGCGTGTTCGACGAGCGCCGACCGGACGGCGTGGAGCTGCTCGCGTGCCTCGGCCAGCGACTCGCAGGTCGGCGTCTGCGTCTCGATGACACACTTGAACAGCTCGTGGTCCAGCCGCCCGTCGAGGATCTCCGGCGGCTCCGCCTCGTAGACGAGCGTGTCCGTCCCCGACGTGGGGCGGCCGTCGCCGTCGACGACGTAGAACTCCTCCTCGATACCGAGGGTCCCGAGCCGGTCGAACGCGTCGGCCGAGCCCGTGGCTCCCTGCTCCTCGCCGGCCCCGGCGTCGTCGCCCGTCTCCATCGCATCAACCGAGACGACCCTGGTGGTTAAATCTCACCGTCGGCGACGCGGTACGCACGGGACCGTTCCGGGGCGGTTGTCCTCGCACACCGAGAGACGGCCGACCCTCGGCATCACCGCCAGCGTACCCCGGCTGGAGTGACAGATGTCGGCGGCAGTGTACTCAAGAACCATCGACGCTTTTGTACGAAAATCGGGGTTGGAGAACTAAGGGCCAGATTCTGGCCATCTATCTGCCATTACTGATTAACCATCCAGCGGACGCGCCACCACGGCCAGGTGGTCGTCGTGCGTCGGGTCCAGCCGTTCGGTCGCCAGCACCTCGTACCCCGCCCGAAGGTCGCCGAGCACCTGCTCGAACACGTCGTCCGGGTCGGCCACCACGTCCTCGCTCCGTGCCTTGACCGAGAGCAGGAGCCGGCCATCGTCGCGGAGGAACTGCCGGTTCCGCAGCGCGACCGTCGCCTGCCCGCGGGTAGCGACATCCTGCACCAGTACGTCCACTGGTTCCACGACGTGTGCGTACGTCGCCGGCTCGCGGGCGTCCTTCAGGAGCGGGAACAGGTTCGGGCGCGATTCGGCAGCGTCGAGCAGGTCCCGGGCCGGTCGCGGGGCGAACTCCACGGCGTACGTCGGGCCGGCGAAGTCCGCGACGTGCGAGACGGTGGTCCCCGCGGCCGCGCCGAGGTAGAGGACCGCCTCACCACCGCCGAGGCCGGTGTCCATACCGCGTTCCAGCATCGCGCCGAGCTTCGAGCGGCCGGCGTCCCAGGCACGCCACTCGCCGTCCGTCGGCTCGCCGTACACGGGGTCGCCCCGCGTTGCGAGCCGTTCCTCGCCGTCGAAGGGGCGGCGCTCGACGCCTTCGGGCAGGTCGGGACTCACGCGCCGCCACCCCCGTCACTCGCGTCCCCGTCGTCCGTCCGTGCCCGGATGGTGGCGATGCGCTCCCGAAGTTGCTCGTCCAGTTCCGGCCGGCGCTCGCCAGTGTAGTGGTCGGCACGGGCCGCGATGGTCAGCTTTCCCGCGAGGGCCCGGGCCGCCGACCCCCGGTCGTCGGGATGCGTGTTCCGCACGGCCTCGTGCGTGTAGATGACGCCGTGTTTGGGCGAGGGCGCCCGCCCGCGGAGGTGCGCGAACAGGGCCTCCTCCGCACCGAGAACCTGGAGCGTCCCGGAGGGCTTGCGGGCCAGGGTCTCCAGTCCGCCGGCGAGGGCGATGAGGCGCGCCGCGAGGACGGGCCCCGCGAGTGCGGCGAGGTTCGGCGCCACCTCCGGCGCTGTCCGCTCGATGCTCGCCCGGAGGTCGGCGGCCTCGTCGTCCAGATCGCACACCCGCCGGGCCAGTTCGACGACCCGGCGCTCGTCGGGCGCGGGGTCGCGCTCGGCCAGTTCGCGGGCGAACTCGATTCCCGCGCCCGACTCACCGGTCAGCGCACTCCCCCACTCTGCGACACGCTCGGCCAGTTCGTTGGCGACGCGCTCGCAGTCGTCCATCGCCCGCACGGCGTGGACCAGTTGCCGGTCGCCGGCGCTCTCGGCCTCGCCGACGGCGGCGCGGGTGGCCGCCATCGTCGCGGCGTGGAGCGCGTCGTAGTAGTCGGCCGCGTCGTCGACGAAGCCCGACGCGACCGCCTGTGCCGGCCAATCGGCCGGCCTGTCGGCGGTCCCCTCCCGGATGGCCGTGGCTCCGGCGTCGATGTCGTCGCGGCCGACGCCCGCGAACCAGCCGCCGGCCGAGGCGTCGTCTCCGTCCATACCACCCCGTTGCCGGGTGGCTCACATAGGGCTCCCGGTGCAGCGTCCCGGCCGCGGGAACGGTCGCTGCCGAACTCACTCCCCGGAGTCGCGGAGGTGGGCCGCGATGGCCTCCAGGTCGGCCTTCCGGAAGGACTGGTCACCGTCGATGTCGGCATCCAGCCCCTCGATTCGCTCACGGATGATACTGCGCATCTCTCCTTTCGGTGGGAGCGGTTTTCCACCGACATCGTGCCCGAGTGCACCGCAGATGGCCGCGAGCGTCTCCTTCGTGAAGTCGGTCGAGACCTCGCGCTCGAAACGGTCGACGGCGAGTCGGATCTCGTCGCGCAACTCGTCGACGGTGGGCGACATACCGGCCCTGCCCGGCGCCCGCGTGTGTAGCTTGTGGTTCGGTCGCCGTCGGGGCGGGCCCCGGGTGGCGCGAGCGGTCGGGGAATCGACGTCAGTCCTCGCCGCGGCCCGCGTAGACGCCCTCTGGTGATTCGGCGTCGGTGGGCTGTGCCGCCTCGACCTCTTCACCGAACTCCTCGATGCAGTCGTGGGCCGCCTCCGCCCACGCCGCGAGCGACTCGTGCATCCGCTCGCGGACCACCGGGAGCGGCGTCGGGGTGTAGCGGTAGACGTGCCCCCCCTCCTCGAGGAGGACGCGCCGGCGTTCGGCGAGGCCACGCTCCCGGAGGGTCCGCAGCGAACGGTTCACGTTCGAGCGATCACGGTCGAGTTCGCGGGCGACCTCCGCGGCCGAGCTATCGGGGACCCGGAGGAGGCCCAGGTAGGCGCTGCTCTCGCTCCGCTTGAGGTCGAAGACGGCACGCAGCACCGTTTCGAGCTCGGGATCATCGACCGGGAGCGTCTCGGACACCGCGTCGGGGCCAGGCTGCGAGACCGTCATATCGCGGTATGGGTCGGGGGTACCCAAACCAGTTTTCCGGGCTGTGTGCAGATTCTGACCCGAGAGCCTCTAGAATCGGTCCCGGTCAATCGAAGCACCGAACGGTCCGTCCCGCCGCGGGCCCGACCGTGGGCGTGGCGTCGTACCCGCCCTCGGCCCGGACGAGCCGGCCGTCGGTCAGGTGGTAGGCCACCGGGATGTGGGCGCCGTCACCGTGGACGATGGTGGCGGTCTCGTTCCCCTCGGCGGGGCCGCCGTACCAGGTGTTCGTCCGCGACGTGAGCCGGACGCGGTAGCCGTCGCCGGTCGCCGTCACGGAGACATCCGAGACGGCCACGGTCACGCGCTTCGTCGCCTCGCGGAGCTGCTGGTTCCGGCTCCACGCCTACTCGAACGCGACGATGTACGCGCGGACGGACGTCTCGTTCCAGGTCGCCGGGCGGTCGGGGTACGGGCTCGGATTCACGTCGTCACGGATCGGGTCGGTGATGGACAGCCGCTCTTCGGTGCACTCGGTCGGCGTGGGCGTCGGCGCTGTGTCCGGAGTGTCCCCGGGCGAACTGGGCGCACCGGCACCGAACGGACCACCGACACAGCCCGCGAGCGCAACTGCGACGAGCACCACGAGGATCGGGAGTCTGGAGGGCATACACGGAGTCCCTCGCGGCGGACCGGAAAAGGCCTTCAGGAGGGACAAACGGGCGTTTGTTCGATCCTGCCGAATAATTTCATAGAGGAGGATCTAATTCGTTTATTCGGCAACCACATCGTATATGGGCGAGTCATGTATATTATTTCAGTACGAAGTGTCGGATGGAGATCCGGGCCCGGCCCTCACCCCATCGCCTCGAACGACTCCTCGCACGAGTCGCAGTAGTGGATTGACCTGCAGAGCGAGGGCCCCCGGGGATGCTCGCGCGTCGTCTCCACGGAGCCGCAGTACGGGCACGTCGCGGGTCCGTCGTCCTCGACGTCGACGCTCGGGTCGGGGCGCCTCATATCGACACCCCGAACTCGCGGAGCGCCTCGCGGCCGTCCTCGGTCACCATCTCGACGCTCCACTCCGGCGACCACATGAGGTTCACCAGCGCGTCATCGACACCCTCGACGCGCTCGACGGCCCGCTCGACGCTGCTCAGCAGGTAGTCTCGCGCGGGGCAGCCGGTGTACGTCAGCGTCATGTCCACGCGGGCCTCGCCGCTGGCGCTGTCGACGTAGACGTTGTAGATCAGTCCCAGGTCGACGATGGAGACGGGCATCTCGGGGTCCTCGACCTCGTACAGCGCGTCCCAGACACGCGCCTCGATGCCGCTCGCGCCCTCGCCCGTTCGCGGGAGGTCGGGGTGGCCGCGTCCGGACGCGTACTCGGTGTATCCGCAGTAGCGCGGCTCGTCCTCGAAGGTCTCGTCGGGGAGCGCGTCCCCCGGGGGCGAGGAGTCCGGCGGCCCGGCGTCACTCATCGCGGGTCACCTCCGCTGGCCCCGCCCTCGCCGTCGGCGTCGTCCGGGTCGGCCATCAGCCGCGGCGCCTCGCGTCGGTCGAGCTGCCGGTAGGTGAACGTGAACTCGTCGTAGAGGTCCCGCCACGCGTCGGTGTGGCCCCGGTCACGGCCCCGCTCGCTCGGGAGCTGCCGGTCCACGGCCTCCGGGTGGGCGTCCGACGAGACGGGGACGGTGAACCCCAGCTCGTCGAGCCGGGGCACCACCTCGTCGAGCCACGCCTCGCGCAGCTCCGAGAGCGGGGTCGGGCGCACGCCCAGCCCGACGATGTCGGGCTCGCGTTCGGTCGGCGTGAACAGCGTCAGCGCGTGTGGGAACAGCCGGTCGATGGCGTCCTGGACCCGCCGGTGGCCGTTCTCGGGGTCGCCGTCCCCCCGGCCCTCGGCCAGCCGCTCGAGCCAGTTGCGGGCGTGCTCGCGGTGGTAGTGCTCCTCGCCCTGGACCTTGCCGACCCGGTCGGCGATGCGGGGGTACTCGCTGTCGGTCAGCGCGTCGAGGCGCAGCGCCTCGAACTCGTCGTAGAGGAAGCCACGGACGACGGCGTCGGCCCAGTCACCACGCACGAACGGCTGCTCGACCAGCGTCGCGTGGCGGAAGTCGTCCGGGGCCCGCTCCCAGATGAGCTCCGGTTCGGTGTAGCCGAAGTCCTCCAGCAGGTCGTACCAGAGCCGCGCGTGGCCGAGTTCGTCCTGCGCGATGTTGGCCACGGCGAGGTCGCTCTCCAGGGTCGGCCCCCGGACCTGCCACTCCGTGTACCGCTCGGCGAGGACGAACTCGTCGTCGGCCAGCGAGCGCAGGCACGCCTCGACGGCCGCCCGCTCGCGCTCGGACAGCTCGTCCGGCATCCCGAGGTCGTAGTCGCGGTCCCACGGCAGCTGCTCGTCCGCGGCCATCAGTCGTCACCTCCCCGGCGACGGTCCTCGCCGGCACGACGGCGGGTGGACTCGGCCTCGGCCTGCTCGGCCTCGCTGGCCTCGATCTCCTCGGCCATCTGCCCGGTCGAGTAGTTCGTTGCCCAGCGGTACTCCTTCTGGGTCGTGCCGCCCATCGCCACCCCGGGGTCGTCGGCGTCGACCTCCGCGATCTCCGCCTTCGGCACCACCCACAGCGACTTCGCGGGCTTCCGGCGCGCGTGGGCCACCTGCGCGAACAGACGGGCCATCTCCGCGTCGGGCGCGTGGACGTTGCCGACGTGGGTGTGGTAGTCCTTCTCCGTCTCCTGGCGGAACACTTCGAATATCATGGTCAGTCGGCCGCTGCGGGCGTCTCCCCGCCCGACGGGGTACTCTCGATGGCGCTGCGGACCCACTCGACGGCATCCTGACTCCGTCGGCGCTTCTCGATCTGGCCCCGACCCGTCGGCAGCTCGTTGCGCGCGACGGTGAAGAACTCGTCCCAGTCGAGGTCCTCCTCGTACACCTCGTAGTGATCCCGGTTCTCGTGGTACTCCACACGGGGGTACTCGGGAATCTTGAGGCCGTACTTCTCGGCCTTCGGGAGGTAGGCGTTGAGGAAGGCGTTCCGGAGCTGGTCGTTGCTCATCGTCTTCAGCCCCACCTCCTGCGAGAAGTCGTTGTGCGTCGACTGGTCGTCGGTCGGCCCGAAGAACTGGAGGATGCGGGGCCACCACGTCTCGAAGGCCTCCTGCAGTTGCTCCTGGTCCCGGCGGGTGCCGGTCGCCAGTTCGCGGAGGATGTCCTCGCCGTGCTTGATGTGGAACCCCTCCTCGAAGCAGATCTTGTCGATGGCGTGGGCGTACGGCTCCCAGCTCGTGCGCTTCAGCGAGGCCTGCCGGCGCATCGCCGCGCCGTCGACGAAGAACATGATCATCGGCAGCTCGTACCACGAATCCAGCGGGTAGTGGAAGCAGTTGAGGAACTTCCCCTCGCCCGCGGCGAGTTCGTCCAGCATCTCCTCGCGCGTCTTCACGCCGAGGTTCTCGGCCGCGCGGTACAGCAACTGTCCGTGGCCGATCTCGTCCTGCACCTGCGCGCTGACCGCCAGTTTGCGGTCGAGGCTGGGCGCCTGCCGGATGAACGGCCGCTCGATGTAGGCGCCCATGATCTCGCTGTTGGCGTGGAACTGTATCATCCGCGTCGCCGCCTCGCGGTACTCCCGGGGCATCTCGTCGGTGGGGCCGAACTGCCGGGGGCCCGCCCGTTCTTTGACAGTGGACAGGTCCATACCGGTAGCTATTTATGCGGGATGGGGAACCGATTGGCCCGTCCATGGGGCGGGTTTAAGTAAGGACGGCGCGTTACTCACTGTCATGCGGTCGGAGTGCCTCGTCGTCGAGTTCCAGGTCACCGGCGACGACTGCCCGCTGGCGGATGCCTCGCGGGCCGCGAGCGCGACCATCGACGCCGCGCCGCCGCTCGTCCGGAGCGACGGGAACACGCTCCTCCGGGCGAGCACGCCGGCCGAGGCGGTCGGTCGACTCCTCGACACGGACGACCGGGTGCGCTACCTCCACGGGTCGCAGATCGACGGGCGCTGGAACTACCGCTGCCTCTCGAAACAGCCCTGCGTCGTCCACGACCTCGTCGACGTGGGCTTCCTGGTCGAGTCCGTCCACCACCGCGAGGGCACCGAGCGTCACGTCGGGGCCGTCGTCGGCTACGATGTCCTCGACAGCGTGCTGGAGGCGGCCGGCGACCGGGTCGGCGTCTCGCTGGAGCGCGTGACCACACTCGGCGAGGAGGGCGACGCCCCGATCGCACAGCGGTGGGACCTCACCCCGGCCCAGGAGAAGGCCGTCCGCGCGGCGCTCGCCGCGGGGTACTTCTCCGTTCCCCGGGACGTGACCGCCGCCGAGGTGGCCGAGACGCTCGGCATCTCGAAGTCGGCGTTCCTGGAGCGACTCCGCCGCGGCCAGGGATCGCTGTTCACGCAACTGTTCGGGAACGAGTGAGCGGGCCAGCGGGTCGTCGGACCGCTCGTTCGATCCCCGCTCCGCGGTCCGACGCCCGAACGGTGACCGGCCCGACCTCGGATAGCGGTGGAGTGACGTTCGCCGACCGATCAATCCGTCAACCCCATCCAGTGAATACATTTACAAGAGAGAAGAATTAACTTGGGATGTGGGTTGAGATATCTGTCTTCGACCCACCCCCACCCCCCACCCCTTCGCGGAACGGAACGCGTTACCCTCAAGCGTATCCCAGAGCGGTGCGGCAGGTGACTGTACGAGCTGCCGGCCGGTACGAGCGTTCCGTATCGCGACCCCGTGTCACCGTTCCGTATCGTGACTCCGTATCGACGTTCCGCGACACCGTTCCGTACGAGACACGTACCACAGAACGCGGGCGGCGGGGCACCGATGACCTGCACGGCGGGGACGATACTCCTCGTTTTACAAACGTGGCAGCGCAACCGACCATATGGACTGGTCCGCGAGCACATCCACGGCGGGGGGCCCGCAGTGAGCCGGGAGGGGGTGGAGGTCCCGGAGGCCGCAGAGGTCCTCGACCGGATGACGGACGCCTTCTTCGCCCTCGACGACGACTGGCGGTTCACGTACCTCAACGAGCGTGCGCACACGCTCGTCGCCAAGGCCGCCCCCGAGGGGTCGACCGCCGACGAGATGCGGGGCCGGCGCATCTGGGACGTGGTTCCGGCCGCCGCCGACTCGGTGTTCGCCGAGCGCTACCGGACCGCCGTCGAGACGGGCGAACCCGTCAACTTCGAGGCCGAGTACGAGCCGATAGACACCTGGTTCGAGGTCCACGCGTACCCGTCGGACACCGGCCTCTCCGTCTACTTCCGCGACATCACCGAGCGGAAGCGGCGAGAGGCCCAGCGCGAACGCGACCGGCTGGCCCTCCAGTCGCTCTACCGCATCGCGGCCGACACCGACCGCTCGTTCGAGGAGAAGGTCGACAGCGTCCTCCGCCTGGGGTGTGACTACCTCGACGTCCCGTTCGGGATGGTCAACGAACTGGACGAGACGGGCCAGACCGTCGCCTTCGCCCATGGAACCCCCGAGGGGCTCCAGCCGGGGGCGACGATGCCGCGTGACGAGGCCTACTGCAAGGAGACCGTCGAGACGGACGACCTGCTGGCCATCGTCGACGCCGTCGAGGCGGGCTGGGGCGACGACCCGGCCTACGAGGTCCACGGCCTGGGCTGCTACATCGGCGGACGCATCAGGGTCGGCGACGACGTCGACCGAACGCTCTGCTTCGCCGGGCCGGAGCCCCGCGAGGGGTCGTTCACCGACACCGAGGAGACGGTCGTCGAGCTCCTGACCCAGTGGCTGACCTACGAGTTCTCCCGGCGGGCCGACCGCCGGGCGCTCGAACGGAAGAACGAGCGCCTGGAGAACCTCGCGTCGGTCGTGAGCCACGACCTCCGGAACCCGCTCACCATCGCGAAGGCCCGCACCGACTTCATCGCCGACGACGCACCCGACGAACACGTCGAGGCCATCAGTGACTCGCTGGACCGCATCGAGGGCCTCATCGACGACCTCACGACGCTCGCCCGCCAGGGCGATGTCATCGACGAGCGGAGCGCGGTCGACCTGTCGTCGGTCGTCGAGGGCGCCTGGACCGCGGTCCCGACCGGCACGGCGTCACTGGAGTACGAAGCCGACTGCACGCTGTACGCCGACGAGAGCCGACTGCAGCAGGTGCTGGAGAACCTGTTCAAGAACTCGGTCGAACACGGGGACGACGGTGTCCACGTGACGGTCCGCACGACCGACGAGGGCTTCTCCGTCGCCGACGACGGCCCCGGTATCCCGCCCGAGGAGCGAGAGAAGGTCCTCAGGATGGGCTACACCACCGACGACGAGGGCTCCGGCATCGGGATGGCCATCGTCAGCGAGGTCGTCCAGGCACACGGCTGGACCATCACCGTCGGCGAGAGCGCGTCCGGCGGCGCCCGCTTCGACGTGACCGGTGTCGAGCCGATGGAGTAGTCGAGTCGAGCCCGTCCCACTCACCGGCGCCGACAGAACCACGTTCCGGGCCGCCCTGCACTCGGGTATGTGCGGCCGCACCTCGCTGTTCCCCCCGCTCGCCGACCTGGAGGCCCGACTCTGCGCCACCCACAGCCGCCCGGACGCGTACGGGCCCCGCTACAACGTCGCCCCGGCCGACGACATCGAGGTCGTCACGGGCGCCGACCCGGACACCATCGACCGGCACCACTGGGGCCTGCTGCCCGAGTGGTCGGAGGGCCCCGGTGACGGGTTCATCAACGCCCGCGCCGAGACCGTCGCGGAGAAACCCGCGTTCCGGGAATCCTGGGCCGAGCGCCCCTGTCTCGTCCCCTCCTCCGGGTTCTACGAGTGGCAGGAGACGGGCCACGGGAAGGAGCCGTACCGCGTCCACCGACCGGACGACCTGCTGCTGCTGGGTGGCGTCTGGCGCGAGTGGGACGGTGTGGACCGGACGCTCCGGAGCGTCACCGTCCTCACGACGGAGCCGAACGACCTGATGGCGGACCTCCACGACCGGATGCCGGTGCTCCTGCGACCCGACGAGGAGGAGACGTGGCTCCACGGCGATCCCGAGGAGCGGGCCGCGCTGTGCCGGCCCTACCCGGACGACGACCTCGAGGCGTACCGCATCGGGACCGCGGTCAACAGCCCGACGAACGACCATCCGGGCATCATCGAGCGGGACGACACCGAGCAGTCGGGCCTCGGGGAGTTCGCGTGACTGGAGCGTAAGTTCTGAATCACGGAAGTAAAGTGTATAAGGAGAATATTGTTGATAAGAGTGGCAACTTCTCACGTTATTCTGGATTCTCGCCGTCAGCGGCCTCGTACCCGTACCGCTCGCGCGCAGCCTCGGCCGAGAGTTTCCCCAGCCGCAGGTCGCGCTTGATGCCGGCTGCCGCGCGGTCGGCAGGGTCCCCGTACCCGCCGCCGCCGGGCGACCGGACGCTCACCACGTCGCCCGGGTCGAGGTCGAGCGTGGTCTTCGGCGGGAGCCGTTCGGTCACTTCGTCACCACCGGCACCCGCATCGCCAGGCGTGTGGAACGCCGCGCCCGAGGCTCCCGGTTCGCCGCCGGCGAGGCCGTACGGCCGGTGCCGATGCCGGTCCGCGAGCAGCGAGAACTGTGTCTCCCCGCGGACCTCGATGTCACGTCGGAGGCCGAGACCACCCCGATACGCCCCGGCGCCGCCCGAGTCAGGCCGGAGCGTGTACCGACGCACGCGGAGCGGGTAGGCCGTCTCCAGCACCTCGACCGGCGTGTTGAGGGTGTTGCTCATGTGGACGTGGACGCCGTCCATCCCATCACCCGCGGCGTGGGCGCCCGCGCCGCCGCCGCCCGTCTCGTAGAAGGCCCACTGTCGGCCGCTCCCGTCGTCCTCGCGGACCTCCCGTGGGTCGGTGCCGCCGAAGGTGACGTTGTTCATGGTCCCCTGGCCGGCCGCGGCGGCGCGCTCGGGCGCACACGCCGCGAGCGCGCCCAGCACCACGTCGGTCACGCGCTGTGACGTTTCGAGGTTCCCGCCGACCACGGCCGCAGGCGGGTCGGGGTTCACGACGGTCCCCTCGGGCGCGCGCACCTCGACCGGTCGATACGCCCCGGCGTTCGGCGGCACGTCGGGGTCGGTCACGCACCGGACCGCGTAGTAGGTCGCGGAGGCCGTCACGGCGAACACGGCGTTGATGGGGCCGCGCGTCTGTGGGGCCGTCCCATCGAAGTCGACCGTGATGCCGTCGTCGTCGACCGCCACGGTCGCCTCGATGCGCACGTCCTCGGTCCCGCGACCATCGTCGTCGAGCGCGTCCGCGAACGCGTACTCGCCGTCGGGTAGCTCCCGTATCTCGGCCCGGGTCCGGCGCTCGGCGTAGTCCTGGATGGCCGCGGTGATGGCGGGCAGGTCACCGCCGTAGCGCACGTGGAGTTCCCGGTAGCGCTCGGCGCCGGTCTCGTTGGCCGCGACCTGCGCGCGGAGGTCGCCCCGGCGCTCGTCCGGTGTCCGGACGTTCGCCAGGATGGTGTCGAAGACGCCCTCGTTCGGCTCGCCGCCCTCGTACAGCTTGACCGGCGGGATGCGCAGCCCCTCCTGGTAGATCTCGGTCGAGTCGGCGGCCACGCCGCCCGCCCGGGAGCCCCCCACGTCAGCGTGGTGGGCGCGGTTGGCGACGAACGCGATGGGGTCGTCGCCGCCGGCCGCATCGTCGGTGAATACCGGCGTGACGAGCGTCAGGTCGGGCAGGTGTGCGCCCCCGCGGAAGGGGTCGTTGAGCAGGACGGCGTCACCCGGTTCCAGTTCCGACGGCGGGAACGCCTCCAGCGCGGCCGTGACGGAGAACGGCATCGCGCCGAGGTGGACGGGGATGTTCTCTGCCTGCGCGACGAGCGAACCGCCGGCGTCGAACAGTGCACACGAGCAGTCCCGGCGCTCGGTCACGTTCGGGGAGTACGCGGTGCGGACGAGGGTGGCGTTCATCTCCTCGGCGACCGCCGCACAGGCGTTCCGGGCAACCTCCAGCGTCACCGGGTCGACATCGACACCTGTCTCCGACCCACCGTCGGTGTCGCCATCAGGCATCGGCGCCCACCTCCACGACGAGGCTGCCGTCGTCGGCCACCCGGACGCGGTCGGGCGGGCGGACCACGAGCGTCGACTCGCTCCCGGCGACGATGGCGGGTCCTTCGAAGCGCTCGCCGGCCGGGAGCCGCGAGCGGTCGTACACCCGCACGTCACGCGTGCGGCCGTCGAAGGTGACCGGGCGCTCCGCGGAGACGGCGTCGGCGCCCGTGCCACCCGTGCTGGGCGGTTCCGGGTCCGGGGGGTCGACCACGCCCCGGGCCCGCAGTCGGACCGTCACCAGCTCCAGCGGCTCGTCCGGCGAGGCGTGTCCGTACCGCTCGCGATGGGCCTCGTGGAACCGCTCGGCCACCGCGTCGAGCGCCTCGCTGTCGAGGTCATCCGGCGCCCGGACGGTGATGTCGTAGGTCTGCCCTCGGTAGCGGAGGTCGAGCGCCCGCTCCAGCCGGCGACGCCCGGCGGGCACGTCCGCGAGGCGCTCACGGCCGCGTTCCTCCAGGTCCGCGAAGACGGCGTCGAGGTCGACCACGTCGACGGCGTCCCAGGGCCGGACCCGCGAGACGGACTCGTCGTACGAGCGGTCCGACACCAGCAGCCCGAGCGCCGAGAGCACCCCCGCGGCACGGGGGACGACGACCTCCGGCACCGAGAGCTCGGACGCGACGGCGCTCGCGATGAGCGGGCCCGCGCCGCCGAACGCGACCAGCGCCAGGTCACGGGGGTCGTGCCCCCGCTCGACCGAGACGACACGGAGCGCTCGGGCGGTGTCGGCCTCTGCGACCGACAGGATGCCGGCGGCGGCCTCGCGAACGCTCGCGCCAAGGGGGTCGGCTACCTCGCGCTCGATGGCCTCGTGCGCCGCCTCGCCAGCGCCCCCGATGTCACCGAGGAAGGTGCCGGGGTCGATGCGCCCGAGCGCGAACGCCGCGTCGGTGACGGTCGGGCGGTCGCCCCCGCGACCGTAGCAGACCGGCCCTGGCTCGGCGCCGGCCGATTCAGGGCCGACGCGGAGCGCGCCACCCTCGTCGATGCGGGCGATGGAGCCGCCACCCGAGCCGACCGTGTGGACGTCGACCATCGGGGTCGCGACCGGATAGTCCCCGACCTCCACGTCGGTCGTCACGAGCGGCTCGCCGTCGCGGACGAGCGAGACGTCGCACGAGGTGCCGCCCATATCCATCGTCAGGAGGTCCTCGTGGCCGTGTCGGGCGGCGACGTGTGCCGCCCCCCGGACGCCGGCCGCGGGGCCGGAGAGGAGCGTCCGGACCGGCGCCTCCCGGGCCGCGTCGGCGTCCATCAGCCCGCCGTTCGACGCCATCACCCGGAGGTCGGCACCGACACCCGCCTCCCGGACTCGCTCGTCGAGCCGCCCGAGGTAGCGGTCCATCACGGGACGGAGGCCGGCGTTCAGCGCCGTCGCGAGCGTCCGCTCGTACTCGCGGATCTCGGGGAGCACCTCGCTGGACAGGGATATCGACCCCTCGTACCCGGCATCGCGGAGCACCGCCCGGACCTGTTCCTCGTGGTCGGCGTTCTCGAAGGCGAACAGCAGCGTCACCGCCACGCTGTCGGCGTCGATATCGGCCGCGAGGGCCCGGACGGCGTCCTCGTCGAGCGGTTCCAGCTCGACGCCGCGCTCGTCCAGCCGCCCGCTCACCTCGTACCGGCGGTCCCGTGGTACGACCGGCTCGGGCTTCGAGCCGTGGAGGTCGTACAGGTCGGGACGGTCCTGACGGCCGATCTCCAGTACGTCGCGGAAGCCCTCGGTCGTCAGGAGGGCCGTCTCGGCCCAGTCGCCCTCGAGGACGGCGTTGGTCGCGACGGTCGTTCCGTGCGCGAGCGTGCCCACGTCGGGGAGCGAGAGGCCCGCAGCCGCCGCCTCGTCCAGCCCGTTCGCGACACCACGGTCGGGGGCATCGGGCGTCGAGGCGACCTTGTGGACCCGGACCCGACCGTCGGTCACCGCCACCACGTCGGTGAACGTGCCGCCGACGTCGACCCCGACGCGGGGTGCCGTCTCGCTATCGCTCATGGCGGGCGGTCGCCGCGGTGCGGCGTGAAAGTTCCCCTCCGGGCGGGCGTCGGAACGCTTTCCTCGCCCGCCCCCGCGCCCCCGGTATGCGCGATGCCTACGTCGTCGGAGCCGGCCAGTCCGACTTCGGGTCGTTCCCCGACGAGTCCTACCGCTCGCTGTTCCGCAGCGCGTTCGAACACGCCCTCGACGGGACCGCCGTCGAACCCGACGACGTCGACGAGGCCACGATCGGCACGCTCGGTGTCGGCGGCCGTCAGCTCGGGCTGCCGGGCCCGGCCGTCACCGAGCACGTCGGGCTCGACGGCATCCCGACCACGCGAGTCGAGAACGCCTGCGCCGCTTCGGGCTACGCCGTCCGCCAGGGCGTCCAGGCCATCCGGTCGGGGATGGCGGACCTCGTCCTCGCGGGCGGCGTGGAGGTGATGACCGACGTCTCCTCCGACGCCGTCCGGTACTGGCTCGGCGTCAGCGGCGAGACGGAGTGGGAGCGCCTCTCGGGGACGACGTTCGCGGGCGTCTACGCCCAGATGGCATCGGCGCATATGCGCGAGTACGGTACCACGGTCGACCAGCTCTCGCACGTCGCCGTCAAGAACCACGCCAACGGCGCGAAGAACCCGCACGCGCAACTGGGCTTCGAGTGCTCGCTGGAGGACGCCTCCTCGGCCCCCACCGTGGCCGACCCGCTGACGCTGTACCACTGCTGTCCGACGACGGACGGGGCGGCCGCGGTGCTGCTCGCCAGCGAGGACGCCGTCGACCGGTTCACCGACGCCCGGGTCCGCGTGGCTGGCGTCGGTGCGGGGTCGGACCGTGTCGGGCTGTTCCAGCGGGACACCTACTCGGGGGTACCCGCCTCCCGACGGGCGGCCGACACCGCCTACGAGCGGGCCGGCGCCGGCCCGGAGGACCTCGACTTCGCGGAGGTCCACGACTGCTTCGCCATCGCTGAGCTGATGGCCTACGAGGACATCGGCCTCTGCGAGCGCGGCGAGGCCGGCCCGTACATCGCCAGCGGCGCGACGCGACCGGACGGCGAGACGCCGGTCAACACGTCAGGTGGCCTCAAATCGAAGGGCCACCCCATCGGCGCGACCGGCGCCGGGCAGGTGGTGGAGGCGTTCGACCAGCTCACCGGCGGCGCGGGCGACCGCCAGCTCGACGCGCCGGAGGTCGGGCTCACCCACAACGTCGGCGGTTCGGGCGGCGCCGCCGTCGTCCACCTCCTCGAGCGCGAACACGACTGGTCGGATGTCGAGGACGGGGAGGTGACGGCATGAGCGACCTCGCCATCACGGGTGTCGGTGCGTACGCGCCCCGCCTCCGCATCGACGCGGACGCGTTCGCCGAGGCCTGGGGCCGCTTCGAAGCGTCCGGCGTCGAGCGGAAGGCCGTCGCGGAGGCCGACGAGGACACGCTCACGATGGCTGCTGCGGCCGCCGGCCGAGCACTGGACGCGGCCGGCATCGACGGCGACGAACTCGCAGGGCTGTCGCTCGCGACCACCACGCCACCGCTCGCCGAGGAGGAACTCGTGGTCCGGCTCGGGTCGATGCTCGGTGCGCCGGGGACGGCGACCCATCATCAGTTCACGGCGAGTACCCGCGCCGGGATGCGGGCGCTGGCTGCCGCGCTGGACGCCGAACGGTCGCCCATGCTCGTGGTGGCCGCGGATTGCCCGCGCGCGGAGCCACCCGACGAGCGCGAGCACGCCGCGGGCGCGGGCGCGGCAGCGTTCGTGCTGACCCCCGGCGAGGGCGCACGAGTCGTCGCACACGGGGAGTACACGACACCGCGGCCCGGCGAGCGATTCCGCGAATCGGGTGACGACCGCGTGCAGGGCCTCGGCGTGACCAGCTACGACCGTGCGGTGTTCCACGACGCGCTGGCCGGCGCGGCCGCTGATGCGGGCATCGACGAGCCGGACGTATCGGCCGCCGCGGTGCAGGCTCCCGACGGCAAGCGGCCGTACCGCGCGACGGGCCCGCTGGGTGTCGACAGCGAGGCCATCCAGACGTGCGCGACGGTCCAGGACCTCGGTGACACGGGCGCAGCGAGCGTCCCGCTGTCGCTCGCGCGGGCGCTCGCCGACGACCACGACCGCGTCCTCGCGGCCGCCTACGGGAGCGGTGCCGGCGCCGACGTGTTCCTCGTCGAGACCGAGACACCCGTCGCTGCCGAGCTGGCCATCGAGGGCGACCTGGACCTCTCGTACCCCGAGTACCTCCGCCGGCGTGGGGACCTCGACGGCCAGGACCCGGAGGGCGGCGGCGCGTACGTCCCCGTCCCGACTTGGAAGCGCTCGCTGGCGCAGCGCCACCGACTCGTCGCCGGTCGCTGCCCGGAGTGCGGGGCTCTCGCGTTCCCGCCGGAGGGGGCCTGCACGGACTGTGGTGCCCTGGTCCAGTACGACGCCGTCACGCTCCCCGGTCACGGCACCGTCGAGGCCGTCACCCGGATCGGCCGTGGCGGAGCGCCGCCGGAGTTTGCCACCCAGCAGGTCCGCAGCGGCGCGTTCGGCGTCGTCGTCGTCGCGTTCGACGGCCCGGACGGCGGGGTCGTCAGCGCACCCGCACAGGTGACAGACCACGACCCCGAGGCGGACGGGGAACTCGCCGTGGGGGACCGTGTCGAGGCGGTCGTCCGCCGGGTGTACACGCAGGAGAACGTGACCCGCTACGGGTTCAAGGTCCGCCCCGCGGACGACTGACCGGCGGCGTCACTCGGCACGAGGACTTATCCTCGCGGCGGCGGCACCGGGAGCCGTGCGAGACTACCCGCCGGTACCGTCGCTCGCGGACGTCGCGTCGGACCACCTGCAGGGGCACGTCTGGGTCCACGAGTGGCTCGACGCGGCCGCGGTCCGGTTCGCGGTCGCGTCGGCCGGCTACCTCCGGTTCGGCGACGCCGAGCGGACCTTCGAGGAGGTGCCACCGACCCTGGGGTACGCCGGTCGCTTCATCGAGCGGGCCTTCGACCTCGGGGCCTACCTCGATACGGTCGACGAGCCGGCGCGCTACACCTTCGCCGGGGCGGCGACACACCACCGGAGCATCGACTACGACTGGGACCGGCTCCCGGCCGTCATGGGGACGGCCATCTGGGACGGCCACGAGGAGCGATGGCTGCCGCCGGACCGCGCCCAGCAGGTCTTCGAGCGGCTCGGCCCCCCGCCGGTCACCGTCGTCGAACGCGAGCGGTCGGTCGACCAGCGGCCGCTCGCCGGGTACGACCTGCCCGCGTCGGCGTGGTACGACGGCCCCGCGGCGGGCGTGACCTTCGTCGACAAGCGCGGCCACCGGGTGCGACTGATGGCGGCGGACGTTCCAGACGAACCACCGACGGTCCGCGTGGAGACCGACGGCGCGACGGGGCTGGCCGAGCAGTTCGTCACGGACGACCTCGTCGCGACGCGGGCAGCGGCGCTGGAGGAGCGTGGAGAGTCGGTCGCGTTCGACCCGCTGTTCGAGGCGGTGCTCGACCGCGTGACGCGCGCGAACCACGGCGCGCTGTTCCGGGGCGTCACCGACACGGGTGCGGTCGACATCGACTGGGGTGCCTTCCGGGGGACGGTCGCGGAACGGGTCCGCCGGTGGCTGGAGACGACGGAGTGACGGTCACGCTGGCATGGCTGACAGGCGACGCCCCTGGCCCCGCTGACACGGTGTCGGCGTCGCGCCGCTCGTCCCACCGTGTCCTGGCTCGTCAGGTCACGGCGGGGCTGGTGCGGACCGGTATTTGAACTTCGGGGGGCGGTGGTCCGGGCTACTCGCCGCCGGTACGGAGGTAGAAGAAGACGTACGTCTGCGCGTACCCCGCGTACTCGCCGCCGAAGCGGTCGCGGATGGCGCGTGAGGTCTCGGCGTAGTTGCCGCGGTCACATTCCGGGTAGTACTCCTCGATGGCGGTGCGGATCCACGTATCGAGAGGGACCGCCTCGAGGAAGTCCAGCGAGAACAGCAGCACGCAGTCGGCGACCTTCTCGCCGACGCCGACGAACTGGGTGAGGTAGTCGCGCGCGGCCTCGTACTCCAGCTCCCGGGCCTCGTCGGGGTGGGCCTCGCCCTCGGCGACCATCTCGGCGGTCCGCTGGACGTACGGCGCGCGGTAGCCCAGCGACAGGTCGCGGAGGTCGGCCTCGCTGGCGGCGGCGAGCTGGTCCGGGGTGGGGAAGGCGTGGTAGGTCCGCCCGTCGAACTCGACGGTGTCGCCGTACTCGCGTGCGAGCCGTCGCTGCATCCCGTGGATGCGCGAGACGCGCATCTGGGCCGAGCAGATGAACGAGATGAGGCAGGCGAACGAGGGGTCCTCGACCAGTCGCATCCCGCCGTACGCCTCGTACGCCCGCCGGAGGAGCGGAAGGTCGGGCGTCGACTCGACGATGGCATCGAGGTCGTCGTCCAGCCGGAGCAGGCGCGTCAGGTGCCGGGGTGCCTCGGGTGTCGAGGCCTCCCACTCCAGCGCCCCGCCGGTGAGCCGGCATCGGAGCACCTCCGGCTCGTTCGTCCCCGTCTCGGTCGCCGGCAGGACGGTGTGGTACCAGGCGTCGCCGCCCCAGGCGACCTCGTCCGTGAACATCCCGCCGTCGGGGCGGCCCCAGACGTAGGTCTGCCCGCTCTCGAGCGTCGACTGGAGGTCGAACCCCCCGGCGAACTCGGAGACGGGGAGACGGCCACTGTGCATACCCCGACTCGGTGCGGGGGTGGCATCCGGCTTGCGTTTCCGTACCCGGGCAAACTTCTTGTCGCCTGCGTGCGAATCGTTGTCTGGGTATGGATTGTCGCGTTGTCGTGGAGGCGGCGGTGCCCGTCTACGACGTCGGGAGTGCCGACGAGGCGGTTCGGATCGCCATCTCGAAGACGGGTGAGATGCTCAACCCGGACCTCAACTACGTCGAGATCGAGATGGGCGAGCGGTCGTGCCCGCACTGCGGCGACGAGCTGGAGCCCGCGTTCATCGCCGCCGACGAGGGACTGGTGGCGCTGGAACTGGAGATGACCGTCTTCAACGTCGAGCGCGACGAGCACGCCGCGCGCATCGCGCGCAAGGAGATCGGCCAGCGACTCGAGAACATCCCCCTGGAGGTGCTGGAGGTGGAGGTCATCGAGGACGCGGACGAGGACGAGTCGGACTCGGGGACGGAGGGCGAGGAGGCGGAGCCGGAATCGGGCGACGAGGAGGCCATCGAGGACCAGCTCGACCTCGATGTCGGGCTCGATGACGACGATGACGATGTCCTCCCGGAGTTCGAGGAGCTCATCGAGGACTGACTCAACCGGTAGCCGACACTCGCGGGGTCCGTCGCCCGCGTGACGGAGCCGCCGCTGGAGGGGGTGATGGACTGGATAACGCGCTGGTCGCGTTCAGTCGGCGGCGACCGGTTCCGCGACCTCTTCGGTCATTTCCTCGGTGATACCATCGGCAAGCGCGAAGACCGCGGCCTTGTGGTCGGTCTTGGACTTGTGGATGGACGTCGGTCGCACGCCGAGGTTCTGGTACTCGGTGGCGGCGACGTCGTCGCCTGTGCGCTGCTCGTAGTGATTGCGTACCTCTGCAAGCAGGCCGTGGAGATGGATGAGTTCCTGCTTCTTCATAGCCACCCGCGCCTTACCACTGGATGGTTATAGTATTATCCTGAGTGACGTTAACATGGAGTGTCATTTCGGGGGCGCTACGGGCTGTGAACGGCCGATTCGGCTTGGGAACACCCCACGTGCTTGGTGGCAACTACTGCCGGTGGTCGTCTCCCGTCGGCGACATCGGTGACCCGGGGTTGGGGCCACCGGGGTCGTCCGCGCTGGGCCGCGGGCAACGTGAAACCTATGGGGACCGGCCCGATACGGCGGCATATGAGCTACGACGACCACCTCGACCGCGCGCTCGAGGAGACCCCCGACATCGAGGGGAGCGGCGACCGCTTCCAGGTGCCCGATGTCGAGGTCCGGCAGGAGGGGAACGCCACGGTGTTCGAGAACTTCCAGGACACCATCGACCGGCTCGACCGCGAGGCGGACCACGTGATGAAGTACGTCCAGAACGAGCTCGGGACCAGCGCGTCCATCGACGAACGGGGCCGCCTGCGGCTCACCGGCGACTTCCGACAGGCCCGTGTCCAGGACGCCATCGAGGAGTACGCCGAGGCCTACGTCCGCTGTCCGGAGTGTGGCCTCCCCGACACCAACATCGTCCGCGAGGGCGGCGCGGAACTGCTCCAGTGCGACGCCTGCGGGGCGCGGTCCGCCACGGGGAGCTGACGCGCCCGCACGGTCTCCAGTACGGACCCCTCTAAGCGACCCTCTCGATTTATCCGCAGATTTGGAGAGGAAATCTCACCACAATACTGCAATACTACCGATACGGAGTGTACAATTGCCCTATCAGAACTGCTTCATCGTCTTCAGGTCGTGCTCGGTCCGGGCGAACTCGGAGAGACGGCGCGTGGCGTGGCAGGCCGGGCAGTGGAACGTGGTCGAGACCTCGGGGAGGTCGCTGGGCGAGGACTCCCAGTTCTTGCCACACTCGGGGCAGAGCAATCGTGCGTACGTCTCTTCCATACCGTCGCTGAACGAGCAGGGGACGCAAAAACGTTGTCACCGGTCCGACGATGTGTCGGCGGACCGGTTCGGTCGCTGTCGCGAGCCGGGTGGGCCCGCGACGAGCACCCACGCGGCGATCAGGCCGTGATGACCTCGGCCGCTTCGAGCAGCTCCTTGTACCGGTTGCGGATGGTGACCTCGGAGATGCTGGCGACCTCGCTGACCTCGCTCTGGGTGACCTTCTCGTTGCAGAGCAGGGCCGCGGCGTACACCGCGGCGGCAGCGAGTCCGACGGGCGACTTGCCCGAGAGGAGGCCGGCCTCGCGGCCGTCCTCGACGAGGTCCCGGGCGCGGCGCTCGACCTCGTCGCTCAGCTCGAGGTCGCTCGCGAACCGGGGGATGTAGCTCTCCGGGTCCGCCGGGGCGATCTCGAGGTTCAGCTCCCGCACGATGTAGCGGTAGGTCCGGGTGAGCTCCATGCGGTCGACACGCGAGACCACGCTGATCTCGTCGAGGCTCCGCGGGACGCCAGCCTGCCGGGCCGCAGCGTACACCGCGGCGGTGGCGACGCCCTCGATGGAGCGCCCGGGCAGCAGGTTCTCCGCGAGCGCGCGGCGGTAGATGACGCTCGCGGTCTCGCGGACGTTCTCGGGGAGGCCCAGCGCGCTGGACATCCGGTCGATCTCGCCGAGCGCCTGCTTGAGGTTACGCTCCTTCGAGTCGCGGGTCCGGAACCGCTCGTTCCAGGTCCGCAGGCGCTGCATCTTCTGGCGCTGGCGCGAGGACAGGCTGTTGCCGTAGGCGTCCTTGTCCTGCCAGCCGATGTTGGTCGAGAGCCCCTTGTCGTGCATCATCTTCGTCGTCGGGGCGCCGACGCGGCTCTTGCTGTCGCGCTCGCTGGCGTCGAACGCGCGCCACTCGGGCCCGCGGTCGACGGCGTCCTCCTCTACGACGAGACCGCAGTCGCTGCAGACGACCTCGCCGTGCTCGCTGTCCGTCTCGAGCCGGCCGCCGCACTCGGGGCAGACCGTCTCCTCCTCGGCCTCGCGCGTCCGCTCTGCCTCGCTGGTGTGCTCCTGTGTTCGGAGTGTCGTGGTATCACTCATTGTGGGTGCGAGAGACGCCCCTCTGCCGGGCCGGGTAGACGAAAGAAATCCGGCGGGACGACTCCTTACCCACAGTAAGGCCGAAATCTACTTAAACATTTCGCTCTCGTGTGAGCCGTTACCACGACCCTGGTGGCTCCTAACCGCCGAATTCGTCCATTCAGGAACAGGACGGTGCACCGGCCATGTGAAATAATGATATAAAAGAATGTCGGAAGCAGGTTCTTGAAGCTACCGGGGCGTCCCGGTGGTTCAGCTCCGACGGGCGAGCAGTGCCGCGCCCAGCAGGGCGAGCACCGCGACGACCACGCCGAAGCCGGGCTGACCGCCGGATTCAGTGGTCTCGGGCGTGTCGTCGCTCCCGCCGTCGCCACCCATCTCGGTGTCGGTCGCGCCGTCGGCCAGCGTGACCTGCGCGGGCGCGAGGACGATCTCGCTCTCGGCGGTCACGTAGGGGCCGTCGGCGGCGCCCTCGCTGGAGACGAAGTCGTACGTCTCGTCGCCGTCGGTGTCGAGGTGCGGCATCGCGAAGAACTGCCCCGACGCCTCGACGGGGGTGTCCAGCGAGACCTCGACGTCCTCGCTCGTGCCGGCCTCCAGGTAGCTGGAGGTACCGCGCACGGAGCCGATGGCGTCGTCGCCGACCGTCGCGTCGTGGATGGTGACGAAGCCGCCCTGAGACATCGTGACCGAGGCGACCGTCAGGGAGTCACCCTCGGTCTCCTGGTCCTCGAAGGTGACCGACGCCGACCGGACCGTGAGGCTCGCGGGGGCGACGACTGCGTCGCCGCCGCTCGTGTACGGCCCGTCAGCGCCACCTTCGGAGCTGACGAAGTCGTACGCCTCGTTGTCGTTCGAGTCCGTGTGCGGCATCGCGATGATGGATCCGGACTCGGTGTACGGGTCGTCGAGGGAGACGCTGATATCCTCGTGCGAGCCAGCCTCCAGGTAGTCGGAGGTGCCCCGCACGGAGTCGAAGACGTCACCGTCGAGGAGGCTCCCGTCGTGGATGGTGACGAAGCCACCCTGCGAGAGGGTCGCGCTCGCCACGTCCACGGAGGAGGCCTGCCCGTTGGCGGTCTGGTCGTTCAGCGTGACCGTCGCGCTCGCGTTCCCGGCGCCCATCCCCACGTCGGAGACGTTCACCGTGGCGGGCGCCACGACGATGTCCTTCGCCACGTAGGGACCGTCGGCGGCGCCCTCGCTGGTGACGAAGTCGTACTGCTGGTTGTCGTTCGTGTCGTAGTGGGGCATCGCGATGAGCGTGGTCGACTCCTCGAGCGAGTCGAGGGAGACGCTCACGTTCTCGTGCGTGCCGGGACCGAGGTACGCGGAGGTACCCCGGACGCTGTCGAAGACCGCGCCCTCCAGCAGGCTCGCGTCGTGGATGGTGACGAAGCCGCCGTCGTGGAGCGTCGCGGACTGCACGGTGACGTTCGTGTCAGAGGTGGTCTGTGCCTCGAAGGTGACCTGGGAGTCCACCGTCGCCTTCGCCAGGTCGATGACGAGACCGCCGTCGTTCGTCGTCACGGGCCCGTCGTCGTTCCCGCCGCTGGTGACGAAGTCGTACGACTCGTCGCCGTCCGTCTCTCGGTGGGCCATCGGGACCACCGTCGTCGACTGGCGGAGCGGGTCGTCCAGCGTGACCGTGACGTTGTCGTAGTAGCCGGCCTCCAGGTACTCCGAAGAGCCCCGGACGCTGCCGGTCACGGCGCCCGCGTTGAGCGAGGCGTCGTGGATGGTGACGTAGCCGTCCTCGGAGAGGTCGACGTGCTCGACGACGACCGTCCGACCGTCGGAGGGCTGGTTCTCGATGTGGAAGTTGGCCGCGATGTCCAGCGTCGCCTGGTCGATGACCGCGCCGTTATCGTCCGTGTACGGGCCGTCGTTGTTGCCCTCGCTACGGACGAAGTCGTAGCGCTCGTTGTCGTTCGTGTCCTTGTGGGCCATCGGGACGACGGTCGCGTTGTCGTCCGTGAACGGCTCGTCCAGCACGATGTGGACGTTCTCGTGGTAGCCCGGGCCGAGGTACTCGGAGGTACCCCGGACGGAGCCGAACGCGTCGTCCGAGACGTTCCCGTCGTGTGCGGTGACGAAGCCGCCCTCGGGGAGGAAGACGGAATCGACCGTCACGAGGTTCCCACCACTGACCTCGTCGGCCATCGTGACGTTCGCCGTGTCGGTCAGCTCCGCGCTCGCGGAGTCGAGGACGATGTTCCCGTCCTTGTCCGTGTAGGGACCGTCGTCCTCGCCGTTGCTCGTGACGAAGTCGTACGACCCGTCGTCGTCCGTGTCACGGTGCGGCATCGGGATGACTGTGTCGTCGTTCTGTAGCGGCTCGTCGAGCGTGACGCGGACGTCCTCGTGGACGCCGGCGCCCAGCTTCGGGCTCACGCCACGGACGCTCTCGAAGGTCGCCCCGTCGAGGAGCGACGAGTCGTGGATGGCGACGAAGCCGCCGTTGGCCATCTCCGTCCGGTCGACGACGACGCTGGAGCCGTCGGTCGGCTGGTCGGAGATCGAGACCGTCGCGGACGCGGTGACCGTCCCCACGTCGACGACGATCTCGCCGTCGGCCGTGTACGGGCCGTCGATCTCGGCGTTCCCCGAGACGAACTCGTAGATGCGGTCGCCGTCGGTGTCCTTGTGGGGCATCGCGACGAGCGTCGTGGTGTTCTCGATGGGGTCGTCCAGCCGAACGGTGACGTTCGTGTGGTTACCCGGCGAGAGGTAGTTCGAGCTCCCGCGAACGCTGGAGAGGACCTTCGCGCCGCCGTCGTTGACGGAGGCGTCGTGGATGGTCACGAACCCGCCGTCCGGGACGTAGACCTGCCGGACCGTGACGGTGGTGCCGCCACTGGTCTGGTTGTCCAGGGTCGCGCTCGCGACGTGCGAGAGCGCGGCCGAATCTGTCGTCGTCGATACTGCCTGTGAGCCGCCCGACTCGGCGTCGGTGGCTGTCGCACCGACCGCCCCGACACCCATCGTCATCCCGGAGAGGACGAGTGCCGCGGCGATCATCAGCACGGATATCCGTCGATGCATACACCTCAACGATGGAGAGGCCCTGTAAAGCGATATTCCGAGTTTCCGCCCCGCTCGGTTCACACTCTCACCCAATTCCGTCCAGGGACTGCGCCATGACGCGGACGGCTCCGCGGTGGCGTGGCCGCCAGCCCGGGTGGAGGTTCGTCCCGGGGCTCAGACTGTGAACAGATGCCCCTCGTCGGGCACGTCGAACAGGCCGATGCGGGCGCCCGCATCGAGCCACGCGTGGCCGTACGAGAACGCCGCCAGCGCGTTCACGAGGTCCTCCTCCTCCCGGAAGTGCCGTCCGTCCTCGAGGTACGAGTGGGCCATCTCCTCGAACTCTGCCGCGGCCGCATCGAGCGGTGTGTCGGCGGGCGCGACCGGCTCGGCGGCGTCGAGCGCCTCGGCGAGCAGTCGCTCGTAGCGGTCGGTCTTCTCGGCGAGGTCGGCGGACATACCGACTCGTGCGGCACCGAGGGGCTAAGGCGTGTCGCCCGGGCTGAACCCCCCTCCGAGGTCGAACCCCCGAACTTATACGCCTGCGCTCCGGACCTGCAGGTAACCGAGCATCGGTCGCCCCGGGAACGCGTACGGGGGGCGACCGGCAGCGTCGTCGGGAACGATCCGGGCCGGCTCCACGGTTCGTGGGGCCGACCGGAATCCGCCCGACGACCCGCCGACGGTCGGCACGCCCCGGCCACGGCTCCGCTTGGAGCCGCTGGACCGGCCTCCGGGCCCGCGTTCGGGCCCTGCGGTCGCGGGACGCCCACCCGTCGTCGGCCGCGCAGCTATGCGGTCTCGCCGGTCCCCCCGTCGTCCGGGGCGGCCACTCGGCACAGAACCATGGAAGTAGAAATCGCGACAATCGGCGGCTACGAGGAGGTCGGTCGGCAGATGACTGCCGTCCGAGCTGGCGACGATGTCGTCGTCTTCGACATGGGGCTCAACCTGTCGAAGGTCCTCATTCACGACAACGTCGAGACCGAGCGGATGCACAGCCTGGACCTCATCGACATGGGGGCCATCCCGGACGACCGCGTCATGAGCGACATCGAGGGCGACGTGCAGGCCATCGTGCCCACGCACGGCCACCTCGACCACATCGGCGCCATCTCCAAGCTCGCCCACCGGTACGACGCGCCCATCGTGGCGACGCCCTTTACCATCGAACTGGTCAAACAGCAGATCCAGAGCGAGGAGAAGTTCGGCGTCAAGAACGACCTCCAGAAGATGGAGGCCGGCGAGCAGATGCAGATCGGCGACTCCGGGCAGGTCCAGCTCGAGTTCGTCAACGTCACCCACTCCATCATCGACGCCATCAACCCCGTCCTCCACACGCCCGAGGGCGCCGTTGTCTACGGCCTCGACAAGCGCATGGACCACACGCCGGTCATCGGCGACCCCATCGACATGAAGCGGTTCCGCGAGATCGGCCGCGAGGGCGAGGGGGTCCTCTGTTACATCGAGGACTGCACCAACGCGGGCAAGAAGGGCCGCACGCCCTCCGAATCCGTCGCCCGGCGCCACCTGAAGGACGTGATGACCTCCATCGAGGACTACGACGGCGGCATCGTCGCCACCACGTTCTCCAGCCACGTCGCACGTGTGAAGAGCCTCGTCGAGTTCGCCCGCGACATCGGGCGCCAGCCGGTCCTGCTGGGCCGGTCGATGGAGAAGTACAGCGGGACGGCCGAGCGCCTCGGCTTCGTCGACTTCCTCGACGACGTCGGCATGTACGGCCACCGCAAGAGCGTGGACCGCACGTTCAAGCGCATCATGAACGAGGGCAAGGAGGACTACCTCCCCGTCGTCACGGGCCACCAGGGCGAGCCGCGCGCGATGCTCACCCGGATGGGCCGCGGCGAGACCCCCTACGAACTGGACCAGGGCGACAAGGTCATCTTCTCGGCACGGGTCATCCCGGAGCCGACCAACGAGGGCCAGCGCTACCAGTCCGAGCAGCTGCTCCGGATGCAGGGTGCCCGCATCTACGACGACATCCACGTCTCGGGCCACCTGAACAGCGAGGGCCACTACGCGATGCTGGACGCGCTCCAGCCCCAGAACGTCATCCCGGCCCACCAGAACATGAAGGGGTTCGCGCCGTACGCGGACCTCTGCAAGTCCGAGGGCTACAAGCTGGGCCGTGACCTCCACGTCACGTCCAACGGCAACACCATCCAGCTGACCGAGTAACGCCACCGCGGGCGGGCATCCCTGCGATGCCGCGCCCCGGAGCCGTGCGGCCCCATTCCTGCCCCGGAGCCGTCCGTCGACCGCCCCGTAGTTTTAGTAGCTCCGGTAGCGTGTGTCATGCATGAGCACGCCACCCCGCTCACGTCGCGGTGCGACCGGACCGGCACGCCCCGGTGCCATCGGTCCGGCCATCAAGCTCCTCCTCGGCGCGGTGTTCGTCGCCACGCTGGCCTACGTCGGAACCCTCATCGCGGGTGCGGCCGCGGGGGCCGCCGTCCCCGTCGCCTCGCTGCTCGCCGGCATCGGCCTCCTGGCGTTCTTCGTCATCGTGTACGCCTTCGCCCCGGGGCCGCTGTAGCGGCCCGGTCGGGCTCGGCCGCCGTTCGACGGTCCTTCCGGCACCCCTCTCGGGCTCGGTTCGGTAGCCGAGCGACGCTACCGACGAGACCCGCGGGGCTTTTGAGTGTCGGCGATGAGCGACCACCATGACCGACCCGGACGCAGGCGGCGATGACGTGGATGTGGACCGGGCTATCCACGACCGCCGTGAGCTGGTCAACGACGCCATCGTCGACCGACTCCCCGTGCAGGAGCCCGAACGGCTCTACGAGGCGTCGCGCTACCTCCTCGACGCCGGTGGGAAGCGACTCCGGCCCACGATGCTCCTGCTCGTCGCCGAAGCCGTCACCGGCACCGAGCCGATGGCCACGGACTACGACGCCCTCCCCGACCTCGAGGGCGAGCCGGTGGACGTGATGAGCGCTGCCGTCTCCATCGAGGTCATCCAGTCGTTCACGCTCATCCACGACGACATCATGGACGACGACGACCTCCGTCGGGGGGTGCCGGCCGTCCACCGCGAGTTCGACCTCGAGACGGCCATCCTCGCCGGCGATACCCTCTACTCGAAGGCGTTCGAGTATATGCTGGAGACCGGCGCACCGCCCGAGCGCGCCGTCCGGGCCCTCGACCGCCTGGCCACGACCTGTACGGAGATCTGCGAGGGGCAGGCGTTCGACGTGGAGTTCGAGGGCCGCGAGGACGTGAACACGGACGAGTACCTGGAGATGGTCGAGCTCAAGACCGCCGTGCTGTACGCTGCTGCGGCCGCGATTCCGGCGATACTGCTCGGTGCCGACGACGAGACCGTCGAATCGCTGGCCGGCTACGGACTGGATGTCGGCCGCGCCTTCCAGATCCAGGACGACCTCCTCGACCTGACGACGCCGTCCGAGCAGCTGGGCAAGCAGCGCGGCTCGGACCTCGTCGAGGGCAAGCGGACGCTCGTCACCCTGCACGCCCGCGAGCAGGGGGTGGACGTGGAGAGCCTCCTTCCGGACGAGGTGGACGAGGTGAGCGAGGCCGACGTGGACGAGGCGGTCGCCCGGCTGGAGTCCGCCGGGTCCATCCAGTACGCACGCGAGACGGCGCTGGACCTGGTCGCCTCGGGCAAGGCGAACCTCGAGGTGCTCCCCGACGGCGAGCCGAAGGCACTGCTGGCCGCCATCGCGGACTACCTGGTCGAGCGGGAGTACTGACGATGACCTTCCTCTCGGGCGAGCGCGTCGAACTCGAACCGCTCGACCCCTCCGACCTGACCCACGTCGACGCCTACCGGGAGTCGCGCAATCACCCGGCGATGCGGGCCACCGGCGCGTACGAGACCGGGCTGACGACCGAGGAGGCCCGCGAGCGGATCCGGGAGCGGCGCTCCGGGGACAGCGACGGCGTCCCCTGTGCCATCCGCGCCGAGGGCGAGGTGCTGGGCTGGGCGGGGGTCACCGTCACGGACGACCGCGCACGCGTCGCCGAGGTAGCCTACTACGTCCTCCCGGGGGGCCAGGGGAAGGGGTACGCGACCGACGCCGTCCGGACACTCGTCGCCTTCGCGTTCGCGGAACTGCACGCCAACTCCGTTCTGGCACGCCTCCGGGCGGACAACGACCCCAGCCGCCGGGTCGTCGAGAAGGTGGGCTTCACCCGCGAGGGGACCCGGCGGGAGGCGTACTACCGGGAGGCCGACTACCACGATATCGCCATCTACGGGCTGTTGCGGTCGGAGTGGGACGGCCCCGCGTCGGACGGGGAGCGGGACGAGGACGACCTCGACGGGTAGGCGCACAGGAGGACGCCGTTCGCTCGCGGGACATCGCGGCGGGGCCACAGCGCCACACCGGGTCCGGGGCGCCCGGGTGCCTGCGTCACCTGAAGGGATTTATCCCGGCCGTCCGGAGGTGCGGGTGTGCGACGACGTGCACTCCTCGCCGGACTCGCCGGGCTGGCGGGCTGTTCCGGGCTCTCCGGCGACGGTGATCCGGACCAGTCGGGGCGGACGCTGACGCCGGCACCCGTCCCGACGGACACGCCGCGTCCGACGCCCGACCCGTTCGAGCGCGAGCTGGGTCTCGCGGCCGCCGTGTTCGGGTTCGACGCACTCACGGGTCGGACCCTCGCCCTCAACCCACCCGGATATTCTCGGGGAGGCCTCACTGTCCGGGTGCGGTTCGCCCGCGAGGCGACGGCCGAGGAACCCGCCCGGGTCGGTGCTCGCCTCAGTCTGCGCGCGCCAGGACCCGTGACGGCCCCGTTCGACCTCCCGCCGTTCGCGCCCCGATCCCGGTTGACCCGACAGGACGGGTCCGAGACGGACTCCGCGACCGGCACGACAGCGTGCTATCTCGTGCCGGCACCGGGGTCGGCCTTCGCCGAGCGCGTGCCGGACGTGGAACTGGCGAGTGGGTCGGCCGGCCGGTTCTGGCGGCTGGCCGAGCCCCCCCGCGACTGGCTCCCGGACCGGGGGGAGATACCCGCCGACGCGACGCTCCTCGGGGAGTTCCGCCTGGTCGCGGGGCCGGACGCGACCGCGCCGCTGGCCGGCCGGTACGTGAGTGAGGCGAGTGCCCCTGCCGGCCTCTCGCTGTCGGCCTGGGACCGGGATGCACCTGGACCGACGGTGGACTCCCGCTTCGAGGGGTCCACCCCGCCGCTCCCCCAGGGCCGGGCGACGCTCTGGTACCACCAGCTCTCCCCGCGAGCGGACGTCTACCTCCGCCCGGACGTCGAGCGGGTCGACCCGCCGGCCGCCGTGACGCTGACGCTGGTCAACCACTCCCGCGAGGCGGTCCGCGCGAGCGACTGGGCGGTCTACCGGCTCTTCGACGGCGACTGGTACGAGGTGGGACCGCTGTTCAGGGACGCGACCGCGCGGTTCGTTCCGCCCGGCGGCCAGCATCGGTGGCGGTTCGGGCTGGCACACGGCCCGGCGAGCGAGGTTCCCGGAGGGTTCGAGCCCTTCGATCATCGGCTGGGCTTCCTCGGCGGCGGCCGCTACGGTATCGCGGCGGGGGCGACCGACGACGAGGATCGCCCGGCGGCGCTGGTCGAACTGGTCGCGCCGGCGACGACCGTACGGCCGACCGCCGACGCCACGGCGACCCGCGACGGCGACCGGGTCGTGGTCGAGACCGATCCGCCCCGCGACGACGCGGACGACGAGCCGCGGACGCTGGTCCTCGACCGGCTCCCGCTCGGCGACCGGACGGCCACCCCTCGGCCGACGGTGACCGAGGTGGGCGGTGGGCTCCCCCGCCTCCTGCCGGAGCAGGCGATGCGCTCGCGGGGGCTCCGGAACACGCTCCCCTTCGTCGAGGGCGTCGAACAGGTCCGCCTCCGGACGAACGACGGCGTGACGCGGGGGGCGCTCCGGCGTGTCGAGTTCCGGACCGGCGGCCGGCGCTTCCGCTTCGGCGACGGCGACTTCCGCGTCACCGTCGAGAGCACCCGGGAGCCGGTCGGCACGTCGGAGGGGACCGCCACGAGAACAGGGTCGGAGTGAGACGGGGCGTCAGTCGTCGTCGGGGTCGACCGGTGTCGCCGCGGTATCGGCGTCGTCGGGGTCGTTCTGCGGCGAGGAGGGGTGGTAGTCGGTCTCGTACTCGCCGGGGCTGTTGTCGACACGGTCCGGATTGATGCGCCCGCCGAGCAGCATGTAGTCCAGCACCGTGCAGTACAGCATCGCCTCGACGACGGGCACCGCGCGCGGCGGGAGCGACGGGTCGTGGCGGCCGACGACCTGGATGCGCTTGTGCTCCTCGGTCTCCCAGTCGTAGGTCGTCTGCTCCTTCGGGATGCTCGTCGGGGCGTGCCACGTCACCTCGCCGTAGATGGGCTCGCCGGTCGTGATGCCGCCCTGCAGGCCGCCGTGGTCGTTGCCCACGGGGACGGGGTCGCCCTCGTCGGCCACGACCTCGTCGGCGTCGGGGGCGTCGTCGTCGCCCATCCGGGTCCAGTCCTCGTTGCGGTCGATACCGCGCACCGAGCGCGCCTCGCGTCCGAGGCCGAACTCGAACGCGGTGGTCGCGGGGATGGCCATCATCGCCTGCCCGAGCCGCGCGGGGAACGCGTCGAACCGCGGCGCACCCAGCCCGCGTGGCACGCCACGTGCCTCGAAGTAGATGGAGCCGCCGATGGAGTCGCCCTCCTCCTGGTACCGGTCGATGGCGTCGCGCATCTCCTCGGCCGTCTCGGGGTGAGCACAGCGGACCTCGTTCGCCTCGCTGTGTTCGAGAATCTCCTCGAACGTCACCTCGGGGGCCTCGATGTCGCCGATCTGGTTGACGTGGGCCTTGATCTGCACGTCGTGGTCGCTCGCCTCGAGGACGGCCTTCGCCACGGCGCCCGCCGCGACCCAGTTCACCGTCTCGCGGGCCGAGGAGCGTCCGCCGCCGCCCCAGTTGCGCGTCCCGAACTTCGACGAGTAGGTGTAGTCGCCGTGTGAGGGCCGGGGCGCCGTGACGAACGGCTCGTACTTGCCCGAGCGGGCGTCCTTGTTCTGGATGACCATCCCGATGGGCGTGCCCGTGGTGTAACCGTCCTGTACGCCGGACTTGATGGACACCTCGTCGGGTTCGCCCCGCGAGGTGGTGATCATCGACTGGCCGGGCTTGCGCCGGTCGAGTTCGCGCTGGACCGTCTCCTCGTCGATGGGTACGCCGGCGGGACACCCCGACACGGTACACCCCATCGCCTCGCCGTGACTCTCGCCGAACGTCGTGAACCGGAAGAGCCGCCCGAAACTGTTACCGTTCATTACCGAACCGTGTGAGGTGGTCGCATTTAGGTGGTGCGTTCCGGGCAGGGCTGGCGGTCGGCGCGTCTGGTCGGTATCCCGCGCCGATCTCGTCGAGAGCTGTTCACGCCTGTAAAAATAGATAATATTGTCGTTTCAAAGCGTAGTTCCAATTTAGTCGACTAATACCGATAGTTGTGCTATTTTGAACAAAGATGAGGGTAGAAGGCCAGCTCGGAGGCGAGGGTAACCGATATCCTCGTCCGCGAGTCTCTCGCTCGAGGGGAGCACTGGCCGTCGCTGGTCGTGGCGTTCCGCCCAGAGAACATCACACACAGGGGTGCTGTGTGGTACACATTTGGGAGAGAGTCCGGGTGCAGTTCGGCGAAGACGCATAGGTTGGTCCGGTATTGACCAGTATGTGTCCAACGGAGTATCCGATCGATTCAATCGACGTACCGTTCTGAAAACAGGCAGCGCTGCAGTGCTCGCGACCCTCGCGGGCTGTTCCAGTTCCAACAGCGGAGGGACCCCGACCCCGGACTCGTCCGGGTCCGGGTCCGGGTCGTCGGGCGGGCAGGCATCGTTCGCCGTCGAAACCACCAGCACCGGCAACCCGTACGCCGACACCAAGAAGGCCGCTGGCCACGTCGAGGGGTCGGCCAAAGTGCTCGCAGGCGGTATCGCCACCGGCGCCGACCTCGGCGGTGACGCCTCGAGTGAAGCAGCAGGGCTTCGCGCGACGCTGACGGGGCTCCTGCAGGAGCACGTCTACCTCGCCGGCTACGCGGTCGACGCTGCCTACAGCTTCGGCCCCGACAGCAAGGAGTTCGACCTCGCTGCCAAATCGCTCGACGAGAACACCGTGGAGCTCGCCGACGTCATCGGCAACGCTGCCGGCTCCGACAACCGCGAGGCGTTCATCAGCCTGTGGCGCGACCACATCGGCTTCTTCGTCGACTACGCGCTCGCGGCCGCCGAGGACGACGACGAGGGTCGCCAGGCCGCGCTGGACGACCTGGACGGCTACACCAACGCCGCGGGCGAGTTCTTCGAGGACATCTCGGGCGGCGAGCTGCCGGCCGGCGCCGTGACGGAGAACCTCGACGCCCACATCGACACGCTGTCGGCCGCGATCGACGCGTTCGCGGCGGGTGAGGCCAGCGCGTTCGATGACCTGAAAGCCGCCGGTGACCACGTGGTCGGAAGCGCCGGCGTGCTGTCCAGCGGGTTGGCCGCGGCCCTCGACCTGAACGGCGACACCGAGTCGGAGGCAGCGGGGCTGCGCGTCGGCCTCACTGCCGGACTGCAGGAGCACGTGTACCTGGCCGGCATCACTGTCAAGACCGGCTACGCCGCGGGCCTCGACAGCGGCGCGTTCGAGGCGGCGGCGGGCACGCTCGACACCAACTCCGTAGAGCTCGCCGACGCGATCGGTCAGCTGGCCGGTGAGGAGAACCGCGACGCGTTCCTGAGCCTGTGGCGCGACCACATCGGCTTCTTCGTCGACTACGCCGCCGCGACCGCCGGCGACGACAGGCAGGGGCAGGCCGAGGCGATCGAGAACCTCGACGGCTACACCAACGCCGCTGGTGGGTTCTTCGAGGATATCTCGGGCGGCGAGCTGCCCGCCGATGCCATCGCGAAGAACCTGCGCAAGCATATCGCGACCCTGGGCGGTGCCATCGACTCGCTGGACGCCGCGATCAATCAGTGAGACGCGTCGTCTGACTGCCTGACCGCAGTTGCGGCCCCGCACGCGTGGGGCCGAGTAGCCAGTCCGCCTGCAAGCGGGTCTCGCGGACGGATTCGTTCCCGGGGAGCGTGGCGACAGTGCTTGGCCGCCCTCACCCGGGGTACTCGCCCCGTTCCCTGAGCGCGTCGACGACCTCTCGCACCCGGTCTGCTCGCCGCTCCGGAATCACCAGCGTCCGCCCGTCGTAGGTCGCCACCACGAGGTCGTCGACATCGACGACCGTGACGTGGGCGTCCGGGCCGGTGGCCAGCGTGCAGCTCTCGCTGTCGATGGCGAGCGAGCGGCCCTCCCCGGCGACGACGTTGTCGTCTGCGTCCCGCTCGACGAGCGAGTCCAGCGCGTCCCACGTCCCGAGGTCGTCCCACTCGAAGTCGGCCGGGACGACGAACACGTCGTGCCCGTCGCCCGTCTCGTCGTCGCCCGCGTCGTCACCGCCACCGCCCGCGCCCCCGTGTCGCTCCAGCACCGCGTAGTCGATGCTCACGTCGTCGACATCGTCGTACCCGGCCTCGGGGACGCCCTCCTCACAGGCGTCGACCAGCGGCGCGAGGGGGGAGTCCCGCGCGGCCGCGAGCAGCGCCTCGGGCGTCCACGCGAACGTGCCGGCGTTCCAGAGGTAGCCAGACTGCCGGTAGCGGGCCGCGGCTCCGGCGTCGGGCTTCTCGTAGAACCGCTCGACGGGGTGGTAGCCGCTGTCGTCGCCGTCGCTGTCGTGGTCGAGGGTGCGCGCGTCGCCGGGCTTGAGGTAGCCGTAGCCCGTCGCCGCGCTGTCCGGCTCGATGCCGAGCAGCACGAGTCCACCGGTACCGACGGCGACGCCCGCCGCCCGTTCCATCGTCGCGGCGAACCCGTCGCCGACGTGGTGGTCGCTCGGAAGACAGCACAGCACGCACTCCCCGACGGCCTCGCGGACGCGGTGAGCGGCGTAGACGAGCGCGGGGCCGGTGTCGCGGGCGGCTGGCTCGACGAGTACGGTCGCCTCGTGGTCGAGGTCCGCGACCGACTCGCGGGCGCGCTCGGCCGTCGCGGGCGAGGCGAGGACGAACGTCCGGTCGGCGAACGCCGCGCGCTCGACGGTCCGGGCGAGTAGCGACCGACCGGTCCCGAAGTCGAGGAACTGCTTCTCGCGGCCCGGCCGGCTCGCCGGATAGAGTCGCGTTCCGGTGCCGCCGGCCATCACGAGCGCCACGAGCGGTCGGTCCGGGGCTCCGTCGTCGCCGGAGCCGCCCCCGGTGTCGGTGTCCATGTGCGAGCGACGCCGGCGGCCGGGAAAAGTCCAGTCCGTCGGGTCGCCGTCTCCCCGCCAGCAAGGCTTATGCGACGGGGCGCTCCCCCTCCGCTCGTGTCCCCGAGAGATGACGCGGGCCCCACCTACCGGCTGGTCCTCGCGCTGTACGCCGCCACCGTCGTGGCGGCAGCCGTCGTGTCGGCGCTCGCTGCCCGCGACGCGAGCACTGCCCTCGGGGCCGTCGGGGCCGTCGGGTCCTGGCTCGGGAGCACGGTCCTCGTGGCGGCCGCGCTCGCCCGCCTCGGGACGCCCAGCTGGCTCCGCCCACGGGCGCTGTACGCGGCGGGCCGGTCGTGGCTCCCGACGCTCGGCGGCCTGGGACTGGTCGCCGCTGGTGTCGCGGTCGGGTCGCTCGGCCCGGCCGCGCCGCTCCTCGTCGGCGGCGCCATCGCGTCGGTGCTGGGCTGGTTCCTCCGTGTCATGGGACGGAACGCCGAGGCGCGGGCACGGCTGGCCGGCTCCGAGCCACTGACCTGGCGCGCACGACCCGCACGACGGCGGCGGTACGTCTGGTACGCCGCGGGCGGGCTCTCCGGCCTCGTCGTCCTGGGGGCCGTGCTGTGGCTCCGCGACCCGTCGCTGCTGGGTGCCGGCGGGCTGGCGTTCGCCTTCGCGGCGCAGGGCGCCAACGAGACGCAGTACTGGCTCGGCGACACGACGCTCGTGTACGGGAACCCACAGGTCCGGTACCTGCTCGATGCCGGCGATATCGCGGGTGTCGAGCACGACGCCGAGGGCGCCGTCACCATCGCGTACCGCGGCTGGCGGCCCGCCCGGACGATGGACGCGAGCGACCTCGACGACCCCGAGGCCGTCGTCGCCGCACTGGAGCGGTTCGCCGGCGGAGCGTGATGGGTGCGGAGGGCGGGACCGCCCCGCGACCGCTCAGACCCCCTCGGGCAGGTCGATGGCCTCGCCGTCGACCTCGACCGTCGGGTTCCGGATGATACCGTCCTGGTGGATGGGCGCCTCCGTATCGCCACCGATACCGGAGTCGTCCCCGACGGCGATGTGGACGGTCCCGGCGGCCTTCTCGTCGAGCAGCACACTGCCGACGAGTTCCGTGACACCGGTGTTGGTGCCGATGCCGAGTTCCGCGAGGTTGTAGGCGGCATCGCCCGCCGTCTCGGCCGCGCGCTCGAACTCCCCGCGCATCGTCTCGTCGTCGATGTCCGTCACCTGCCCGTCCTCCACCTCGAAGGTGATGGTCTGTCCCTCGTCGAGCAGGCCGTGCGGGTCCATCGTCCCGTCGACGACGAACCGGCCGTCGGCGGTCTCGGGCGCGACGAACACCTCGCCAGCGGGGAGGTTCGAGAAGGACCCGGGCTCGGCGATATCCCCGGTGTCGGCCAGCCACTCCCGGCTCCCGGGCCGGAACGTGATGTCCGTCCCGAGGTCGGTCGTCACGCGGACCGTCTCGGCGTCGGCCACCTTCGCCAGCATCCGGTCGCACTCCTCGGCGATAGCGCCGTAATCGGCGGCCAGCCCCGTCTCGAACACCTCGGGGGTGATGCCGGGGAGCGTCGCGCCCCGGGCCCCGCCGCCGCAGGCCTCCTTGCGGGCCCTCGTGTGGCTGATGCTCTTGCTCGTCGGGGCGAGGAAGGCGTCACAGCCCGCCATGGCCGCGGCGACGCCCGTCGCCGGCTCCTCGCCGTGCTGGTCGCCGACCGGGTAGCGCACCAGCGAGACGTCGTCGGTGACCTCGCTCCCCGCGAGGTAGAGTTCCTCGCCGATGGCCTCGCGCTTCTCGTCGGTCACGACGGCCAGCGACTCGTCCGCATCGAGTTCCAGACACTGCCGGACGGCGGTCCGCGCCGCGGCCGCCATCGGCCCGCGCTCCTCCTCGGTATCGCTCATACCCCGACTCCGTCCGGCCGCGGCATAGTGGTTCCCCACCGGTCTCGCGGGGTCAGGGTCCCGGACGGGAGGCCGACTCCTCGACCGGTACGTCGTCGGGCAACGCGACCCGGTCGTCAGCCCAGTCCCCGAGTTCATCGAGGACGGGACCCAGCGACGCGCCCTTCTCGGTGAGGCTGTAGCAGACCGCGACCGGGGACGCCCCCTCCATCCGACCGGGTCAGTCCTCCAGCGACTCGCGCACGTCCACCGGTACGTCCTCGAACCCGGCGGGGTCGCCGACGGCGGCTCCCTGGCTGGCCCGGGCCATCAGCGTCTCATGGGTGTCGATGGCCGTCCCGTCCGGCCGGTGCTGGCGGTAGTCCCCGTCGGGGCCCATCTCCCAGGCGCGGCGGGTGTCGGCCAGCTGGAGGTCGAGGATGGACGCGAGTTCGCGGCGATGCGCCGGCTCCTCGACCGGGACGACGGCCTCGACGCGGCGGTCGAGGTTGCGGGTCATCCAGTCGGCGCTCCCGATGTAGAACGCGGGGTCGGCGTTCTCGAAGTGGTAGATCCGGGCGTGTTCGAGGAAGCGCCCGACGACCGAGCGGACCGTGACGGTCTCGCTGACGCCCTCGATGCCGGGGCGGAGCCGGCAGATGCCCCGGACGACGAGGTCGATCTCCACGCCGGCCATCGAGGCCTCGTACAGCTCCCGGACGATGGCGGGGTCCTCCAGCGCGTTCAGCTTCGCGACGATGCGGGCACCCTCGCCGTCGCGTGCGGCGGCGGCCTCCGCCCGAATCAGGTCGGTCACGCGGTCGCGCAGCCCCGTCGGCGCGACGAGCAGGCGCTCGTACTCGTTCTCGCGAGAGTGACCGGTGAAGAAGTTGAACAGGCGGACGAGGTCGTTTCCGACGCGGCGGTCGGCCGTGAGGAGTCCGAGGTCGGCGTACAGCTTCGCGGTCCCGGCGTGGTAGTTGCCGGTACCGACGTGGGAGTAGAGCCCGACGCCACGGTTCGCGGCCGGGCCGTCGCCGGTCTGGCCGGTCCCGCTCTCGCCGTTCACGCCCTCGTCACGGACGACGAGCGCGCACTTCGCGTGGGCCTTCAGCCCGATGCTCCCGTAGGCGACGTGGATGCCCTCCTCCTCGAGCCGGCGGACCCAGCGGAGGTTGTTCGCCTCGTCGAAGCGGGCCTTCAACTCGACCATCACCGCGACCTGCTTCCCGTTGCGCGCGGCCTCGATGAGCGACTCGATGACCTTCGAGTCCTGTGCGGTCCGGTAGATGGCGCACTTGATGGCGAGCACGTCGTCGTCCCTCGCGGCGGCTCCCAGGAACGCCTGGACGGTCCCCTCGAACGAGTGGTACGGGTGGTGTGCGAGCACGTCGCCCTGGCGGATGGCGGCGAACAGCTCCGACCCCTCGTGGTCGGCGAACCGGGGGTGTGGCTGGGGCTGCCAGCCCGGCAGCTTGAGGTCCGGCCGGTCGAGGTCGGTCAGTCGCGAGAGGTCCCGGAAGTCGAGCGGCCCCTCGCGCTCGAACAGTTCGCGCTCCTCGAGTTCGAGCTGGTCGAGCAGGAGCCGGCGCGTGGACTCGTCCATCCGTTCGTCCACCTCGAGGCGGACGACGGTCGCGAACCGGCGGTCCCGGAGGACCCCTTCGATGCTCTGGATGAGCCCCTCAGCCACGTCCTCGTTGCGGCGGACCTCGGCGTTCCGGGTGACCCGGAACGGGGCCGCGTCCAGCACCTCGACGTTCGGGAACAGCAGGTCGAGGTTCGCCGCCACCACCTGCTCCAGCGGGACGAACCGTGCCGGCCGGTGGATGCTCGTGTCGTCCTGCAACGCGCCGGTCGTGCCGTCGCCGTGGGTCGCCAGTACGTCGTCGAGGTCGACCAGTCGGGGGCGGTTCTCGGGGATCTTCACGCGGGAGAACCGCGGGTCCCCATCGCCCTCCCGCGTACGGACCGCGAGCGAGAGCGAGAGGTTGGAGATGAACGGGAACGACTTGCTGGCGTCGTACGTCAGCGGTGTCAGCGTCGGGAGGACGGCCGCCTCGAAGTACGACCGCAGCGCAGCCTGCTCGTCGCCGTCGAGGTCGTCGTGGTCGTGGACGTGGACGCCGGCCTCGGCCAGCGTATCACGGACGTCCTCGCGCCAGCACCGGGCGGCCGCCTCGAAGAGATCGCGCGCGGTCGAGAGCGCATCGAGCCACGTCTCGTGGGGGTTCCGGCCGTCCGGGAACGTCTCCGCGACACCGGCGTCGAGCTGCTCTTTCAGCCCGCCGACCCGCTTCATGAAGAACTCGTCGAGGTTGCGGGTGATGATAGAGAGGAACTTCGCGCGTTCCAGCGGCGGGTTCCGGTCGTCGAGCGCCTCGTTCAGCACCCGCTCGTGGAAGGAGAGCTCCGCCAGCTCGCGGTTGAGGTAGAACGCCTGGTCCGAGAGGTCCACGTCGTCTCCGACGGGGGGGTCCGGGACCGCACCGCCGTATCGCGCGAGGCCGTAGGGCGGACCGTCCGAGTCGTCCTCCGTGTGTGCGGCCGTGACCGGCGTCCGACCGTCGACAGCCGCCACGTCGGCCCCGTTCTCGGTCCCTGCTGTGCCGTCCCGGTCGGCGTCGGCGTCCGCCGTAGCGTTCCGTGTCTCCCCCGTCCCACCGGGGTCGTCGGTCTCTTCGGTCGCTTCGGGCTCGGAGGACTCCTGCTCGCTCATGGTGAACCCACCGCGCTCTGCCGCAAAACGATTCGGGTCGGGTGGACGGGTCGCCGGCGCGACACGGTCCCGGGGTCCCGGATAGTCACTCCGAGATGGCGGGGTCGGTCGGGTCCAGGAACTTGCGGTCCGGTCGACTCTGGTAGGTGTCGAACGCCTCGACGCTGTGGAACTCGCCGGTCCGGTAGTTGTAGGCCGTCAGCTGGCCGCCGTAGACACAGCCGGTGTCGAGACCGACCGCGTGGTCGGTCACGACGGGGTCGTCCAGGACCGTGTGCCCGAAGAACACCGTGGTCGGGCCGTCGTAGGTCTCCCACCAGAACGGACCGTCGTAGCCGTTCTCCGGCGGGACCGCACGGAAGTTGAGCAGCTCCTCGATGTCGTGGTCCGCGAGGTCCTGCCGGGGGTCGACGCCGCCGTGGACCACCATCGCGTCCCCGAAGCTGATGACGACCGGCAGCGAGCCCAGGTAGCCCTCGACGGTAGAGTCGTCGAGTGCGTCGAGTTCCTTCCGGCCCTCGATGAGTTTGTCCTCGTTGTTGCCACGGACGCTGTAGGCGTTCGGCAACTGCCGGACGTACTCCACCACGCCGTCGCTGTCGGGCCCTTTGCGCACGAGGTCCCCCACGAACAGCAGCAGGTCGTGGGGCCCGGGGTCGATGTCGGAGACGAGCGCCTCCAGCTCGGCGAGGCAACCGTGGACATCGCCCACGAGGTAGATGTTGTCGTACGCTGCTTCGTCGAGGCGGAGATGATACGGCGCCACCGTGGGGGAGAGGTCGCCGCGCCCGATGCGGGCGTCCCCTGCGTCTGGTCCTGTCATGACGGGTGGCCCATCTACTGCCTCCGGCGCCGGCGTCGAGGCATCGTCCATGCACGGTCAACGCGGAGGAGAAATATATAATTTTGGCACACAATACGACAATAGTTAGAATAATCTATAGAGACAACAGATAACATACCTACTCGGTAGCCCCCTCGCGTCGCACCGCGTGGTCACTCGGTGGCCTCCTCGCCGGTCGCGCGCTCGAATCGCCCGCCGGCCACGCCTCGCTGGGCCCACACGAGCGCAACCCCTTTGAGGGGTTCCGGCGAATCCGGACCCATGAGTGTGCTCGACGACGAGAAGTACGAGAAGCACAGAGAGGCGGGGAAGATCCTCGCCCAGGTGCGCGACGAGGCGGCCGAGAAGGTCGAGGTCGGGGGGAGCCACCTCGAGATCGCGGAGTGGGCCGAGGACCGCATCCGCGACCTCGGGGGGGAACCGGCCTTCCCCGTCAACATCAGCATCGACGAGGAGGCCGCCCACGCGACCCCCTCCGTCGACGACGACTCCACGTTCGGCGAGGAGATGATCAACCTCGACATCGGCGTCCACGTCGACGGCTGGCTGGCCGACACCGCCGTGACGGTCGACCTCTCCGGGAACGCCGAACTCGCGGAGGCCTCCGAGCAGGCCCTGGAGGCCGCCCTGGATGTCGTCGAGGCCGGCGTCTCCACGGGCGAGATCGGTGCCGAGGTCGAGGACGTCATCGAGGGGTACGGGTTCAACCCCGTCGTCAACCTGACCGGCCACGGCCTGGGGCACTGGGAGCAACACACCAGCCCCAACATCCCGAACCGCGCGGTCTCGCAGGGGGCGACCCTGGAGGCGGGCGACGTGGTCGCCATCGAACCGTTCGCGACCGACGGGAGTGGGAAGGTCAAGGAGGGCAGCGAGGAGGAGATCTTCGCCCTGGAGCGCGAGGCCTCCGTCCGGAACCGACAGGCCCGGCAGGCGCTGGAGCAGATCGTCGAGGAGTTCAAGACCCTCCCGTTCGCCACCCGCTGGCTCGACACCTCCCGCGCGGAGATGGCGCTCCGGCGGCTGGAGCAGAACGGTGTCGTCCACGGGTATCCCGTCCTGAAGGAGGAGGACGGCTATCTGGTGAGCCAGAAGGAGCACACCGTCATCGTCACCGAGGACGGTTGCGAGGTCACGACGCGCTCGCGGTAGGCGACACTCGCGGCAGCGAGCGGCCTCCGCATCACCTGGGCAGCAGAAGCGACGCCGGAGCGTCTACGCGTTGTTCATCCGTACCGCGTCCTCGTCACCGCACACCAGACAGGTCGCGACCCGGTACGGCTCGCGGGAGAACTCCGCGTTCTCCGCCTTCGTGCTCTCCGTTCGGATCTCCACCGAGACCCGGTGGGCCGTCTCGCGGCCGCAGGCCGCGCACTCCTCGACCATGTCCCCGTCGTCCGACCGCACATTCACTGACATCACCGATATGCAGGACCGAGAGCATCGTAAGAACCCCAGACGGTTCGGGGAGTTCGGACCGTTCACGGCCCGGATACGGGTCATGAAGCCGGAAGCGGCAGGACAGGCGTGGATGAACGTTCTGGCCCCGTTCGACCGGGGCGTTTCGACCGTTCAAACCGTTGAACGGCCAACAACCTTTTATTCTAGCTCTGAACTGAACGTTCAGTCCATGCGTCGAGCGGGCCTGCTGGTGTGCCGTCCGAGTCGCCGTGCGAGCGGGCGAGTGGGTTCGCCGTCCACCCAACCGGAAGGTAGTGGCCCTGCGTTCCCGTGGGTATCACCCCCGACAGCTGGACGGCCGCCGGGAGACTGATACCCCTCCTGGCCCTCCCGCCGGCATGGACCAGGTGTTCGCCCCGTGGCGCATCGAGTGGGTCGAGCGCGACCCCGACGACCAGAACCCGGAGATGGGCTGCCCGTTCTGTGCGCTCCCCGGGCGCGAGGACGCCCGCGAGGCCCGGGTCGTCGCGCGCTCGGCCCACGCGTTCGTCCTGCTCAACAACTACCCGTACAACCCGGGGCACGCGATGGTCATCCCGCTCGAACACGGCGGCGACTTCGGCGCCCTGTCGGACGAGGCCCTCCTCGACCACGCGAAACTCAAGGCACGGACGCTGGACGCGCTGGACGCTGCGTTCGGACCCGACGGCGTCAACACCGGCGAGAACCTCGGCGGCGACGCCGCCGGCGGTTCCATCGACGACCACCTCCACACGCACGTCGTCCCACGCTGGAGCGGCGACACCAACTTCATGCCGGTCGTCTCCGACACGAAGGTCATCGTCGAGGCCCTCGAGGACACGTACGACCGACTCCACGACGCCTTCGCCGCCCAGGACGGTGCCGAGGACCCCGGTCCGGACCGGGCGGTCCGCCTCGACCTCGAGTGACCCACGGCGATGGCTTCGGATCCTCGACCCGGCCCCCGACCCCAGCGCCGCCGGCACCCGACAGGGGTTAGTGCGAGGGGAGACCACCACCGGTGATGTCCGACGCCGAGGCAGGCACGACCCCCGAGACGGGGACGCACTCCCGGAGCGGCGGGCACGGCGGCGAGGGGGGGGCCGCGGACCGACGCCGGAGTGACGTGCTCCGGCGGGTGGGCCTGCTCGTCCTCGGTGTCAACCTCGTTCTCGCGGCCGCGAAGGGTGCCGTCTGGTACCTCACCGGCAGCCTCGCGGTCGGCGGCGAGGCGGTCAACAGCCTCGCCGACGCCGTCTACTCCGTGGTGGTGCTGGGCGGGCTCTACCTCACCACGCAGCCGCCGGACTTCGAGCATCCCCACGGCCACGAGCGCATCGAGCCGTTCGTCTCGCTGGTCGTCGCGCTCGGCGTCTTCCTGGCCGCCGGCGTCGTCGCCCGGAACGCCCTCGGGGCGTTGCTGTCCGGTGACGTGGCGGTCTCGGGCGGGGCGCCGGCCATCGCGGTGCTGGCCATGACGGCCGTCGTCAAGTTCGGGCTCTACCGCTACGTCCTCGGGGTCGCGCAGCGGCGCCGGTCGCCCGCGCTCCGCGCCACCGCGCTGGACAACCGCAACGACATCCTCGCCGCCGGTGCGGCACTTCTCGGCGTGCTGGGGGCGGCCGCCGGCCACCCGTGGCTCGACCCCGCGGCCGCGCTGCTGGTGGCCGCGGCCATCGCCTACACCGGCGTCGAGATCGTGCGTGACAACGTCACCTACCTCGTCGGCCGCGCTCCCCCGGAGGACCTCCGGGCGCAGATCGTCCGACGGGCGCTCGACCATCCCGACGTGGAGGGTGCCCACGACGTCATCGCCCACTACGTCGGCCCGGAGGTCGACGTCTCGCTCCACATCGAGGTGGCCGGCGAGCGGACGCTCAACGAGGCCCACGACATCGAGACGGCCGTGATGGAGGCCATCCGGGAGCTGCCGGAGGTCGACGACGTGTTCGTCCACGTCGACCCGAAGGAGCTGGGCGAGTGGAAGGACGACCCCGACGTGGACCGGCTGGCGAGTGACGCCGGGGGGACTGAAGGGGGCTCCAACGCGGAATCACGGTCCAGCTCGGACCCCGGACGGGGCTGAGGATCGGTCGCTGGGACCGCGGGACGGAAGGCACAACCCGACGGAGGCCCTCGGATCACGTGATGGGGCCCGAGCAGGAGCCGGCGGCTGAGGTGGGGTCGCTGATCCGCGACCACCGTGAGTCCGTCGAGACGGCACTCGTGACGGTCGACCGTGAGGCCCTGCGTGGGCTCGCTGCGACCCCGGAGGCCGTCGTGTCGACCCTGTTCACGCCGGCGTTCATCGAGGAGACGACCGACTTCCCGGACCTCGACGCGTTCCTCGCGACCGCCGGCGCCGAGTCCGTCTGGGACCTCGGCCAGTGGCTGGACTGGGTGCTCGACTGGCACGTCCTCGGCAACACGCGGTTCTGGTCCTGGGAGTGGATGGTCCACGCGGCGGTGGTGACGACGGCGACGGCCGAGGCGGTCGGGCCGGTCAACTGCGACTGCGGCGGCCACGTCACGCCCATCACGGCCTCGGCCGTCGAGGAGCCGGGGCGGGGCGACGGGCGCTGGGTCGAGTACCGATGTGGTGCGTGCGGCGCGACGGGGCGAGCGACCCGTGCTCCCGACGGCACCGCGAACCTCGACGGATTGGAACGGCCCTGACACGGCCCCGGTCGTGCCCGACCATCGACGGCGATCGCCTTCCCCACGTGGAAACCCAGACACTTCTTGGCGACCCGGTGAGACCCCCCGTGCGATGGTCGACGCCCTCCCGGTCGCGGTCGCCGTCGTCGCCTTCGCAGCCGTCGCGGAACTCCTGGAACGGACGGGGCGGCTCCCGGAGGGCGTCAGCGTCACCGGCCCCTTCGTGACGCTCTCGTCGACCCGCGGGCGGGCGCTGCTCGGCCGGCTCGCTCGCCCCCGGCGGCTGTGGCGTGGCGTCGGCACCCTGGGGCTCGCGGGGGTGGGTGTGGCGATGGCGTTCGCGGCGGTCGGCGTGCTGCTGGTGGGGGCGGCCGCGCTCGCCGACCCCGGGGCCTCGCCCATCGACTCGCCGGGGAGCGTCCTCGTCATCCCGGGTGTCAACCGCTTCCTGCCGCCGGCGGCCGCGCCGGAGATCCTGTTTGCCGTCCTCGCGGGGCTCGTCGTCCACGAGGGCGGCCATGGCATCTACTGCCGCGTCGAGGAGATAGAGGTCGACAGCGTCGGCCTCTTCCTGCTCACGGTGATTCCCGCCGGGGCGTACGTCCTCCCGGACGAGGCCAGCGACGAGCGCGAGAACCTGCCGGGCTGGGCGCGGATGTTCGCCGCCGGCCCGGTCAACAACGTTGTCCTCACCGTGGTCGCGTTCCTCGCGCTGGTGCTGGTCCTCGGGAGCGTCCAGCCCGTCCCGGGGGTCGCGGTCGGCGGGGCCTTCGCTGGCGCACCGGCCGCGGATGCCGGCATCGACCACGGCGACGTGCTGACGAGCGTCAGCGGGACACCCGTCCGGTCGGAAGCGGACCTCGACGCCGCGCTCGCGAACGTTTCCGGGACGGTCCGGGTCGAACGGGCCGACGGGCCACCAGTGGAGGTTCGGCCGGAGCCGACGGTCGTCCAGGCAGCCGACGGCGCGCCGTTGACGACGCCGGAGACGGTGGTGGCGGTCAACGGGACGAACGTCTCCAGCGACGACGCGTTCCGGGCTGCCCTCGACGGCCGCGAGGTGGCCACGCTCCGTGTCCGGGCCGGGACCATCGACCCCGGCTTCGACCCCTCGTCGCCGAGCTACGGCGACGACCGCACCCGGACGGTCGTCGCGGCCATGGGACTGTCGGGCCGGGTCGCCGAGGGCGGGGCGCTTGCCGCGGCCGGCCTCCCGGCCGGGGAGCGGGTGGTCCTGGTCCGGGTCGACGGCGACCGGACGCTGGACCTGGCGGCGCTGGCGGACGCGCTCGCCGACCGCGACCCGGGCGACGAGATACGGGTCGTGGCCTACGTCCCCACGGAAGGCTCCCGGGGCGCGGGCACCCGTCGTGAACTGCCGGTCACTCTCGGTGGCGATTCGGAGCCGGTCGTCGGTATCGTCCCGGAGGCGGGCATCTCCGGGCTGGTCGTCTCCGACTTCGGGGTCGGCGTCCACGACACGGGGACGTACCTCACGGCGCTCCGCGGCGGGGGCATCCCGGCGACGGGCGCCGATGGCCTCCTCGGGCGGGCCTTCGCCTTCCTCCTGCTGCCGCTCGCTGGCGTGACCGGGCTCGCACGCTACAACTTCGCCGGCTTCGTCGGCCCCGCACGGTCGCTGTACGAGCTGACGGGCCCGCTCGCCGCGTTCGGGGACGCCGGGTTCGCGCTGGCGAACGGCCTGTTCTGGCTCGTGTGGCTGAACGTCCAGCTGGCGGCGTTCAACTGCATCCCCGCGTACCCGCTGGACGGCGGCCGCCTCGTCCGCGTCGGGACGGAGTGGCTCGGCGGTCGGTACGGGGTGGCCGACCCGGTCGAACTGGGCGAGCGCGTGATGCTCGGCACGACGCTGGCGATGCTGTCGGTGCTGGGGCTGCTCCTCGTGGTGAGCATCGCGCTCTGAGCGCGGACGACGAGGATTCCCTCAGTCGTCCGTCGCCACCCGGGACGTGGCCTCGCCCCCGGCCGTCGCCGCTCGGACCTGCACGGTCGCCTGCTCCTGACGGTGGTAGAGGGTGTACTCGCCCGTGAGCGTGCGGCGCTCGCCCGCCTCGAACGGCGCGGCGACGCGCACGTCGCCCTGGCTGTAGTCCGCGATGAACCCCTCTCTGGGGGTCTCGTGGTCGAGCACTCCGCGGAAGCTGCCCGCACCGCCCTCGTTGCGGACCGCGAGTTCGTACTCGACGGTCGTGGTCGGGAAGTCGTCGTGGCCCGGGGTCGGCGACTGGTGTGGCGTCGGCCCGGGCGTCGTCCCAGGCTCGCCCGCGACGAACGATTCGAGCGTGAACGCGGGCGGTTCCCCAGCGATGCGGTCCAGCGCCGCGCTCGGGAGGCTCCCCAGCGTCTGCTCCGCCGCGGGCCACGCGACGGTGGCCGAGTCCGGGTCGACCCCGGCCGAGAGCTCGAACACGGTCCAGGCGGCTGCCGCGTCGCCGACGAGCGCGTAGTTCCGCCGCCGCGACTCCTCGTGGGCGGTCTCGGTGCCGCCCTCCAGCCGGAGTTCGAGCGCACCACGCGGCGGGTAGCCCGGCGCGCGCTGGAACGTTCGCGCGGTTCCATCGGGTCTGTGCCCGCTCTCGGCCCCGATGGCGACGCACACCAGCCAGCCCTCGCTCGTCCGCAGGTCGAGGAACCCGCCCATGACGTGCTCGCCCAGCACCGAGGACTGGACCGACGTGCCGGTCAAGGTCAGGTCCTCGGGGTCGACCGGCGTCGGTGATCCGCCCGGCCCCGTGCCCGTCGGCGTGTGCTGGTCGGTCGGCGTCGGCGTGGCCGTTGGATCGGCGGGTGAGGGCTCGTCGTCGCCGGCACCGCTTCCGAGGTCGATACAGCCCGCGACGCCCGCGAGGGCCCCGGCCGTCAGGCCGAGGACTGCACGCCGGGAACGATGCGGTCGTGAGTCTCGCGTGGAGGGCTCGTCCGTCATGGATGTCGCTCCATCCGGGAGGGATAAACGCCTCTTGGAGGCACAAAGAGACCTTTGAATGACGGATTACTGAACAGACCCGCCGATATCCGATGAACGCCGAGTATTCGGAGCGAATCGCGGCCTCAATCGTCCGCTGGCGTCCGCGCGCCGTCGCCTCGCTCCGCGGCCGACCGGACCGGCTCGCCGAAGCAGTAGACCGTCTCCGCGGCCGTCACCTCCACCTCCAGGAAGTCGCCCGGTTCGACGCCGTGTTCGGTGGCGCCCTGGACGATGACCTGCCGGTAGGCCGAGTCACGGCACTTCACGGAGTCACCGGTGCCCTGCTCCACGCAGAGGACGCGCCGGCGGTCGCCCACCATCTCGCGGTGGGCCTCGAGGACGACCTCGCGCTTGAGTTCGCTCATCGCCTTCGAGCGCTCCTTCTTGACGGTCCCGCCGAGGCCCTTCAGGTCGGCGGCGTCCGTTCCGGGTCGCTTCGAGAACCGCGTGACGTTCACCTTCTCCGGGCGGACCTCGCGGAGCAGCTCCATCGACGCCTCGTGGTCGCCCTCGCTCTCGGTCGGGAAGCCGACGATGAAGTCCGTCGAGAGCGTCCAGTGCTCGAGTCGGTCGTCGAACGTCTCGACGATGTCGCGGAACTTCTCGACGCGGTGCTGGCGGCGCATCTCCTCCAGTACGTCGTCGCTCCCGGACTGGACCGGGAGGTGGATGAAGTCGTACAGTTCCTCGTTGCGCGCGAAGGTGTCGGCGAGTTCCTCGCGGATGCCGTGGACGCCGCCGGGGTTGGCCATCCCGACCCGGACGCGGAACTCGCCCTCGATGTCGCAGATGCGGTCGAGGAGTTCGGGGAGCTTGCGCTCGCCCTCGTCCCAGCCGTAGACGCCGGTGTCCTGTCCGGTGACGCGGAGTTCCTTCGCGCCGGCGTGGACCAGCGCCTCCGCCTTCCGGACGTTCTCCGCGACGCTCGGGCTGTCGATGCGCCCGGTGGCGAACTTCGTGATGCAGTACGAGCAGTTGCTCATGCAGCCCCGTGCGATGGGGAGGATGCCGACGACGCCGTCGAGGACGGGTTCGGCGTCGGGTGTCGTCGTCGGGCACTCCCCGTTCGTGACCGCCTGCGGGACCTCCTCCCAGTGGAGGACCTGCGCGTCCACATCCGCGTCCGCGAACTCCTCGCCCTGGGCCAGCGCCATGCACCCGGTGACGATGAGGTCCGCGACCTCGGACTCGAGCTCCTCGGCCCGCCGGAGCATGTTGCGTTCGGTCTTCTCGACGACGGTACAGGTGTTGAGGATGGCCACGTCGGCTTCCTCGGGCCCGTCGACGGGGTGGTGGCCGGCGTCACGGAGGCGCCGCTCGATCTCGCGGCTCTCACCCCGGTTGGACGTACAGCCGTACGTCTCGATGTGGTAGCGGGCCATCTGGTTGTGGGGGATTGCGGGTGGGTCAGCAAAAGGCCACGGGTTCCGTATCGAGGCCGTCTCGTTCGCCACGATGGCTGCTTCTGGTGTGGCTTCGAATCCCTCGCATTCTCTCGAGTGTGCTACAACCGAACCTCCTCGGAAGCCCTCACGCTCTGGACGAAGCACGCCGACGTAAGCACTGGACCGAGTGACCGAAGGGAGCGAGGGAAGCGCACAGCGAGGCGCGAGAGTCCAGAGCGCTCCCCCTTCGAATCCACCAGTGACCGCGAGCCGGTCAGTCGGGTGGCGTGAGCCTCACGCCTCCCCAACCGCCTGCGGTGCTCACTCGCTCCGCTCGTTGCGCTTCTCGCCCCTCGCACGTGCGCGGCGGCTGGCCTGCGGCACAGCCGCCAGCGCGCGCCAGTTCGACTGACGGCGGTAAACCGAATTCGTGGCGTGTCCCGTGGTCGCTACGCGCTCCGGAGGCTCCCGCCATCCACGGGCAGCGCGGTCCCGTTCACGTACGAGGACGCGGGGCTGGAGAGCCACGCGACGGCCTCGCCGAGTTCCTCGGGCCGTCCGATCCGGTCGAGGGGGATGCCCTCGCTCCAGGAGTCGCGGCCGTCCTCGTAGTCGGCGAACTCGCCGCGCTCGACGGACTGCTCGATGAGGTCGCCGATGCGGTCCGTCTCGTGGGCGCCCGGGAGGACCGCGTTGACCCGGACCTCGGGCGCGAACTCGCGGGCCTGCGTCTTCATCAGGCCGATGACCGCACGCCGGACGCTGTTCGAGAGGACGAGGCCGTCGATGACCTCCTGCACCGAGCGGGAGGTGATGTTGACGATGGTGCTGGCGCCGTCGCGATCCTCGCTCGCGGCCGCGAGGTGCGGGTACGCCGCCCGGGTGGTCCAGACAGCCGACATCACGAGCAGGTCGTAGGCGCGGTACCAGTCCCCGTCGTCCGTGTCGAGGAACGGCCCGGAGGGCGGACCACCCGCCGAGGTGACGACGTGGTCGAGGCGGCCGAACTCGTCGACGGTCCGCTCGACGAACCCCTCGACCGCCTCCTTCTCCGTGATGTCGGCCTCGGCCGCGAGCACGGAACCCGTGCCCGCCGCGCGCAACACCTCTCGGGTGTCGTCGAGGTGCTCGGCCGTCCGGCCACAGACCGCCACGTCGGCCCCGGCCTCGGCGAGTGCGAGTGCGCTCGCGCGTCCGAGGCCGGCGCTACCGGCGGTCACCAGTGCCGCGTCGCCGTCGAGTTCGAGGTCCATACCGACGGCTCGACCGGTGGCGCGGTAAACCTTCCCCGTCGCGGGGGTCGACGCGACTACACCCGCTCGAGGCCGTGGATCGTCACCTGGAGCCCGCCGCCCTCGCTCTCGCCGAGTTCGATGCCCCAGTCGTGGGCCTCGGCGATCTCCTTCACGATGAACAGGCCGAGCCCGGTTCCAGCTGACCGAGTGCTGTAGCCGGCCTCCAGGGCCTGCTCGCGCTGCTCGACCGACATCCCCGGCCCGTCGTCGGCGATGTGGAGCCGGTCCCCATCGAGCCACACGCGGACGGTGACGGGAGCGCCAGCGCCGGCGGCGGCGGCCGCCTCTCCGCTGCCCTCGGTGCCCGCCGTTCCGGCCCGGGGCTCGACCGGCTCGCCGGCGTCGTCGGGAGCGTCGCCGACCGATGGCTCGGAGGCTTCGCCCCCAGCATCGCCGGCCTCCGGACGATCACCTGTCGAACTGTGCTCCACGGCGTTCCGGTAGAGGTTCTCGAAGACGTGGAGGAGGCGGGTGTAGTCCGAGCGGACCCGCCCCAGGTCGCCGAGTTCGAGCCTCGCATCGCCGGTCGGGACGTGGCGCCAGGCCTCCAGCGCAACCTGCTCGATATCGATGGGACTGGGGTCCTCGATGGTCTGACTGCTTCGTGCCAGCACCAGCATCTCCTGGATGATCTCCTCCATCCGGTCCAGCGCCTCGTCGATATCCTCGCCGTGTGGCACGTCCGCCTCGTCGCGCGCGATCTCGAGGTAGCCCTTCGCGATGCTAAGGGGGTTCTGGAGGTCGTGGCTGACGATGCTGGCGAACGCCTCCAGGTGCTCGTTGCGCCGCTCCAGTTCTCGCTGGCGTCGGCGCCGCTCGGTGATGTCCGTGTAGACGAGGTAGGCACTCGTCACCTCCTCGCCCTGGAGGGCGCCGATGCCACGCAACCGGTACACCCGTTCGCTGTCCCCGTCTCCGTCGGTGCCGCCCGTCACCTCCACGTCGAGCGTCTCCCCGCCCCGGAGCGAGGTGAGGAGTGACTCGAGTTCGCCGGGGTCGTCCGGGGGAACCGGCAACTCGGAGAGCGTCGACCCGGTCGCCGCGGCAGCGTCGACACCGAAGGCGTCGGCGAACCGCCCGTTCGTCCGACGGACCACGGCCCCTTCGCCGGTGAACGCCACCTCGACCGCTGGGTCGACCGCGTTCTCGAACAGTGAGGTGGCGTCGGTCGCCGAGCGGTCGATCCGGCGGACGCGGAGCCGGTTGCGTAGCGCGCGGGCGGCCAGCGACAGCGGCGCCTCGTGGGTCGCGGCGATGTCGTCACAGATCCGGAGGGCGTCGTCGACGGAGTAGTCGCTCTGCTGGCCCGGGCCCACGGTCGCGACGCTGGCCTCCACCACCTCGCGAGCCCGGCGGTAGCCGACGGTCTCACTCAGTCCCGTCACCAGTTCGCCGAAGTCGACCCGGGTCATCGTGGGAGGAGGTAGATGACCGTCGTGGTGTTGTGGTAGCCACTCAACTGGTCGCGGTCCATCGCCACCTCGCCGTACGTCTCGAACCCGAGCAGCGGCGCGTCGAGCTCCGCTGCCATCGCGTCGACCGCCGCCGAGAACCCGTCCCCGAGGGCGGTCGACCGGCAGATGCAGTCGAACACGAGTGCACCCGCGGGCTCGCCGTCCAGTGACTCGCGAGCCTCGCGGGCCGCCCGCCGGGCGGAGGCCACCTGTGCCTCGCGCGACCCCGCGGTCACCCGGAGGACGACACCCTCTGGCATCGAGCAGGCGAACCGGAGCGACTCCCCCGGTTCGTCCGTCAGCCCCGGCCAGCGGATCTTCAGCCCATCGCCCGTCACGAGTCCGAAGGCGTAGTTGGTCAGCGCCGTCGAGAGGTCCTCGCCGCCGGCCTCGAACGCGTCCACGTCGATACCGTCCGCGGCGGCGCGGTCGCGGATCTGCTCGCGCCACACCTCGAAGGCGGGTCGCCCGTCCAGCTCGTGGACGACCGCCCCGTCGCTCTCGGTGACCCTGAGCGGCGGTGACACCGGGCTGTGCCCGTGCGCGACGCTGATCGCCGGTTCCTGCCGCGATTCGACCAGCCCCAGTGCCACCCCGTCGGTCGCCACGGTGTCGTCGGCCATCACGTGCGTCGCCTCCAGGCGGAGGTCGTCGCCGGCCGACCCCCCGGCGATGCGCACGTCCGGACCGAGTTCGACCTTGCTGGCCAGCGTCACCTCCTCACCCTTCCCGGCCAGCCCGTCGTGCAGGTTGAGGACGGACCGGTACGGGTGTGACGTCGGGCTGCCCGATCGGTCCGGGAACGCCCCCGTGGCCTCGCGGACGGCCGCCTCCTCGTCCTCGGTCACGCCGTGGCCAAGCCCGGTGTGGACCCGGTGGCCGTCGCCCATCGAGAGCGCCACACCGACGCTCCCCGAGGCCCACTCCCGGTGTGTGAACTCCCCGGCCGAGGTGCTCCCCAGCAACGGGGCATCGGTGGCCTCCCGCACCGTCCGTGCCACCTCACCGGGGTCGTACTCCGGGGAGGCGAACACGACGGCGAACGATGCGTCTCGGGGCTCGCTGTCGGTCTCCCCCGTGGCCCGAGCCAGCGCAGCGCGGACGGCCGCTCTACCGTCGGCCCCGGCTCCCAGTCCCACCACGAACCGGTCACTCATCTGGCTAGCCGTTGTGCCCGACCGGAATAACTCCGTCGGCGGTCACGACCCCACAGCCCCCCACGCGAGGGGCGTTCAGGAGCGCCGGACCGTCACCTGTCCGTCGTTCGTGACGGCGACCGTGATGTCCGTGCGGACCTGCCGGCCCTGTACGGCGTCGCCGGCGGCGTCACCGACCAGTTTCATCAGCTCGGGCGCGGTGCGCGTCACCTTCACTCCGGCCTCGTCGCACGCGGTGTAGACCCGGTTCGGAACGTCGTAGAGGTCGGTTCCCGCGTCGATGGCGATGCGAACGGGTGCGTCGAGCGCCTCGGCGAAGGCGACGGTCTCTCTGGCCTTCGCGACGTTCTCGCGAGCGCTGGCCTCGACCGAGGAGACGTTCGCCCGGGAGGTGCCCAGCTCCGCGGCGATGTCGGCCTGTGCGATGCCCCGCTCGCGGTAGACCAGCACCTCCGCCTGCCGCCGGGTGAGGACGCTCGTCTCGGCGTCGAACCCCACCTCCGCGAGGATGGCGTCGACGTCGGGGAGCTGGTCGCTCACGTCAGTCGTCCTTGCCCCAGAAGTTGTCCCGGCTGCCCAGTCGCTCGCGCTTGGCGCGCCGGCTCTGCTCGCCCTCCGCCTCGTCCTCGGCCTCGTCGGGCTGGGCTGCAGGGTCCGCATCGTCGACACCCGGCCCGTCGTCCTCGTCGTCCGCGGCGTCCTCGTCCTCCATCGGGAGCCGCTCGACCTCCTCGGCCCAGGCGAGGCTTGAGCGGACGGTGTCGATGCGGACCTTCGCCCGCGCGTCCGGGAGCACGCCGTCGACCAGGACGATGAAGCCGTCCTCGGTGCGGCCGACGCCCGCGCCGCTCTCGTGGATGTCCTCGACGGTGACGACGATCTCCTCACCGGGCTTGACCGGCTGGGACTTCAGGTCGCGGATCGGCTGGTTGTAGTGCTGACACCACTCGGCGCCACCACGGTCGCCGTAGTGCTGACAGCCCATCCCCTCGATGCGCTCGGAGAAACTGGGGCAATCCTCCGCGAGTGGGCAGTCCGGCATAGAGGACGTTTTGCCGGGACGGGTTATAACGGTCCCGGGTGGCCCCACGAGTGGGCCGTCGACACATACGTCCTGGCGCGGTCTGGGGGTCCCGCCGCACCCGAGCAGTAGGGACGCGCCAGCGCCCGTCGGAGGGGCGACTCCCGTGCCCAGCCCGGGTCGAGGGCGAAACCATCCCGGTCCCGGACCGCGGGCCCCATCCGCAGGAGGGATTATGCTCTCGCGAGGGCTGGAGGGGGTATGGGAGATGGACAGCGTATCGACTGGCGGGCCGTTCCGGCCCGGTACCGGGCGTGGCAGGCCCTGCCCCTCTGGCGGAAGGTCCTCTGGCTGGTCGTCCGGAGCGTCACGATAGTCGTCCTCTATCTCGGGGCGGCGGCGGCCATCCTGTGGTACAACGAACCCGCCGTCGTGGGGGCCATGGGCGCCGGACGGGAACCGGTGTGGGCCCTCTTCGGCGTGCTGAGCGCCCAGCCCGAACTGCTGCTGTTGCTCCTGATACTGGGTCCGGCTGTCGCGGCCGCCGTACTGCTTCCCCACAAACCGGACTGGTAACACTGACGGACAGGCTCGAGGCGACCGCCGCTTCTCGCGCTTCCTCTACTGTTGGACACCTGGGACCCGGTGTCTAGATATCACACGCTTTTTCCAGATATAATGGCCCTACACAGTAAATATGGCCAACATATTTGTTGAAAACGCATATTTTGAGGATATACTTGCAGGTATCAGAGCGATCCGCAGAACGATGCCACGAGCCGTTCCCCGGCGTCGGTGAGGATGGACTCGGGGTGGAACTGCACGCCGGCGTGCGGGCGGTCCCGATGGCGGACGCCCATCACCACCCGCTGTTCACCCTCGGACCCGTCCAATGAGCCGCCACTGGCCTCGCTCGCGGGGACGTCGTCGGTCCAGGCAGTCACCGCCAGCGCGTCCGGCAACTCGCCGCGCTCGACCGCCAGGGAGTGGTACCGTCCGACCTCGAACCGCTCGGGAAGTCCCGCGAACACCCCGGCGCCGTCGTGCCGGACCGTCGAGGGCTTGCCGTGGACGACCTCGGGGGCGTGGCCCACGGTGGCGCCGTGGGCGGCACAGAGCGCCTGGTGGCCGAGACACACCCCCAGCGTCGGGTACGCCAACTCGCGGAACACTGGTATCGAGACACCCGCCTCGGCCGGCGTCCCTGGCCCGGGCGAGACGACGATGCCGTCCGGGTCCAGCGCCGCGATATCGTCCGTATCGACGGCGTCGTTCCGGCGGACCACCACCTCGGCGTGCGCGCCGACGTACTGGACGAGGTTGTAGGCGAACGAGTCGTAGTTGTCGACGACCAGCACGGTCGGCCGGCCGGGGTCGGCCCCCGAGCGCTCCGTGCTTCCGGCGCCGGTATCCGCGCTCAATCCGCCGACACCTCCTCGACCGCGAGGTCGGCATCCGCGAGCGCCTCGTCGACGGCCGTAACGAGCGCGCGACCCTTCGCCAGCGTCTCGTCGTACTCAGCATCCGGGTCCGAATCGTGGACGATACCCGCGCCGACCCGGAGCGCGTACTGGTCACCAGTCCGGACCAGCGTCCGGATGACGATGTTGCAGGTGGCAAGCCCGTCGAAGCCGAAGATCCCGACGCTCCCGGTGTAGGGGCCGCGCCGTGTCGACTCGACCTCGTCGATGAGTGCCATCGTCTTCGGCTTCGGCGCGCCCGTGATGGTGCCGCCGGGGAAGGTCGCGGCCAGCGCGTCCGCCACGTCGTACCCCTCGCGCAGGCGGCCCTCCACCAGCGAGACGAGATGCATCACCTCGGCGTAGCGGTCGACGCGGCGGTACTCGCGAACGTCGACGGAGCCGTACTCGGAGACCTTCCCCAGGTCGTTGCGCTCCAGGTCGACGAGCATCGCGTGCTCGGCACGCTCCTTCTCGTCGCCCGTGAGGTCCCGCTCCAGGTCGCGGTCGGCCTCGGGGGTGTCGCCCCGCGGTCGCGTCCCGGCGATGGGCTCGGTGAGCAGGTGGGTGCCCTCCTGGCGCGGGGCGACATCCAGCAGCAACTCGGGCGAGGCGCTCACGAGGTCGACGCCCGGGAACTCCAGGAGCGAGGAATACGGTGCCGGATTCACCCGCCGCAGTGCGGCGTACGCCGCGACGGGATGGACGGCCGCGGGCGCGACGAGCCGCTGGGAGACGTTGGCCTGGAAGGTGTCGCCGTCGCGGACGTGGCGCTTGATGCGGCGGACGCGCCCACGGAACGCGGCGCGGCCGCACTCGCTCTCGAACGTGGCGCGGTCGGCGAGGACGGGTGGGCCGCCAACCCCGGGGTCGCCGGTGGTCATCCGGTCGGCCAGGCCCCTCGCCCGGGCGAGGCCGTGCGCGTACGCGGCCCCCACGTCCGGGTGTGCGTCCAGCCGTGGACACGCCGTCACGCGGAGCGAGGTCCGTTCGCCGCGGGGCTCCTGCCACGCCGCCATGCGGTCGAAGACGCCCAGCTGCAGGCGCGGCAGGCGGCGGTCGTCGGTCGTCGTCTCGGGCAGGTCCTCCAGCTCGCGCGCCACGTCGTAGGAGAGCCAGCCGATGGCGCCGCAGGGGTACGGCACGTCGCAGTCGCCACGGGCGAGCGTCTCGCCATCGAGGACGGCCCGGAGCGTGTCTAGTGTGGGTGAGTCCGGCGGTTCGAACGGCCCGGGGGCGTCGCCCCTGTCGCGGCCGTCGGCCGCCGACTCGACCGTCACCGCGTCCGGGCCGACCTGCACCCGTGAGACCGGGTCGACGGCGAAGTAGCCCCAGCCCTCCTGCCCGCCGGTGGTCTCGAGGAAGACACCGCCCGGGCCGTCGCGGGCCCGGCGGTAGGCGTCGAACGGGTCGGCCACCTCGATTCGGACTTCGACCGGGACGCGCGCGTGGTCCGGGGCCGAACGGGCGACCCGTTCGAACGCGTCACGGCTGGTGACGACCCTCGTCATCGCCTGTGGAGTGGTGGTCGGTGACTAACCGTCTTGCGGTCGGTGCAGTCCTGCGGCGCCGGGCCGGACCGACCTACTCCCGCTCCGCGAGCGGGCCGTCGAACCCCGGAACCGGCTCGTACTCGGTTTCGCAGGGCTTGCCGTCGGCGTACTCGAAGACGGCACCTTCTGGACCGAGCCGGAGCAGCGAGGAGGACTGGGTGCCGAAGCCGTCACCGTGGATGCAGCGGCCGTACTCGGGGTCGCCCAGGACGGCGCCCGCGCGCTCGGTCCACTCGAGGGCCGTCTCCCCGGGTTCGGGCTGGAGCACCTCGCGGACCCGGTTCGTGTCCTCGGCCTGCTGGAGCCCCACGTCGGGGCGTTCCTCGGGGACGAAGTAGTTCCCGTCCCACCCGACGTTGACGACGACGTGGACGCCAGGGTCGAAGTTGCGGACCGAGAGGCGGCCGTCCCAGGAGCAGATGATGGCGGCGTTCGCGTCCGCGAGGACGAGGTGGAACGGGTTGTAGCCGCCCTTCTCGACCGTCCGCTCGACGAACCGGGCGGCGTCCTCGGCCGTCTCGTGGCCCAGTGCGTCCTGCACGAGGAGCCCACGGGAGCGCTCGCCACCGGTGAGTGGTTTCCACCGGTTCGTGATACCGACGAAGAGGCCGGCCTCGTTGTAGCCCATCCACGTGCCGCCGGCCTGGTCGTCGCGTGGCGCGACGTAGCGCCGGGGTCCATCCCGGACGGCCGGCGGACTGCTCGGACGACCGTCCGCCTCGTCACGGTTGGCCGCGACCGTCACGGGGGCGTCCGCGAAGACCTGCCAGGCGAGGACGAGGGTGCACACGGCGCCGTCTAGCCGGCCCGAGGGGATAAATCCGCGTGGCCGCGACGGCGGACCACTTCCACCGTGCGGCGAACGGTAATACGGGGGGCCGCACCACCGTCCCCGCATGACGGATTCCGACTCGGACCTCGGTGATTTCGCGAGTTTCACGCCCGACGAGGACGAGGACGGGGGGTCCGACGACGGGACGGACGCCGCCGGAGCCACCGACACCGCCGACGCCGGGGACGGCGCCGAGGCGGCCGGGAACGGCGCGTCCGTGGCGGGCGACTCGCGCGTCGACGAGGCCGACCGGTTCGACGACATGGCGGCGACCCCGACCGGGGCCGACGAGGGGCTGGGCACGCTCTCGGCCTCGGAGGGGCTGGTCATCAGCGAGGACGAGCGCGACACCCGGATGAAGGCCTACGTCACGGTGAACAACCGCTCGCGCGTCCGCATCGGGAAGTACCTCGTCGCGCCGTACCCCGACGAGGAACTGCTGTTCTCGCGCATCACCGCGCTGGAGTACGCCCAGGAGTTCCGCTCGGACGACGCGACCGAGATCCACGCGCGCCGCGCGATGCGCCAGGACGCCGCCGACGAGCGCGACTACAAGTTCATGGCCACGCTGGAACCGCTCTCCGTCCTCTATCGGGAGGGCGGGGAGCTCCGGCGGCGGATGGCCGACCGCGTCCCGCGGCCGGAGACGGTCGTCCGGGAGGCGACCGACGAGACCGAGATCAAGACGGGCCTGAAGATCCCCGAGGACGGCGTCTTCCTCGGCCACCTCGCGGTCGGCGGGGAGAAGGTGAAGACCGGGGCCTCGCCGCCCACCGTCGACTACCGGCTCTCGGACTCCTACGAGTCGGGCGACCCGCTCGTCTTCCGGCACGCCCTCGTCGCCGGGGGGACCGGCTCCGGGAAGACCCACGCCACGAAGAACGTCCTCCGACAGTACCTCGGGCGCACGTACGAGATGGACGACGACCGGACGCCCGGCGTCGCGGTCGTCCAGTTCGACCCGCAGGACGAGTACGCCCAGATGCACGACGACAACGACGCCATCACGGACGAGGAGGCCCGTCGCTACGAGCGCGAGGGGCTCCAGTTCGGCGGCTACGACGACACGAAGGCCTTCGTCCCGCAGGTGGGGTCGGCCGGCTACTCCGGGGGCCACCACCGAGCGGAGCAGGTCCCGTTCACGGTGCCGTTCTCGATGGTCCGCGAGCGGCCCTGGCTCGTGGCATCGGCGGGGCTGAACGACAACCAGTATCCCGCGCTCCAGCGGTTGCTGGAGCGGTTCTTCCGCCAGCACGGCGATGGAGGCACGTACGACGAGTTCACGTCGTTCCTCGACGACCCGGCGCTGCGCGAGGAGCTCCACGAGTCCGGGCAGGTCCACGAGGCCACCTTCGACGCCGTCCGCCGGCGCGCCTACGGCTTCGGGAGCGTCTTCGACCAGGACGCCCAGCCCATCACCGACCTCGTCAACGAGTTCGTCCGACCCGGGGGCCTCTCGACGGTCCCGACCTACCACATCAACTCCTCGCGCGAGGCGACGACGGTGGTGCTCGCGGTGGCCTCCCTGCTCGTCGACCAGAAGCTCTCGAACGACCCCACGTACGACCGCATCAAGGAGACGCCGCTCGTCCTGGGGATGGACGAGGCGCACAACTTCCTCACCGACGCCGACAGCGTGCAGGCGCGGAAGGTCGTCTCGAAGTTCTCCGAGGCCGCAAAGCAGGGCCGCAAGGAGCGCCTCGGATTATTCCTCATCACGCAGGACCCCCAGGACATCGCGGACCCCATCTTCAAGCAGGTGAACACGCGGCTGGTCCTCAACCTGGGTGACGAGGACGCCGTCTCCGCCGTGAACCTCCCCAGCGCCCTGGAGGGGAAGGTCCCCTACTTCGAGAAGGGCCAGATGGCCGTCTACTCCCCCGACAACTCAGAGCCCGTCGAACTCATCGGATTGTCGAACTGCCTGACGAAGCACGGCCGAGATTGACGCAGTTCTGCGACAGGCCGTCGAATTCTTGAATTGGCCCAGGTATTGTCGGAATATCGCGACGTTTTCCGAACAATTCGATCTTGCACTCACCGACCGTCCCCCGTCACCGACGGTTCTGTCGGGACAGGGTAGTTCCCTCCGGCGTTCCTACCCGAACACGCCGTACGTAGCTTTATATGTGACCCGTTCACAGGGAAGCGGTAATGAGCGATGACGACGTCCCGGCGTTCGATTTCCCCGGAGCGTTCGACCTGTCGGGCGAGGTGGCCGTCGTCACCGGCGGGTCCCGTGGCATCGGCCGGGCCATCGCCCACGGCCTCGCCGCGGCGGGCGCCGACGTGGCGCCCGTCTCCCGGACTGCCGGGGACGTTGAGGCGGTCGCGGCGGAACTCGCGGAGTACGGCGCCCGGACGTGCGTGACGACGGCCGATGTCACCGACGAGGCCGACGTGAACGACTGCTTCGGGACGGTGACCGACGAGCTCGGCCCGCCGTCGGTGGTGGTCAACAACGCGGGGGTCAACCCCGAGGCGGCGCTGGGCACCCCGGACCAGGTCGACCCCGAGGGGTTCGACCTGGTTAACAACGTTAATCTCCGTGGGGCGTACGCGTGCGCCCACGCGGCGGCCGACCACCTGGCGGCGAATGGGGGCTCGCTGGTGAACGTCGCCAGCGTCGGGGGGCTCGTGGGACTCCCACGGCAGCACCCGTACGTCGCCTCGAAACACGGGCTCGTGGGACTGACGAAGAGCCTCGCACTCGACTGGGCACCCGAGGTGCGGGCCAACTGCCTCGCGCCAGGCTACGTCGCCACGGAACTCACCGAGGACCTGACCGAGAACGAGGAGCTGGCGGCCTCTATCCGGGAGCGAACGCCGCTCGACCGGTTCGCAGAGCCGGAGGAGATCGCGGCCCCCACGGTCTTCCTGGCGTCGCCAGCAGCGAACTATCTCACCGGCGCGACCATCGCCGTCGACGGTGGCTGGACGGCCCGGTGAGGCGACGCTCGGGGCGGGCTCGCTCCCGGAGTGACCACTACCGACAGATTATAGTGTAACCGATATACGACGGCCCCACACATTTATGTGGGCGTTGGCCTAACGTGCCGCCGGAATGGCTAACGATGGAAAACAGCACGATACGAACGGAAGCGGGACACAGAACGGGCGGGGGGACATCCCCTCCAACAGGCGGACCTTCCTGAAGGTTACTGGCCTCGGAGCGACGGGTGTTGCCGCCGGCCTCGCGGGCTGTACCGGCCCCTCGGACGGCGATGGCGGTGACGGTGGCGACGGCGGCGGCGGCGGCGATGGTGGCGGCGGCGATGGTGGCGACGGCGGTGGCGGCGGGGAGAGCCTGCCCGACCCCATCAAGATTGGCGTCATCGGTCCGAAGGACTCGGCCGCCGGTCAGTCCATCATCGACGCGGCGAACCTGCGTGCCGAGCAGTTCAACGAGAACGGCGGCATCGGCGGGTCCGAGGTCGAGACCATCGTCAAGGACAACAAGGCCGACCCGAACACCACGGTCAGCGTCTACAAGGAGCTCATCGAGGGCGAGGGCGTCCACGCCACGACCGGCATCTTCGGCTCCGGGCAGCTCGTCGCGCTCCTGGGGCAGATCGCGAGCGCTCAGACCCCGTTCCTCGGCACCGGGGCGGCGACCGAGAAGGCGACCGCACGCATCGCCGATAACTACGAGAAGAACAAGTACTTCTTCCGCGTCGGGCCGAACAACACGACGTTCCTCGGGGAGTCCGTCCTCACGTACGGCGAGAGCAAGTTCGAGAACATGGGCTGGGAGCGCGTGGCCCTCCTCGCCGAGGACTTCGAGTGGACCGGCACCTACGTCGACGACCTGCGGTCGAACCTCGAGAGCCGGACCGGTGTCGAGCTGGTCCAGACGGAGGTCGTGGCCGAGGGGACCCAGGACTTCAACCCCATCTACGACCAGTTCGAGAACAAGAACATCGACGGGGTCGTCGTGGGGCTGGCCCACACCGGCACCAACGCGCTGGTGCAGTGGGCGAAGAACCAGCGCCCGTTCGGCTTCGGCGGCATCCACGTGCCGACGCAGTTCCCGTCGTACTTCGAGGCGACCAAGGGCGCCTCCATCGCGACGTTCAGCCTCACCTCCGCGGTGGCGAACTCGCCCATCACGGACAAGACCCAGCCGTTCGCGCAGGCCTACCAGGACAAGTACGACCGGCTTCCGGTGTACACCGGGTACATCACGGCGGACGCGATGGGCGTCCTGAAGAGTGCCATCGAGGCGGCCGGAACGGTCGACAGCGACACGCTGGTCTCCCAGATGGAGAAGACCAAGTACACCGGAACGACCGGGACGGTCAAGTTCTTCGGAAAGGACGCGGATTACCCGCACGACGTGGTCCCGTCATTCGCGGCCGACGAGGAGGGCGTCCCCGGCGTCTACTTCCAGTGGCAGACCGACGAGAACGGTGAGGGCGTCCAGGTGCCGATCTACCCTGACCGGTTCGCACAAGCCGAGTACAAGTCCCCACCCTGGGTCAACTAGAATGGCCTCCCTAGTCTCCGTCGGCATCAACGTACTCCTGCTGGGGGCGTTGTACGCACTGGTAGCGACAGGTTTCACCCTCATCTTCGGCGTCGGAGGGGTCCTGAACCTGGCCCACGGTGCCAGCCTGACCATCGGTGCGTACAGTGCGTTCTACCTCGCGAACACGGACATCCTCGGGGGTTCGACCATCCTCCTCGCCCCGCTCCTGGCGCTGGTGGTCGGCGGCCTGTTCTCCCTCCTCCTCTGGAAGGGGATGATCCGGTTCGTCACGGACAACCCGGTGTCGGTGCTGATACTGACACTCGTGGTGTCGCTCATCGTCGAGCAGGTGTTCCTCGCGCTCGAGACGGCCCAGCCCGTGGTCGTCCCGAACCTGGTCGATGGGACGGTCAACATCGGCAGCATCGGCATCTCGGCGAACCGGCTCGTCATCTTCGCCGTCTCCTGGGTGGTCATCGGAGCCCTGTTCTACTTCGTCAACGAGACGCGGACGGGGAAGGCCATCCTGGCGACCAGTATGTCGACGCGGGGCGCGTCCCTCGTCGGCATCAACGCCGAGCGGTCCTACACCTACACCTGGATCATCGCCGGGGCGCTGGCCGCGCTGGCCGGCGTCTTCCTGGCGTCGTTCCAGAACGCCAACCCCCTGATGGGTCGGAACCCGCTGTTGCTGTCGTTCTCCATCGTCATCGTCGGCGGCCTGGGCTCCATCCGCGGGAGCGTCATCGGGGCCTACCTCATCAGCCTGCTCGACCAGCTGACTGTATCGTTCATCAGTTCGCGCCTGACCGGCGTCTCGGCACTCATCGTGCTCGTGATCGTGCTGATGGTCAAACCCGAGGGCCTGTTCGGCCGTGAACTCGTCGAGTAACCATGGCAGAAGCATCAACAACCGAAACGGCCGAGGCGGAGTCGGAGCTGAGCAACGAGGAGCGGTCCCTCCTGGACCTCATCAACCCGGTCACGCTGCCGACGCGGCACAAGCTCGGGCTGGTGGGGCTCCTGGTGCTCGGTCTCCTCCCGGTCGCCCAGGGGTACGGCATCGACGTGGGGTTCTTCGCGTTCACCGTCGACTCGCTGCTGCTGGACATGCTGACCGGCGCGATGTTCTTCGCCGTGTTCGCGATGACCTGGGACTTCGTCTCGGGCTACACGGGGGAGATCAGCTTCGGGCACGCCATCTTCTTCGGCGGCGGTGCCTACTCGAGCGCGATTCTGCACACGCAGCTCGGACTCAGTCTGTTCGTTACCATCCCCCTCGGGATGCTCGTCGCGGGACTCATCGGCCTGCTCATCGGCGTCCCGTCGCTCCGGCTGCAGGGCCCGTACTTCTCGCTGGTGACGCTGGTGGCACCCATCATCGTGCTCCGCCTGTTCGTCTTCTGGCCGGAGATAACCGGGGGAGCGACCGGGCTGCTCGGCGCCGGCACACTCACCACCGACACGGTGGAGATCTACGTCATCGGGTTCGGCGTGTTCGTCATGGCGCTGGCGGTGTTCCTGCTGTTCACCCGCTCGGACGCGGGCATCGTGCTGACGGCCATCCGTGAGGACGAACTGGCGGTCGAGGCGGCCGGCCTCAACCCGGCGAAGTTCAAGATCTTCGCGTTCGTCCTGTCCGGACTCGTGGGCGGCCTGGCCGGCGCCATCTACGTCCACACGTTCCTGACCGGCATCGCGAACCCCAGCCAGCTGATCGCGCTGGTCATCAGCATCGAGATCATCGTCGCCTCCATCCTCGGCGGCATGGGCACCATCGTCGGTGCCGCCATCGGCGGGCTGTTCTTCCACATCCTCCGGGACACCCTCCGGGGCGTGGAGACGACCGTCCCCGTCGTCGGCGTCCCGGTGGCGGACATCTACTTCCTGCTGTTCGCCATCGTGACGCTGGTGTTCCTGTTCTTCCTGCCCGAGGGCATCCTGCCGCGGATGCTCCGGGCGGGTAGCCAGATCGAGGACCGCATCCGTGGCCAGTTCGGGGGCGAACCCACCGCCGACGGCGGGCAGCCCAGGGCCGCGGAGCGCCGACGGGACGCGCGCGGACGCGGGAAGCCGCCGCTGCGGACGGTCGTCGAGAACTGGACCGAGGAGCTGCGTGAGCTGTTCGACGACGACCGGGGTGACCGACCATGAGCACCGACACCCCGGACGGCGAGTCCTCGACGGCCGACGCCACACACGGCGTCACCGATCCGGACCGCCAGTACGGTCCCGACGACGGTGTGCTGGTGGCCGACGGCCTCACCAAGCGGTTCGGTGGGCTCGTGGCCGTCGACGACCTCTCGTTCGCCGTCGAGGAGCAGGAGATCCTCGGCTTCATCGGCCCGAACGGCGCCGGCAAGTCGACGACGTTCAACTGCATCACGGGCGTCTACCCCCCGACCGAGGGGAACGTCTACTACAACGGCAGGGACGTGACGGGCTCGAGCTTCTACGGCATGGTCCAGAACGGGATGGCCCGGACGTTCCAGGAGTTCCGGCCGCTCGAGGACCGACCCGTCGTCAGCAACGTGCAGATCTCGCTGGTGCCGGACAAGCTGTTCTCGACCTCCGGGCTGCGCGGGCGGACGAAGGCCCGTGCGGTGGAGATCTGCCAGCGCGTCGGGCTCGGCGACCGGCTCCACCAGCTCCCGGACGAGCTGCCCCACGCGGACATGATCCGGCTGGAGATCGCACGGGCGCTGGCGACCGACCCGGACCTGATGCTGGTCGACGAGCCGTTCGCGGGGCTCGCGGGCCCCGACGTCGCGGAGCTCTCCGAGCTGATGGAGAACCTCCGACAGGACGGGACGACGTTCATCGTCGTCGACCACAACATGCGTGGCCTGCTCCAGCTCATCGACCGGGCCATCGTCATCAACTTCGGCGAGAAGATCGCCGACGGGACGCCGGAGGAGATCACCGACAACCCCGCGGTCCGGAAGGCCTACCTCGGCTCCGAGGACTGACGGCCCCGGCGACCGCGGCAGCCGTCCCGGCTTCTTGCTGACCCGACGACCGCTCGACAGCGTGACGTAGCGGGGATGGAGGGCGGTCGTCGTCAGGATTCGCCCCGGAAGGCGCGTCTCAGTCGCGCCGGAACGCGAGGAGCGCCGCCGCGAGCAGTCCACCCAGGGCCGCGAGGGCCCCGAAGCCCGGCCCGGCACCGGCGGTCGGTGTCGCCGGACCGGGACCGCTGGAGCCGTCACCGCCGGCGGTCGTCGCCGTCGGGCTCGCCCCACCGGAGCCACCATCTTCCCCGCCCGGGCCGCCACCGCCGGAGCCACCATCCCCCCCATCGCTGGTGGTCGTCGCGGTCGGGGTGGTCGTCCCGGCGCTACCGCCGGAGCCACCGTCACCCGAGCCGCTGGAGCCGGCGTCGGTCTCGGTCGGCGTCGCGGTCGGTGTCGCGGTCGGTGTCGCGGTCGGGGGGGCCGTCGGGGTGGCCGTCGGGGTGGCACTCCCGCCGGAACCGCCGCCGCGATCCGGCGTCGGCGTGGCGGTCGGTGTCGCCGTGGTCGAGCCCTCGTCGCTCCCGTCGTCCGTGCCGTCCTGGCCCGGCGGCGGGCCGAGTTGCTCCTCCGCCTCGGCGCGCGAGGAGCAGTCGCAGACGTAGACGTAGTGACTGGTCGTCGACTGCGAGAAGTCCGCCGTCGTGTCGCCGTTGGTGCTGCCGTTGATCTTGCCGTCGATCTGGTACCAGCCCGGTTCGGACGGGGTCTGGATGCAGTTGTCGCCGCGGGCGACGATCTGGTCCTCGGGGGCGACCGCGACCGGTTCGCCCGCGAGCTTCTCCTCCTTGTAGAACTTCACCGTGATCTGGTGCTTCTCGAAGACGATCCGCTTGTACGCCGAGAGGAGGCTCTCGTCGGTCTCGGTCCCCGGGTCGTCGTTCCCCCGGTCGAGGCCGAACGCGCGGACCTTCGAGGAGCTGCAGCTGTCGAACTGGAACGCCTGGGAGGAGAGGACGATGGTGTGCATCGCCTGCATCTCCTCGCGGAGCCCCGCCGCGTAGTAGTTGTTCGCGTCGGTGGTCCCCGGGGCGTGGTTGTCGAGCGTCGCCGTGAAGTTCGCGTCGGCGCCGTGTGGCGACGCGGCGGCCGCACTCGCGCCCGCCGGCCCCACCGCCAGGGGGGTCGCCGCGAGCGCACCGAGCGGTGCCGCGAGGACGAGTGTCGCTACTACCAGTACTGTCGGCCCGTCGTTCCACCACATCGTTTCACGCCCAAACCGTGGCGTGAGACGGAAGCATATTGCCCCGTCACCTGACGGCTTGTTTTTACTCGACCCCCGTTCGATCTCGAATGGGCTGGCGGACGAGCCCGGAAGGGATTCGCTTCCCAGGACAGGAAGCGGGCCCCGGGAGACGACGGTCCCGTCGCGGTCAGTCCCGACGGAGGGGCAGCAGCCCTGCCCCGAGCAGTCCGGCGACCGCTGCGGCCGCGCCGAAGCCCGGACCGGTCCCGGCCGTCGGGGTCCGGACCCCATCGGCTGCGGAACCGCCGCCAGCGCCGGTACCGCCGTTCGTCGCAGTCACGGTCGCGGTCGCGGTGTCGGCGGCTCCACCGTCAGTTCCGCCGGCGCTCGTCGCGGGCGCCGTCTCGACCGGGGTATCTGTCCCGCCATCACCGCCGGCCCCACCATTGCCGGGCGTGGCGGTCGGGGTGGTGGCTCCCGCCTTACCGCTCCCGTCGTTGCTGGGTGTCGCGGTCGCGGTCAGGGTGGGTGTCGGCGTCGCGGTGGCCGTCACGGTACCGCTATCGGCGTCGCTTCCGGGGGTCGACGTCGGCGTCGCCGTCGGTGTCGGCGTACTCGAGCCGCCGCTACCGGAGTCGCCGTCACTGCCACCGTCGTCGTCCTGCCTCGGCGGCGGGCCCAGCGTCTGCTCGGCCTCGGCTCGCGAGGAGCAGTCACAGACGTAGACCCATTGCGAGAGGTCACGGATCACGTAGTCCGTGTCCGTCCCGCTGGCGTCGGAGTCGACGTGACCCGTGATGGTGCCGTTGATGCGGTACCACCCCGGCTCGGACGGATTGTCGTAGCAGTTGCTCTGTGCCGCGACGATCTGGTCGTGGACGCTGCCCCGGACCGGTTCACCCGCCAGCTGCGACTCGCGGTAGTAGACGATATCGATGAAGTCCTCCTCGGAGGTGTAGGTCTTGAACGCCGTCAGCAGGGATTTGTCGGTGTTCGTCCCCGGGTCGTTGTTGCCCCGATCGATGCCGAAGGCACTGGCGTCGCTCGGCTCGCAGTTCGAGAACCCGAAGTCGTCGGAGACCAGCTTGATGCGGTAGAGGGTCCCGTTCTCGGTCAGTCCGGTCGCGTAGTGCTCCGCCGCGCCATCGACGTAGCCCGGCTGGTGGTTCTCGAGGATGAAGGTGTAGTTGATCTCGTAGACCTGGTCGTCGTCGTCCTCGGCCGCTCTCAGCTCCTCGCCGTTGGAGACGTCCCCGTCGGTCGCGCTGGGGAAGTCCTCCGCGGCCACGAGTCCTGCCCCGGCCACCGACGCGAGGACGAGGACCCCCGCCACGACGAGTGTGCGTGTCGTCCCGTTCCCGTGCATACGTGGTCGTCAACGAACGGGGAAACCGTCATCGAGATTTGCCTTCACATGAGAGGGGTACTTTTGTGAACGGTTCGGAGAGGCCCCCAGATGGGCTGTGGCGACAGGTACCGCGACCAGACGATCCGAGCGGAGCCCCGTATGAATGGCCGTTTCATTACGGTAGCCCGGTCCCGGCGTCCGACGGCGGGACTCAATCCCGACGCAGTGCGAGCAGCCCGGCCACCAGGGCACCGACGAGGGCCGCACCGACGCCGAAGCCGGGGCCGGCGCCGACGGTCGGTGTCCGTGGCGCCCCATCGGCACTGCCGTCCTGACGGGCCTGGCCGCTGCGGGTCGCCGTGGTCGTGTCCCCGGACCCGCCCGCGCCGCCCGCCGTGGCTGTCGCCGTGGGACTCGCTCCGCCGTTCCCATCACCGCTGCCCGAGGCCGAGCGTTCCGTCGTGGCGGTCGCGGTGGGTGTCACGGTCGCGGTGGCCGTCGGGTCGGCGGTCGGAGTGGCGCTCCTCGTCACCGTGGCCGTACCGGTCGATGTGGCTGTCGCGGTCCCGTCGCTGCCGCCCTCGCTCCCGGGCGTCGCGGTAGCAGTCGCGGTGGCCGTCGGCGTGCCCGAACCGCCACTATCGCCGTCGCCGCCGTCGCCGCCCTGGCCCGGTGGCGGCCCCAGGGTCTGCTCGGCCTCGGCCCGCGAGGAGCAGTCACAGACGTAGAAGTAGCCGGAGAGGTCCCGGACCTTGTAGTCGGTCGTGGTGTCGCCGTTCGAGGAGCCGGTGATGGTGCCGTTGATGCGGTACCAGCCCGGTTCGGATGGGTTGTCGTAGCAGCCGGACTGGCCGGCGACGACCTGGTCGACGGTGTAGAACTTGATGGGACCCCCGGCCAGCTTGTCCTCCCTGTAGTACTTGATGTCGATGAAGTCCTCCTCGGAGGTGTACTTCTTGAACGAGGTCAGCAGCGAGACGTCCGTCCCCGTCCCCGGGTCGTCGTTGCCACGGTCGATGCCGAACGCGTTGGTGTTGTCGGGCTCGCAGTTGCTGTACCCGATGGCCTCGCTGTAGAGCTTGATCCGATGGAGGGTGATGTTCTCGGTCAGCCCCACCGCGAAGTGGCGGGCCGACCCCTCCGCACCGGGCTGGTGGTTCGCGGGGACGAACGTGTAGTTGGTATCGAGGAGCTGGTCGTCGTCGTCCTCGGCCGACTTCAGTTCCTCACCGTTCGATACGTCCCCGTCCGTCGCACTCGGAGAGTCCGCGGTCGCGCCGAGACCGACTCCCGCGACCGACGCGACCACCAGCAGTGCGACCGTCGCGAGTACCGTCCGCTGCCGTGCACTAGCACTCATCGAGTCACTCGTTGAACGGTAAAGAACAGGTTGAATGTTCTGTAAGTAGTCAGAGGACCATTTATCAACCGTCGTTACAGGACGACAGGCCGGTGGAGGCCGGCGGGCGGTACTCAGTCGCGCCGGAGCGCCAGCAGTCCGGCCAGCAGTGCGCCCCCGAGGGCCGTCAGCAACCCGAACCCGGGACCAGCACCGACCGTCGGCGTCGAGGGCGGTCCGCCGGCGCCATCCTGTGCCGGCTGCTGGGCCGCGGTGGCGGTCGCCGTGGCTGCGCTCGCACCCCCTCCGGAGCCGCCCCCACCGGACGCGGCCGTCGCAGTCGCCGTGCTCGTTCCGGCGCCGCTCCCGCCACCGCCGTCGCTGCCGTCGTTGCTACCGTCACCATCGCCCGGTGTGGCGGTCGCCGTCGCGGTCGGCGTGGCCGTCGCCGTCGCGGTCGGCGTGGCCGTCGCCGTCGCGGTCGGCGTGGACTCGCCCGACCCACCGCTCGACGCTGTCTCCGTCGCGGTCGGCGTGGGCGTCGCGGTCGGGGTGCTGCTGCCGCCGGAACCGCCGTCGGAGCCGCCGTCACCGTCGCCGTCCTGCCCCGGCGGCGGGCCCAGCGTCTGCTCGGCCTCGGCCCGCGAGGAGCAGTCACAGATGTAGATCCACTGCGAGAGGTCACGGATCTTGTAGTCGGTCGTCGTGTCGCCGTTCGAGGAGCCGGTGATGGTACCGTTGATGCGGTACCAGCCCGGCTCGGATGGGTTGTCGTAGCAGCCGTTCTGTGCCGCGACGATCTGGTCGTAGACCGACCCGCCGATGGGGCTGCCCGCGAGCTTCTCCTCCTTGTAGTACTTGATGTCGATGAAGTCCTCCTTGGAGGTGTAGCTCTTGAACGAGGTCAGCAGCGAAACGTCCGTGTTCGTCCCGGGGTCGTTGTCCTTCCGGTCGATACCGAACGCGGCCGTGTTGTCGGGCTCGCAGTTGCTGTACCCGAAGTCCTCGCTGTAGAGCTTGATCCGGTGGAGCGTCGCGTTCTCGGTCAGCCCCACCGCGAAGTGCCTGGCGTCGACCTCCTTGCCCGGCGTGTGGTCGGCGATGACGAAGGTGTAGTTGATGTCCTTGACCTGGTCATCGTCGTCCTCCGCGGCCTTCAGCTCCTCCCCGTTCGAGATATCCCCGTCGGTCGCACTGGGGAAGTCCTCCGCGGCGACCAGTCCAACACCGGCGATCGACCCGAGAAGGAGTGTCGCTACAACCAGCACCGTAACGCCGTTGGTTCCGTCCATTCGCTGTGTCCGGCGTCTAGCCCGACCGTATCAAAGGCCTTCGTCCGGCGATTTCTGGCCATTGATATTGAACGTTCAATCGATTAGTTTAAGTACAGCATCTCGACCACATCATCCTGCCCGACAGTCCAGCGTGTGAAGCGACCGCCCCTCGACGGGACGTGAGCTGCCGGGTCGAACCGCGTCCGCGATACCGGGAGCGGAAGATGGGGCCTACTCCTCGTCGTCGATCTCGACGTCGTCCAGCGAGTCCTCGATCTCCTCGAGGTCCTCCTCGACCTCCTCCTGCAGCTGCTCGAAGCGGTCCTGGACCTCCTGGAGCCGGTCGAGTCGCTGCTCGAACTGGTCCTGGAACCGGTCGAGCTGGTCCTCGAACTGCTCTTGGAACTCCTCGCCCTGGTTCTCGTACTCGTCCTGCAGCTCCTCCAGTCGGTCGAGGACCTCCTCGAACGTGTCGACGGTGGCGCCCTCGAGCTCCTCGTTGGCCTGGATGAGGAAGTCGAGCTGCTCGTTGAGTGCGTCGAGGAACTCCTCGCTCAGCGGCTTGACGTCCTGCTCGTCGGGGTCGTAGCGCTCGGAGAGCGACTCGAACAGCTCACCCTGCTGCTCCTGGATGTCCTCGAAGCCCTCGTCGACGGCGTCGCGGATGTCCTGGACGGTGTCCTCGGAGCCGTCGACGTTCTCCTCGATGGCGTCGAGCAGGCTGTTGATGGACTCCTGGCTGAACTCCAGGGTGCGCTTCTGGGCCTCCTCCTGTGTCTCCAGGCCGCCGAGGACGAGGTCGTTGAAGCTGCGGCGGGTCTCCGCGGTCTGCTCCAGCGCGCGCTGGCCGAGCTTCAGGGTGTTGCGCTGCAGTTCGAAGGCGGTGCCGATGACGGTGTTCTGCTGTTCGTCACTCATAGTGGATCACTTCGGTTGCGGCACGGGCCCCGCCGGGGTATCGCCCCCGCCGAGCGGTGCCGTCTGTCCGGAACTGGGTCGGCGAGGCACTTGAAGGTTGGGTAGATTACCACTGAGAGACATCAAGAGGCATTCAATGGTTGCACAGGTTCCCGGAGACCACCCTGAACCGCCGGTCAGGGCGGCGCCCTCGTGCAGTTCCCGGCCATCACGCGGGAGAACCGCCGAACGGGGCCTGACCGTGTCGTTAACCGTGGTATTAAGTTAGTACAGTCGGAATCCCGGTTCAACCGCCGGAGGGCGCCCTCCCCGGGGCCACGCAGGACCGGGGTTCCTCCGACCGTGCCGGCAGCCATCTCACCGCGGCCGGTCGCCTCGGCCGTCGTTCGACCAGCCAGCAATGATCCCACCACTGCCGCTCGAACCACGTCTCCTGCTCATCCCCCTCATCTCGGGGATCATCGGGTACATCACCAACTGGTTCGGGATCAAGATGCTGTTCTACCCGATCGACCATCTCGGGTTCCGGGTCCCCGGCCTGAAGAACGTCGTCCTCCGGCTCCCGAACCGCATCCAGCAGATCCCCGGCCTGCTCCGGGGGCGGGTCGGCTGGCAGGGCATCATCCCCGCGCGTGCGGACAAGATGGCCAGCATCTCCGTCGACACCGGCATCTCGAAGCTGGCCACCCAGCGCGAGTTCTACGAGGCGTTCGACCCGGACCGCATCGCCCAGCACATCCTGGCCGAATCCGGCGACGAGATCCACGAGCTGGTCGACGAGGTCATCCGGCAGGAACACCCCGACCTGTGGAACAACATGCCCGAGCCGATGCACGAACTGGTCCACCGGCGCGTGGACAGCCGGCTCCCGCAGATCGTCGACCGAGTCACCGAGGAACTCGGGGAGAACATCGACGATCTGCTCGACGTGAAGACGATGGTCATCCGGAACATGGAGCGGAACCCGGAACTGATCAACCGGCTGTTCTTCGAGGCCGGCGACCGGGAGCTCCGATTCGTCATCAACTCCGGGTTCCTCATCGGCGGCTTCCTCGGCTTCTTCACCATCCCGCTGTACCTCACCATCGACGCCTGGTGGGTCCTGCCGGTGGTCGGCGCGACGGTCGGCTACGTCACGAACTGGATCGCCCTGAAGGTCATCTTCAACCCGGTCGAGAAGAAGAAGCTCGGCCCGTTCGAACTGCAGGGGCTGTTCATCCAGCGCCAGCCCGAGGTGGCTCGCGCGTACGGCCGCGAGGTCGCACAGAACACCATCACCCTCGAGAACGTCGCCAACGACATGCTCCACGGCCGCAAGTCCGACCGTACCCGCCGGATGCTCCGGGAGATCCTCCGCCCGGAGGTGGACCGTGCGATGGGTGTCGTCGGGCCCGCCGTCCGGGTGGCGACCGGCACCGACGAGTACGAGGCGATGCGCGAGCGGATGGCGACCGAGGCGGCCGAACTCTCCATCGAGCCCATGACGGACCCCGAGTTCAACGAGGAGCGCTCGGCAGCCATCGAGGAACTCATCGCCACCCGGCTCGAGGATATGCCGCCGGACCAGTACGTCGAGACCCTCCGGACGGCGTTCGAGGAGGACGAGTGGATGCTCATCGGTCTGGGGGCCGTCCTCGGCTTCGTCGCCGGCTGGATCCAGCTCCTGGTGGTGACCGCGGCATGACGGCCCGGGAGCCTCCGGACGACGAGAGCGAGCACCCGGGCATCGACCCGGGCCCCGGTAACTGGGAGCCCGGGCCCGGCGAGCAACCTGCCGAGCCCGACGGGGAGGGGTCCAGAGAACCCGTCGACGCCGAGACCGGTGCCGATAAGACGGCGAGGGCGGATGCAGGGGACAACGGGGACGATATGGCATCGTCGAACGAGCAGCCGAGCGACGACACGGGTGCCCCCTCGTCGACGGCGAGTGACGGGGACGAGCGCCAGGGCGGGGAGGAGGACGACCGGGCTGGGTCCCCAGCGCGCGACCGGACGGACCGTGAGGACCGGACGGACCGGGGGGACGAGCGCGGTCGCGAGGGTCGTCGCGTGGACGGGGGTGGGGACGGGGACGAGTCCGATCTCGACCCGCTCGATGTCACCGAGGAGGACCTCGACACGGCGGACGTGGACCAGGAGGACCTCGACCGCCTGGCCGAGCTCCTCGACGAGGCCCGGAGCGACCCCGACACCGTCGAGAGCCGCGACCTCGAGGACATGCTGACGGTGTTCGACGACGCCGGCATCGACACGCGGAACCTGGAGGTCGAGGACCTGGAGGAGCGGTTCGACGAGTCGCTGAAGGTGGCCCGGATGCTGGTGACCGCCGCCGCGAACACGAGCGAGTACGCCGGGCTCGCGGGGCTCCGGGCCGGCAGCCGGATGGCGGAGGCGGCGTTCACCTCCGAATCCCCCCGTGACCTCCTGGAGGAGACCACGGACATCGCTCGCGACGAGCTGGGGCGGCTCGGGCTGCCGTTCGGCAGCGCCGGCCGGACGCCCGCGGGCACTGACCGGAGCGACCCCGGGAACCGACGCGGGAAGGACGACGATACGGGCCCCATCACGGTCGCCGACCTCCGGCGGCGGGGCGACCGGCTGCTCGAACTCTCCGCCGATGTCGACCACGAGGAGCCGTTCCACCCCGCGTACGTCCGCATCATCGAGCAGCTCTCGGCGGACGAGGCACGGATCCTCCGGCTGCTCGCCACCGAGGGGCCCCAGCCCGCGCTCGACGTGTACGACCGGGGCCTGCTCCCCATCGGCGAGGGGACGCTGGTCGCCGACGGGCTGACGATGCTCGACACGGACGCGGGGCTGCGATACGAGGACCGCTCCGACATCTACATCGACAACCTCGAGCGGCTCGGCCTGCTGGAACTCGGGACCGACCCGCTCCGGAACCTGGAGCAGTACCGCGTCCTGCAGGCCCAGCCCAACGTCGAGCGCGCCGAGGAGTCGGCGCGCCGGCCGAGCACGAAACGTCGGAGCGTCCGGCTCACACCGATGGGCATCGACTTCTGCCGCACCGTGTTCCCCTTCGAACTGGACGAGCGCTACGAGGGCGTCGGCAACGGGTCCGAGTAGCTGGCTTCGCCTACCCACCCGTACACCAAGGACCGCGCTGGCCCACGTCGGCCGCCGCCACGGGAAGGTTTACGTTGTAAGGCCCGGACCACCATGTCGTATGAGCGAGCCAGTACTGTACGACGTCGAGGACGGCGTCGCGACGCTGACGCTGAACCGGCCGGACAACCGCAACGCCCTCTCGGCGGAGATGTCGAACGCCATCATCGACGGGGTGGACCGCGCCGAGGAGGACGACGACGTCCGCTGTCTCGTCATCACCGGTCGCGAGGGGACGTTCTGTGCCGGCGGCGACGTCAACGCCATGATGGAGCTGATGTCGGACGCGGCGGAGCTCCACGAGGCCGTCGAGCGCATCCAGCACAACACCCACCGCGCCATCCAGCGCGTCGCCGAGTTCCACCTGCCGACGGTGGCGAAGGTCGACGGCGTGGCCTACGGCGCCGGCGCCAACCTCGCCATCGCGACGGACGTCCCGCTGGCGAGCACGGAGGCGAGCATCAGCTTCGGCTTCCGCCAGGTCGGCCTCGCGGTCGACTCGGGGACCTCCTACCTCCTCCCGCGCATCGTCGGCGAGAACAAGGCCAAGGAGCTGGTGTTCACCGGCGAGCTCCTGTCGGCCGAGGACGCCCGCGAGGAGGGCATCTTCAACCACGTCTACGACGCCGACGAGTTCGACGCCCAGGCCGACGAGCTGGTCGAGAGCATCGCCTCGGGCCCGACGATCGCGCTGCGGACCTCGAAGCAGGCCATCAGCCAGGGGCTGAACACCTCGCTGAAGGACGCGCTCGACAACGAGGCCGCCCTGCAGGCACAGGTGTTCGCGACACGGGACCACGAGGAGGGCGCCACCGCGTTCATGGAGGGTCGCGAGCCGGAGTTCCGGGGCGAGTAGCCGCCCGGCGAGCCGGCTTGAGCGACCCGTCGATGGCCGGTACTGTCACAGACACACATTAACAACGGCCACCTTCAGGGGAATATCTTTTAACACCGGAAACCGATTGACGGGTATGTCGTTCACCACGACCGGCGAGCACGAGGCGATCCGGAAGGCCGTCCGTGACTTCGGCGAGGAGGAACTCAAGCCCGTCGCGCGCGAGCACGACGAGGAGGGGAAGTACCCCGAGGACCTGCGCCGCAAGGCTGCGGAACTCGACTTCGTTGCCCCGCACGTCCCCGAGGAGTACGGTGGCGCCGGGATGGACATGATCGCCCGGTGCATCGTGACCGAGGAGCTGTGGCGTGCGGACCCCGGACTGGGGAGCGCCATCGGGTCGGCCGGCTTCGGCTCCTCGATGATCCTGAAGTACGGTGACGAGTGGATGAAGGAGGAGTGGCTCACCCGCATCACCGCCGGCGAGTCCGCCTCCTGCTCCTGTATCTCCGAGCCCGCACACGGCTCGAACGTCGCGGGCATCGAGACCCACGCCGAGAAGGACGGCGACGAGTGGGTCCTCAACGGCAACAAGATGTGGATCACCAACGGGACCGTCGCGGACGTGGCGGTCGTGATGGCCAAGACCACGAAGGACGCGGGCCACAAGGGCATCACCGCCTTCCTCGTCCCCACGGAACTGGACGGCTTCCAGCCCAGCAAGATCGACAACAAACTGGGCATCCGCGCGTCGGACCTCGCGGAGGTCGTCATCGACGACGTGCGCATCCCCGAGGAGAACGTCATCGGTGAGGTCGACAAGGGGTTCTACCAGCTGATGGACTTCTTCGCCTCCGGCCGGACGGGCGTGGCCGCGCAGGCGGTCGGCGCCGCGCAGGGCGCGTTCGACGCTGCGCGTGACTACGCCGGCGAGCGCGAGCAGTTCGACCAGAAGATCGGCGAGTTCCAGGCCATCCGCCACAAGCTCGCCGACATGGCGACCGACATCGAGGCCGCCCGCTCGCTGGTCTACCGGGCCGCGGCGAACGTCGAGCAGGACAACCCGGACCAGGCCGCGAAGTTCGCCTCGATGGCGAAACTGTTCGCCTCCGAGCACGCCGTCGAGGTGGCCGACGAGGCCCTGCAGGTGTTCGGCGGCTCCGGCTACGTCTCGGACTACCCCGCCGAGCGCTACTACCGCGACGCCCGCATCACGAAGATCTACGAGGGTACGAGCGAGATCCAGAAGAACATCATCGCCGACCGACTGCTGTAACGCTACAGCAGTTCGGACTCACTACGCTGAACCGGGTCAGGGAGTCGACCAGCTACCCGGAGCGCACCAGGGTCGGCTGCTACCCGGTATCGGAGCGCTGGCGTGGAGCTACAGATACCCGAGATCCTCTAGCTGCCCCCGCACCTCGTCGGCGTCCTTCGCGCCGACGCGGCCGCCGAACTGGAACGCCTCCCGGACCGGTACCTCGTCGACGGGCGAGCGCTTCGGTGTCACCCGCTCCAGCCCCTCGCGGACGTCGAGGACGCTCTCGACGCCCTCGATGGCCCGCTCGTCGCTCGCGCCGACGAAGGCGTGCGGCGTGTGGTCACCATCCTGCAGGCCGTGGTCGGAGACACAGACCAGCGTGTCCTCGGGCTGCATCTCGTCGCGAATCTCCTCGGTCATGGAGGCGGCGAGCCGGTAGGCCCGCTCCTGCCAGCCCGGGTCCTCCTCCGCGACGACGGGCGCGAGGTGGCCGACCGTGTCGAGGTAGCCGAGCCAGACGAAGACGATGTCGTGCTCGCGCCGCAGCGCCGCGCGGACGACGCCCAGCTTCTTCGCGCACTCGGCGACGAGGCGCTCCTCCAGTTCCGGCAGCGGGACCTTCGGGAAGTGGCGGGTGTGGTCGCCGTCGACGTTCTGGATGTTGAGGAAGGCCCCCAGCTGTGCGCCCCGGTCGAACACGAGGTCGAGTTCGTCGTCGGCCTCGACGCGGTGGTTGGGGATCGCGACCGACCGGGCGCGGCGGCCGTCGAACACCGTCGAGACGCCGCGCTCTGCGTAGTAGTCGGCGTACTCGAAGTCGAGTTCGGCGCCGCTCTCGCGGAGCACCTGCCCGATCTTCGTCCGGACCGATTTGGGGACGACGCCCTGTGCGAGCCGGGAGGCGCGCGCGATGAGCGGGTTCCCCCAGTCGACGCCCTCGCCCTCGGTGGCGGCGTGGATACCGTGCTCGTCGGGCGTGACGCCGGTGACGATGGAGGGCCACAGCTCGTAGGTGTGCGGTTTGCCGAGGACGGGGTTGTCGAACGTCTCCAGCGGGGCGTGGTGCGGGCCGAACGCCTCCGAGAGGCCGAACTCCTCGGTCACCTCGTGGTCGAGGGCGTCCCACCCGAGGACGACCGTCACCCCGTCGCGGTCGTCGGCGGCGGACTCGTCGCTCATACCCCGGAGTGCGGCCCTCCGGGTCACAACCCTTTCGGCCCGGCGACGCGGGCGTCGACCCCCTGACGAGGGGGCGCCTCAGAGGTAGCCCAGGTCCTCCAGCTGTCCGCGCACCTCGTCGGCGTCCTTCGCACGCCCCGTCCCACCGAACCGGTACGCCTCGCGGACCGGCGGCCCCCCGGCGTCCGCGTCGCCGCGTGTCGCGTCACGGCGGGCGCCCCCATTCGCCGCCTCGTCCCGGGTCGGCGTCACGCGTTCGAGCCCCTCACGGACGTCGAGCACGCTCTCGACGCCCTCGACGGCCCGCTCGTCGCTCGCGCCGATGAACGCGTCGTGGGTGTGGTCGCCGTCCCGCAGCCCGTGGTCGGAGACGCAGACGAGGGTGTCCTCGCGCTGGAGGTCCTCGCGGATGGCCCGGGTCGCGTTCGCGGCGAGCCGGTAGGTGCGCTCCTGCCACGACGGGTCCTCGTCGGCGACGACGGGCGCGAGGTGCCCCACCGTGTCCAGCACCGACAGCCAGACGAAGACGATGTCGTGCTCGCGACGGAGTGCTGCCCGGACCGCGCCCAGCTTCTTCGTCGTCTCGGCGACCAGACGCTCCTGCAGGCGGGGGAGCGTCGTCTCCGGGCGGTTGGTGTCGCTGGACTCCGTGATCGAGAGGAAGTCCGACAGCTGCCCGCCCCGGTCGACCACGTAGTCGGTGTCGCGGTCACGGTCGGTGCGGTAGTTGGGGACCGCGATGACCCGCGAGCGGCGGCCGTCGAAGACGGTCGGGACGCCCGCACCGCGGTAGTGGTCCGGCCCCTTCTGTGCGAACGTCGCCCCCTGGTTTCGGAGGAGGCGACCGATCTCGGTGCGGACCCGGTCGGGGACGACGCCCCGGGCGAGGCGGGCGGCCGTCGCGATGCGCGGGTCGTCCCAGTCCGGGCCGTCGTCGGTGGCGGCGTGGATGCCGTGCTCGTCCGGCTCGACCCCGGTGACGATGGACGGCCACAGCTCCTTCGTGTGGGGTTCGCCCAGCACTGGGTTGTCGAACGTCGCCAGCCGGGCGTGGTGCGGGCCGAACGCCTCCCGGAGGTCGAACGCTCCGGCGAGGTCGTAGTCGAGCCCGTCCCAGCCCAGGACGACCGTGAGGCCGGGGTCCTCCCCGGCCTGGTCCCCGGTTCGGTCGTCGGCGTCCGCGCTCATTGGTCGGGTCTCGTCGCTGCCGGGCAAGCCTCTTGTGGTCCGTCGCGCCGCACTTCGGACAGTCTTAAGCGGGCCGGCCCGCTCCCTCCGACCATGCAACCGCGGGACCTGTCGGCGCTCACGCCCTACGAGGCCGGCCGAGGTATCGAGGAGGTCGCTCGCGAGGTCGGTATCGACCCCGACGACCTCGTCAAGCTCTCGTCCAACGAGAACCCGCACGGCCCCTCGCCGGCCGCCGTCGAGGCGATGCGCGAGCACGCCGACGGCGTCCACCACTACCCGAAGGCCGCCCACGCCGACCTGCAGGACGCGCTCGCCGAGCGCTGGGACCTGGCGCCCGAGCAGGTCTGGCTCGCCAACGGTGGCGACGGAGCACTCGACTACCTCGCGCGGGCGATGCTGGAACCGGGCGACGAGGTGCTGGTGCCGGACCCCGGCTTCGCCTACTACGCGATGTCCGTGCGCTACCACCACGGCCGCGTGAACACGTACCCCCTCCACAAGGACGAGGACTTCGAGCAGCGCCCGGAGAACGTCCTCGACGGCTACGACGGCGAGCGTATCGTCTACCTCATCAGCCCGCACTCGCCGACCGGGCGGGAGATCGACCGGGAGGCCATCCTCGAGGTGGCCGACGGCGTGGACGACGAGACCGTCGTCCTCGTCGACGAGGCGTACGGCGCGTTCTCGGAGGCACCCTCGAAGGTCGACCTCGTGCGCGAGCGCGATGACATCGCCGTCCTGCGGACGTTCTCGAAGTCCCACGGCCTCGCGGGCGTGCGGCTGGGCTACCTGCTCGCGCCCGAGGCGTGGGGCGACGCCTACGCCCGCATCAACACGCCGTTCGCGGTGAACGAACTCGCGCTGCGGGCCGGCCTCGCCGCGCTCGAGGACGACGAGCACGTCGAGCAGTCCGTCGCGTCCGCCACCTGGGCCCGCGAGTTCATCCACGACAACCTCGCCGCGAAGACCTGGCCCAGCCAGGGGAACTTCGTACTCGCCGAGGTCGGCGACGCCGAAGCGGTGTTCGAGGCCGCCAAGGAGCGCGGCGTCATCGTCCGCGACGCGACGAGCTTCGGGCTCCCGGGCTGCATCCGCATCACCTGCGGGACGAAGGCCGAGACGACCCGCGCGGTGGAGGTGCTGAACGAGGTGCTGGCGATGCAGGACCCGCACGCGGCGACCGGCGGTGCCCCGACGGGTGAATCCGGCGGCGTCGGCGTGAGTTTCGGCCCCGACGCCGACGAATCCGACGACGCGGGGGCGGAGTGATGCGGGTCGCCGTCACCGGGACGCCGGGCACGGGCAAGACCACCGCGACGGAGCTGCTCGGCGGTCGCGACGGGTTCGACTTCGAGGTGGTCCACCTGAACGATGTCGTCCGCGAGCGCGACCTCGCCAGCGAGACCGACACCGAGCGCGACTCGCTGGTCGTCGATCTCGACGCGGTCCGCGAGTACCTGGCGGACGAGTACGCCGACGACGCCGACCTGGTGGTCGACTCCCACCTCGCGCACCTGCTCGACGCCGACCGTGTCGTCGTGCTGCGCGCGCATCCCGAACGCATCCACGAGCGCCTGCTGGACCGCGGGGAGAGCGAGGCCTCGGCGGCCGAGAACGCCGAGAGCGAGGCGCTCGACGTCATCCTCTCGGAGTCCGTCGACCGGCACGGCGCGGGCGCCGTCTTCGAGGTGGACACGACGGACCGAGACCCGGACGCCGTCGCCGACGAGATCACAGCCGTCGCGCGCGGCGAGCGCGACCCAGCGGTCGGCATCGTCGACTTCACCGACTACCTCGTCGGGTCGACACTCCCCGAACCCGGGGCGGAATCGACCGCCGAGTTCGAGACACCACCCGAGGACGAACCGGGAGGTGACGGCGCGTGACGCTGGACCAGTACCGTTCGACCGCCAAACGCGTCGCCGACCCGGTCGTCTCGCTGTTCGTCCGCCTCGGCCTCACCCCGAACCAGGTGAGCGTCCTCGCGGTCGCGCTGGCCGGTGCGGCCGGGGTCGCGTTCGCGCTCGGCGGGTCGAACTCCCTTCTCTATCTACTGGGCGCCGTGTTCGTATTCTGCAACGGCGCGCTCGACGTGCTGGACGGCGAGCTCGCGCGCGAGCTGGGGACGGACTCGGCCGCCGGTGACCTGCTCGACCACGTCCTCGACCGGTACGCCGACATCCTGCTGCTCGTCGGCCTGGCCGCCGGGAGCGGCCGGTACGCGCTGGGCCTGGCGGCCGTGACCGGCGTCCTGATGACCTCCTACCTCGGGACGCAGGCCCAGGCCGTCGGACTCGACCGCGTCTACGGCGGCCTCGTCGGCCGGGCCGACCGGCTCGTCATCATCGGCCTCGGCGCGGCCGTCGCGGCGTTCGTCACCGGGACCATCGCCGCCGGGCCACTGGGCCGGCTCGGTGTCGTCGGTGGCCTGCTCGTCGTCTTCGCCGTCGTCGGCCACCTCACCGCGCTCCAGCGGTTCTACTACTCCTACCGCGAACTGGCCTGATTTCGAAGATATTCGAGATTCTTGTGGCGGATAGAGCGGATTATCACCCTACTAGGAGAATCCGAGGGATATCCATCGCTGTGCGTCACCGGTAGAGTTCGAATTGTCGGCCGAGTTCGGCGACTGCGGCGCGTCGGAGCGCGTCGTCATCGCGCTCGCTGACGGCGGTCGCGAGGTCCACGTCCGTATCGTCGGCGTCGAGCGAGTCCGTGGCGTCGTCGCCACCCGTGGCCCGGGCGACCAGTGCCGCCGTCGCTTCGGGCAGGGCCCGGTCGTCGAGTCGGTCGCGGACGTGGTCGATGTCGGCCGCGAGTTCCTCGTCGGGTCCGTACCCGGCGGCGGTTCGGAGCGCATCGCCGGCCAGCACCAGCGCGCCGGCGTCGCCCCACGGCTCGGTCCCCTCGGCCGCGTCGACCAGTGCCCGGTCGGCGAGGGACACCCCACGCCAGATGTCGCGGCCGGCGACGGCGAGGAGGGCAGCCCTGACACGATGGGCCACCGCCCGCTCCCCGGTCGTCGTCTCGGCCAGGCGGACGAGCACCCGGAGGCCACGGTCCGGGAGCTCGTCGGCCCGGTCGAGGGCAGCCTCGTAATCCGCGACTGCGGCGTCCTCGTCGCCGAGGCGACGGTTCGCGTTCCCCCGGTTGAAGTACGCTCGCGCCGTGTCGGTCCGGTCGACGGCGCGCGTGAAGTCCTCGCGTGCGTACTCGTCGGCGTCCGCCTCCGCGTACGCGTTCCCGCGGATGAAGAACGGGTGCGCGCGTCCGAGGTCGGCCGCCCGTTCCAGGTCGGTCGAGGAGGCGGCCCGGTCGCCGAGCCGGGCGCGCGCGAGCCCCCGGTTGAACAGGGCCTCCGCGTGCTCGGGGTCGGCGTCGAGCGCGGCCGTGTAGTCCGCCACCGCGGCTTCGACGGCATCACGGACCGCCCCGGCGTCCGGTTCGGCGCGGGGGTCGCCCGCGTCGGCGTCGGCCCGCTCCATCCTTACGTTGCCGCGGTCGGTGAGGACACCCGCCACCATCGCCGCGTCCCCGTCCTCGCGTGCCAGTTCGAGTGCCCGGTCGAGGTGGTCGAGGGCAGTCTCCGCGTCGTCCGCACCGAGCGCACGGCGGGCCGCCCGCCGGTGCTCGACGGCCGTCTCGGGGTCGGGGGGCTCCCGGTCCGGTCCGGCGCCGACCGGGGTGCCGTCGGGTCCGAGCTGGTAGCTCTCGGGCTCGTGATCGCCCTGTCCGGCGTCGTCGTCCATCCTGGCGGCGGGTGGGAGCGGGGCGGAAAGAGCGTTCCGGCGTGGCCGCCGGCGGACGTCGCCGGCAGGGACCCGTCGGTCCGGGACGCCCCCGGGTCAGGTCCGCGTCGGGGACGGCCCGGTCGTCCGCGCGTCGTTGGGGTCCAGCACCGCGACGCCGTGGTGGTCGGCGTCCTCGGGGATCCAGACGTGCAGGTTCAGCGTGCGTCGCTCACCCGCGTCGAGGTCGAACTCGCAGGACTCGACGGTCCAGGTGGCCTCGCCCGCCTCGTCGTAGAAGGCCAGCTGCACCGTCGCAGCCCCACGCTCGCCCTGGTTGACGAGGGTCCCGCGGAGCGTGGCCTTCTCGCCCTGGTGGGCGGCCGGATCGACCGGCTCGTCGCCATCGACGGTGAGGCGGCTGGCGCTGAAGTGGAGCGTGTCGCTGCGGGCACGCCTGGTACGCCGGTAGTTCGCCACACGGTTCTGGACCGTCTCGGCCCAGAACGCCGCGTCGCCGTGGACGTGCATCCGCAGCGAGTCGACGAGGCTGTCGAGGTCGCCGAGAAGCGACTCGCGGTTGGCGGGGTCGCGCTCGGTCACCCGCGCGAGCACCGCCCGGACCTCCTCGAGGTGGGCGGTGGCCTCCTCGCTGGTGGTGTTGCGCTCGATGCGGTCCAGCACGTCGCCCATGTCGATCAGCGGCGGGAGTTGCCCCTCGCCGGTCCCCGCCTCGGCTCCGGTTTCACCGTCGGTACTGGAGCTCACACCACGTTCTACCGGGCGGAGCCGTGTGGCTGCTGGGTCGAACAGTTCGGACCGTTTTATGCCGTCGTCGGCTGGCGTCGGACCGAGGGCCATCCCGGAACGCATTTGCAGGGGCCGGTCGTTCGCCCGGCCATGATTCGCGTTGGCACGCACACGACGCCAGCTCGTTCCGAGGGGTGGTCGTCGTGGTAGACGAGGAGGACATCGAGGACCTGCGCGAGCGCAAGCGCGAGGCCGAACTCGGCGGCGGCGAGGAGCGCATCGAGAAGCAACACGAGAAGGGGAAGATGACCGCGCGCGAGCGGGTCGACTACTTCCTCGACGACGGCTCCTTCCGCGAGGTGGACACGCTCCGGGAGCACCGCTCGACCAACTTCGACATGGCCGAGAAGAGGTTCCCCGGCGACGGCGTCGTCGTCGGCTACGGCACCGTCGAGGGCCGGCAGGTCGCGGTCTTCGCCCACGACTTCACCGTCCTCGGTGGGTCGCTCGGCGAGGTGTTCGCCCAGAAGGTCTGCAAGGTGATGGACCAGGCGATGGATACGGGCATCCCCATCATCGGGCTGAACGACTCGGCCGGCGCGCGCATCCAAGAGGGCATCGACTCGCTGGCCGGCTACGCCGACATCTTCCACCGCAACCAGCAGGCCTCCGGCGTGGTGCCGCAGATCTCGGCCATCATGGGCCCCTGCGCGGGCGGCGCGGTCTACTCGCCCGCCATCACGGACTTCGTCCTGATGGTCGAGGAGACGAGCCACATGTTCATCACCGGGCCGGACGTCATCGAGACGGTCACCGGTGAGGAGGTCACGTTCGACGAACTCGGGGGCGCGGGCGTCCACTCCTCCGAGTCCGGCGTCGCGCATCTCACCCAGGACGACGAGGAGGCCGCGCTCGACGACATCCGCTACCTCCTCTCGTACCTCCCGCAGAACAACATGGAGGACCCGCCCCGCGTCGAGTCGTGGGACGACCCCGACCGCGCGGACGAGGAACTGCTCGACGTGGTCCCGTCCTCGCCGCAGAAGCCGTACGACATGCACGACGTCATCGGGCGCGTGGCCGACGAGGACTCGTTCTTCGAGGTGGCCGACCGCTACGCCCGGAACATCCTGACGGGCTTCGCGCGCCTCGACGGCCGCTCCATCGGCGTCGTCGCCAACCAGCCCCGCGTGAACGCCGGGACGCTGGACATCGACGCCTCGCTGAAAGGTGCCCGCTTCGTCCGCTTCTGCGACGCGTTCAACATCCCCATCCTCACCTTCGTCGACGTGCCCGGGTTCATGCCCGGCAAGGACCAGGAGCACGGCGGCATCATCAAGCACGGCGCCAAACTGCTGTACGCCTTCAGCGAGGCCACGGTCCCCCTGATGACTGTCATCACGCGGAAGGCGTACGGCGGCGCGTACGACGTCATGTCCTCGAAGCACATCGGGGCCGACGTCAACTACGCCTGGCCCACGGCCGAGATCGCCGTGATGGGCCCGCAGGGCGCGGTGAACGTCCTCTACCGGAAGGAGCTCTCCGAGGCCGAGGACCCCGAGGCGCGCCGGCAGGAACTCATCGACGACTACCGCGAGACCTTCGCGAACCCGTACACGGCCGCCGAGCGCGGCTTCGTCGACGACGTCATCGAGCCGCCACAGACCCGACCGCGGCTGGTACAGGACCTGGAGATGCTCTCGCGGAAACGGGTCGACACCCCCGACCGCAAGCACGGCAACATCCCGCTCTGAGGGGCGCGCGGTCGCGGGGGGTCCCTGCCGCCACCGTACTAGCGTACTCTCGCCGGCGGCGTCCGCGTCCACTCCCCCGGCGAGTCCTCGTCCTCGGCGCCGGCGACGTTCCCAGCCGCCGTCACCGAGCGCTGCCTGTGGGCGGACCGACCCGCCCCTCCGACACCACGGTCCAGCGCCGATCCCGGACAGAGCCGGTCCGGCGACCGAGAACACCGGAAACGGGTCGACGGTTCGTAAACATACAACGAGTTGTTCCTGGCCGGAACCGGTACACTAAGGGGGCAGGGACTGGCACCCTCGGCTGATAATGTTCGACAAGGTTCTCGTCGCCAACCGGGGTGAGATCGCGGTTCGCGTGATGCGAGCCTGCGAGGACCTCGGCGTTGGGACGGTCGCCGTCTACAGCGAGGCCGACAAGCACTCCGGGCACGTCCGGTTCGCCGACGAGGCGTACAACGTCGGCCCCGCGCGGGCGGCCGACTCGTACCTCGACCAGGAGGCCATCGTCGAGGCCGCACAGAAGGCCGACGCCGACGCCATCCACCCGGGCTACGGCTTCCTCGCGGAGAACGCCGAGTTCGCGGCACTCGTCGAGGAGACCGACGGCATCACGTGGGTCGGGCCCGCCGCCGAGTCGATGGAGCAACTCGGCGAGAAGACGAAGGCCCGCAAGACGATGCGCGAGGCCGACGTGCCCATCGTCCCCGGGACGACCGACCCCGTCGAGGACCCGTCCGAGGTCGAGGAGTTCGGCGAGGAGTACGGCTACCCCATCGCCATCAAGGCCGAGGGCGGCGGCGGCGGCCGCGGGATGAAGGTCGTCCGCTCGGCCGACGAGGCCGAGGAGCAACTCGAGACGGCCAAACGCGAGGGCGAGGCCTACTTCGACAACGACAACGTCTACCTCGAACGCTACCTCGAGAACCCGCGCCACATCGAGGTGCAGGTCATCGCGGACCACCACGGCAACGTCCGGCACATCGGCGAGCGGGACTGCTCGCTCCAGCGCCGCCACCAGAAGGTCATCGAGGAGGGGCCCTCGCCGGCCCTGACCGACGACCTGCGCGAGGAGATCGCCGAGGCCGCGCGCCGTGGTGCCGACGAGGCCGGCTACTACAACGCCGGCACCTTCGAGTTCCTCGTCGAGGAGGACCCCGAGCGCGACGGGCCAGACGAGTTGCTCGACACCGGGACGGACTTCTACTTCCTCGAGGTCAACACCCGCATCCAGGTCGAGCACTGCGTCTCCGAGGAGCTGAGCGGCATCGACCTCGTGAAGTGGCAGCTCCGCGTCGCGGCCGACGAGGAGATCAGCTTCTCGCAGGACGACGTGGAGCTGGAGGGCCACGCCATCGAGTACCGCATCAACGCCGAGAACGCCGCGAACGACTTCTCGCCCGCCAGCGGCGGCGAGCTGGAGACCTACGACACGCCCGGCGGCATCGGCGTCCGCCTCGACGACGCCTCGAAGCAGGGCGACGACCTCGTCACCGACTACGACTCGATGATCGCGAAGCTCATCGTCCACGGCGAGGACCGCGAGGAGTGTGTCGCCCGCTCGCAGCGCGCCCTCGCCGAGTACGAGATCGAGGGCATCCCCACCATCATCCCGTTCCACCGACTGATGCTGGAGGACGAGGAGTTCCTGGACGGGACCCACACCACGAAGTACCTCGACGAGCACATCGACCGCTCGCGCTTCGAGGAGGCCCAGGAGAAGTGGGGCACCGGCGACGCGACGACGGGTGGCGGCGACGAGGAGACCGTCGAGCGCGAGTTCACGGTCGAGGTCAACGGCAAGCGCTTCCAGGTGAACCTGGAGGAGAGCGCCGACGCGCTCGCCGCGGCCGGCGCCCGCGGTGGCGGTGGCGGTCGTCCCTCCGGAGGCGGCGGTGGTGGTGGTGGTGGCGGTGGTGGCGGCGGCGGTGGTGGTGGCTCCGGCGGCGGCCAGCAGGTCACCGCCGAGGGCGAGACCATCAACGCCGAGATGCAGGGCACCGTGCTGGAGGTCAACGTCGCCGAGGGCGACGAGGTCGAGGCCGGTGACGTTGTCGTCGTGCTGGAGGCGATGAAGATGGAGAACGACATCGTCGCCGAGTTCGGCGGCACCGTCACGCAGGTCCCCATCGAGGAGGGCCAGTCCGTCAACCAGGGCGACGTGCTGGTCGTGCTGGACTAGCGGCGTCTCGGCTCCGAGAACTCCGCTCGAACACCGCGATCGTTTCTGAAGGCTCTTTGCACGTTTCCGGTCCGTTCGATACCCACTCGAGGACGAGCTAGCTCAGTTACTTCCGTTTCCCGAGTTCCCGATCAGCTCCTGGGCCTTCTCGAGCCCTTGCCTGGCCTGCGACTCGCTCACGCTGGTCCGCTTGCCGATGGTCCTCGCCAGTTCCTCCTCGTGACCCTCGATGATGCCGAGGACGCGTCGGAGTTTGCTCATCACGCCCATGGTGGCTGCAGGTTACGCCTGGACGCCCGAAAACGTGGTGGCAGCACGTTCCCCCATGTCGAACCGGTGTCGAGACGCCTGCGCGGCCCGCCCGCGTCACTCCCACTCGGTCGAGGGGATGGCCTCGTCGTACTCGATGGTGATCCACTCGGTGGTGAGGCTCGAGCTCTCCGGGGCGAAGATGGTGAGCTCCTCGGGGTCGTCAGGGTCGTCGGTCCCGTACTCCAGGTCGTGGTCGCCCCACGAGGTCCCGGCGAGGGGCTGGCCCGTACTCACCGGGGGTCACCCCCTGGGTCGCTGCATTCGGGGCAGTACGGACCGTTGGCCCCGCCGCTCCGGTCGGGAACCGGTCCGCTACAGGCGAGACAGTGCCCCCAGCTCCCTCCATCTCCCGTCTCCCGCCGTCCGTGGTTCCGGCTCATAGCTTCCGATACCGGCCAGAGCAGTTAATATCTTTTGGTGTTCGTCAAGGTTGCGGCCGTAAAGAGAGACAAACAAGACAGTATAGCGTATAGAATACGCAGAACGTTTCGGGCTATCGGGTATCGGCGTGCACGTGTCCGAACGTGGGCAGCACTGGATCACGGTGGTCGACGGCCCTCCGCCCAGGACAGGAGAGCGGTGCCTACAGGTCCTCGTCCAGGTGGCTCGCACACTTCAGCGCGAGCGCCGCGATGGTCAGGGTCGGGTTCATTGCCCCGCTCGTGGCGAACACGGACGAGCCGACCAGCGACAGGTTCGACACGTCGTGTGTCCGCAGGCGCCCGTTCACGACCCCCTCGGAGGGGTCGGCAGCCATCCGGGTGGCGCCCATCTGGTGGAACGCCGGCCCGGTGGTGTCGTGGCCGACCGTCGTCTCGACGGTTGCGCCCAGCTCCCGGAGGACCCGCTTCTGGATGTCGAGCGCCCGCTCGATGGTCCGCTCGGTCCGGTCGTCGAGCCCCCACTGCACGTCGGGCACCGGGTTCCCGTGGTCGTCCGTGCGGGAGCGGTCGAGCGTGACCCGGTTCTCCTTCCGGGGGAGCTGCCCGACGAGCCCGCCCATCGCGATGTGGGTGCCGTACGCGTCGCGGAGCCCGTCGAGCAGGTCGTCGCCGAACTCGCGGGCGTCCATCGCCAGCTCCACGGGTGAGGGCCCGGCGTAGTTGAGGAACTCCAGCTTGATCGGCCCGAGGTCGGCGTCGCTCGGGGGGATGGAGCCGTCGGTCCCCTCGGTCGCCCTCCCCGGCTCGTCGTAGAACGCGTGGCTCTCGCTCGTGAGGAAGCCGACGTGGTTCTGTCGGGTCCGCCGGTCGAGACGCCCACCAGCGCCGACGAACAGGTGGTCCATGAACCCGCGCCCGACCCAGCCCGACGAGTTGGCGAGGCCGTCCGGATGGCCGCGGTCGGTGTCCGCGGAGAGCAGGAGCAGGCGCGGTGTCTCGACGCCGCCCGCCGCGACGACGAACTGACGGGCCGCCTGTCGGTACTCGCTCCCGTCGGGTGTCGCGTAGACGGCCGCCTCGACGCGCGAACCGTCGCTGGACGTGACGAGCCGCTGGACGGGCACCCGGTCGACGATGCGGGCGCCGGCCGCCTCGGCGGCATCGGCGGTGTAGTCGGCGCTGTACTTCGCACCGGAGGGACAGACCGGCTTGCAGGTGCCGTAGCCGACACAGGCCGACCGGTCGTCGTTCGGCTCGGAGTTGCGCGCGTTCGGGACCGTGTGCGTCGCCACCCCCAGCCGCTCGCAGGCCTCGGCGAAGAGGGCGTCCGAGTAGGAGGGCTCGAACGCGGGCAGCGGGAACGGCTCCTCGCGCGGCGGGGCGAACGGGTTGTCGCTGGCACCCGCGACACCCATCGCCGCCTCCGCATCGGCGTAGAAGGGCCGCAGGTCGTCGTAGGAGATGGGCCAGTCGACGCCGACGCCGTCGACGCTCCGGCGGCGGAAGTCCTCCTCGTGGAGCCGCATCACCATCCCCTGCCAGTGGAGCGTCGACCCGCCGACACCCTTCACGCGGGCCTGGTTGAGCGGGTAGTGTCGGGGGCCCGTCGAGCGGTAGGCGTCCCGCTCGCCACCCATCCCCCACACGTCCCCGCTGTCCCACGCCGGGCGGATGGTCCGCTCCATCCGCTCGAGACGCTCCTCGCGGTCGAAGCGCGGCCCCGCCTCGAGGACGACGACCTCGTACCCGGCGTCGGCGAGTTCGCGAGCGACGAGCGCACCGGCCGGGCCACTCCCGACGACACAGACGTCGACCCGCTCGCTCGGCGTCCGGTCGCGGCCGTCGCTCGTGGTCACGCGCGGCGATTAGGTGGACCTAAATTTATGTCTTGGCTTCTCGCGGCGGCTCTCCGGGAGTGGTCACGGGCCGGTCCCTCACGCCGAGGGGGGCCCGTCGTCCCCACGCTCCCGCTGGAGCCGGCGGTAGACCACGAACGAGTACGCCGACGGGATCACCGCCGCGACGGCGACCGCAGCGCCGATGAGGAACTCCGTGGGCACCGGGAGGAAGGAACCGACCGCGATGAGCGCGCCCGCGAGGACGAACAGTGGCGCGGCGACCCGGTGGGTCCGGCGCCACACCTCGTCGTCCGAGAGCGTCCACGGCGTGCGGATGCCGACGAACCAGTTGGGCTCGGCCCGGGTGAACAGGACGCCGATGCCCCCGAACAGGAGGCCCACGCCGCCGAGGACCAGCGCGTTCTGCGGGTACTCGATGCCGAGGTTGTACGCCAGCAGCAGGCCCTGGATGTACGCGAGGAAGCCCAGGATGAGCAGCATGATGGCGTCGTAGGGGCCCTGGAAGGCCCGGATGTTCTCGCCCCGCGGATCGATATGGGGAAGGACCCGGAACAGCACGTAGACGCCGAGCCCGGCGACGGGCATGATGGCGATGCCGAGCGTCTTCCCGTAGAACGAGTCCGGCGTGCCCGTGGCGTCGAAGTGGACGGCGAACTGTTCGGGGAGGGACGGATAGACCAGTGCGGCCGCGCCGACGCTGACGAGTATCAGCAGCGCCGCCGCGAGGTCGCTCCGGCGGAGGGTGAGCTGGACCATGCGTTCAGCTCCTGGCCGGGCGGGGATAAGTCATGCCCCGCCGAGACGTACAGGGGCGGCCGGTTCAGGGGATGTGGACCTCGTTCCGGAGGGTGCCGACCCCCTCGACCTCGACCTCGACGGTGTCGCCGTCGGACAGTGGCCCGACGCCGGCGGGCGTGCCCGTCGAGATGACGTCGCCCGGTTCGAGCGTCAGGTAGGTCGTGATCTCCGCGAGCAGGTCCGGGACGGAGAAGATGAACTCCTCGCGGCTGGAGGCCTGCCGCGTCTCGCCGTTCACACGGCACTCGACGCTCGCGTCCGCGGGCACCTCGTCGGGCGTCGCCACGACCGGGCCCAGGGGACAGGCGTCGTCGAAGGCCTTCCCGCGGACCCAGTTCTGCTCGACGGCCTGGTCGTCGCGGTTCGACAGGTCGTCGACGCAGGTGAACCCGGCCACGTGGGCCATCGCCTCGTCCGCGTTCACGTCGCTCGCGCGCTCGCCGATGACGACGCCGAGTTCGGCCTCGTGATCGATGCGCTCCTTGCCGGCCGGGAGCGTGACGGTGTCGTCGTGGCCGGCGATCGTGTTCGGCGGCTTGAGGAACAGCAGCGGCCGGTCGGGCACGTCCTTGCCCTGCTCCTCGGCGTGGTCGGCGTAGTTCAGGCCGACGCAGACGACCTTCGAGGGGTCACACGGTGGCAGTACCTCGACCTCGCTCACGGCGAGCGGGTCCGGGTCGAAGTCGAGTCGTGAACCGGTGGTGGGATGCGGCGCGATCTCGGCACCGTCCTCGCCGGTCCACTCGCCGGTCCTGACCTCGCCATCCGGGTCTCGGAAACGGACGTAGCGCATACCGCAGGGCTCGGACGGGCGTGGATTAGGCGTTGCGTTGCCGGTCGGTCGCGTTCAGCCCCTGACCTCCTCGGGCGGCTTGTCGTAGATGTCGGCGATGGCCTCGCGGTTCTCGTCGACGATGTTGCGGCGCTTCTTCTTCATCGACGGCGTCAGGAGGTCGTTGTCGGCGGTCCACTCGCGCGGGACCAGCCGGAACTCCTTGATCGTCTCGTGGTGGCCGAGGCGCTCGTTCACCTCGTCGATCTCCTCGGCGACCCACTCGCGGACGCGCTCGTCCGTGCACGCCTCGGTGGGGTCCTCGGGGATGTCGTACCCCTCGTCCTCGGCCCAGTCGTACAGCTGCTCGAAGTTTGGCACCACGACCGCGCCGATGAACTTCTGGTCCTGTCCGACGACCATGATCTGGTCGACACGGGCGGAGGTGGCGAACTCGTCCTCGATGGGCTCGGGCGCGATGTTCTTCCCAGTGTCGAGGACGATGAGCTGTTTCACGCGGTCGACGAAGGTGAAGTAGCCGTCGTCGTCGACGGCGACCACGTCGCCCGTCCGGAAGTAGCCGTCCTCGGTGAACGCCTCCTCGGTCTTGTCGGGCTTGTTCCAGTAGCCCTCCGTGATGTTGGGGCCCTTCACGAGGAGTTCGCCCACGTCCCCCTCCTCGGCCTCCCGCTGCTCCGGGCCGACGACGGACTCGTCGAGGCGGTACTCGACCGCGGAGAGGGCGGGCCCCATCGTCCCGACGCGGATGTCCTCCGGCGGGTTCAGCGAGATGACCGGCGAGGACTCGGTCATCCCGTACCCCTCGAGGATGGTGAGTCCCATCGCACGGTACATCTTCGCGAGGCTCTTCGAGAGCGAGCCACCGCCGGAGATGAACAGCTCGACGTTGCCGCCCAGCTTCTCGCGGACCTTCGAGAAGACGAGCTTGTCCGCGACCTTCATCCTCAGCCGGAGGCCGACCCCGGGCGATTCGGCGTCGTCGTACGCCTGCGCGGTCTCGACCGCCCACTCGAAGATTCGCTTGCCGATGTCGGACTCGGAGGCCTGGTTGCGCATCTGGTCGAAGATGCGCTCGTACACCCGCGGGACGGAGGCCGCGCCGTGTGGCTTGACCTGCGCCATGTCGTCGCCGACCGTGTCGGGCGACTCGGCGTAGGCCACGGTGAGGCCGCCGCCGAGCTGGACGAAATGGTTGAACCGCTCGAAGACGTGCGCGAGCGGGAGGAAGGAGAGGACGGTCATCCCGTGCTCCATCGTCGGGATGTCGTCGTCCTTGTCCGGGCGTGGGCCGACGCGGCGCCAGACGGTGTTGATGGACGAGCGGAAGTTGCGGTGGCTCAACTGGACGCCCTTCGGGTCGCCGGTCGTTCCGGAGGTGTAGACGAGCGAGGCGAGCGCCTCGACGTCACGCTCGTCGACCCACGCGTCGACGTCGCCCTCGGCCCGCTCGGGCGCGCCCATCGCGTGGACCTCCGCCAGCGTGTACACGTCGTCACGGTCGGCGTAGTCGCCGGCCTCGTCCATCGTGACGATGAACTCCAGGTCCAGGTCGTCCTCCACCTCGACGATGGTGTCGACGAGGTCGGTCGTACCCGCGACGACGCCGGTGGCGCCGGGGTCGTCGAGCAGGTACTCGACCTGCGGCGCCGACGACTCCGTGTAGACGGTCGTGATGACGCCGCCCGCCGCCTGGACCGCGAGGTCCGTCTGGATCCACTCCGGCCGCGTGTCGGCATACAGCCCGATGCGATCGTCCGGGTCGACACCGAGCTCGCGAAAGCCCACGGCGAGGTTGCGGACGATGCGGCCGACCTCCTCGTAGGTGAGCGTGCCGTACTCGCCGGTCGGCGGCTCGGGCATCACGCCCGGCGTCATCGAGCGGTCGCCGAGCCCGCCCTTGTACATCTGGCAGGTCGTGTCCCCGTGGCGCTCGACCGACTCGAAGAACAGCGCCGGAATCGTGTTCTCGCCGATGACCTCGTCGTCGTACTCCAGTTCCGCCTGTCGCCAGTCCCCGGTCATGGCTGCGGGTGCGAACGATTCTCACTTAACCCTGACCAATCCTGGCAACTGAACACGCGTTCATCGTGGACTGAGGGCGCAAGTGCGCAGGTGCCCGACGGAGCCACCTGCCCCCACCTTCAGGTACCCCCCGGTCCGACGGCGGGTATGCTCACTCGCATCCGCCGGCTCGCCCTCGATGGCCTCCGCCTGTTCCAGGACGAGCGGCTCGAACTCGGCCCGCCGCCGAGCGGCCCCGACCTCCACCTCGTGGTCGGCGACTCCGGCACGGGGAAGACGACCCTCTGTCACGGTCTGCGCCTCGCGCTCTACGGGACGACGCCCTGGGTCTCCGCAGCGAACGTCTCGCTTCCGCGCCACGAGGCCGCGGACGGCCCGGTCCCGGCCACCGTCGCGGCCGAGGTCGAGGCCCCGAACGGCCACCACCGGGTCGAGCGCACGCTGACCGAGGGAACGCCCGACGGGAGCGGTGACGCTTCGGTCGGGCCGCCGCGCGTCGAGCGGTGGGGCGACGATGGACCGTGGCTCGATGTCGAGGACGCCGAGACAGCCGCCCGCGGCCTCGCGCCCCCCGAGACGGAGGCCATCCTCGTCAACGATCCCGGGTTGCAACGGGTCGCCCAGCCGACCGGGTGGGCCCCCATCGCGCAGGGGCTGGTCAGCGCGGCCGCGGCCGCCCGGGGTGCCCCCGACGGCGAGCGCGCGACCCCGTCGGACTGCTGGGCCGAGTTCCGAACGCATCTGGAGCGGTACGTCGATGTCGTCGGCCTCGCGTCCCGGTACGAGGTGTCGGTGGACGACGAACCGTTCGGGGTCGCGGTCGCACCGGCCGATGGCTCGCCCGCGGGCCGGGCGTCGATGGCGACCGGCGAGACCATCCGGTTCGGGCTGGCGATGACGCTCGCGGCGGGCGACGTGGCCGGCGTCCCGCAGTGGTTCGACGCGCCGCTGGGGCGGCTGGACCGCACGGCCCGGACGGGCGCCATCGCGGGTCTGGAGGCGGCCGCCGAACGCCGCCAGGTCGTGGTGGTTCCCCACCAGGGGTCACTCGCCGAGCACCCGGACCTGCGACGGGCGGCCGCGACCGAGCACCGACTGGAACTCGTCGACACCGACCGCGGGACCATCACGAGGGTCGACGACCGCTGAGTCGCAGGGCGGTCGCGCCTTCCGAACGACCCTTATCCACGCGTCGACTACCCGCGGACATGGGCAAAGTGAGCATCGCGCTGCGCGGCTGGCGGTTCGACGAGGAGGAGGTCTTCACCGAGGACGGGCAACTGCAGTCCATCGACAAGGTGTCCGAGGACACGCGGGACCGACTCGTCCGGCTGTCGGCGGTCGCGGGCCAGCCGTGCCACGCCTGCTGGCTCATCCACGGCGACGAGAACATCCAGGAGTGCAACGTCGCGCGGGTCGTCTACGGCGAACCGCTCCACGAGGTGCTCCTCTGTAACGACCACGAACCCGACTTCCTCTACTGGTACCAGGAGGCCGGCGGCTCGCAGTACCGCGGCGAGGCCGAGGCCTTCGAGGAGGCCTTCCAGGAGTGGTTCGCCGACGGGAACCGCGCCCCCGAGGGCTTCCGCGGGATGGAGCACGTCGAGACGGACCCCGACAGCGTCCCCCAGCCGGAACCGGAGGTCGAACAGGACACCCTGGAGGAGGCCATCGCCGAACTGGACGACGAGGAGCGGCAGGCACTCGACACCGACTTCAGCGATTTGGATATCTGACGAATCCGTGATTTCGTTCCGTATCGAAGCGATAACTGCGCAATCGGACATATTTTCGAATAATGTGGAGATTACTACTCGCGGCCGACGATCTCCCACACCACCACGACGTTTCAAGCCCGTCGGGTGTGAGGTGGCGCGCGCATGACCGAAGCCCTCTACGCCGAGTATCCGGCCGCCTACGACGCGCTGTATGCCGACAAGCCGTATGCCGAGGAGGCTGGCTGGGTCCGCAGCCGGTTCGAGGAGACCGGGAACGGCGGCGACCGGGCGCTCGTCGTCGGCTGCGGGACCGGCGCGCACGACGGGTACCTCCTGGACGCGGGGTTCGACGTGACGGGCATCGACCGGTACGAGGGGATGGTCCAGCGCGCCCGCGAGAAGAACCCCGCGGCGCGCTACACGGTCGACGCCCTGCCCGACCTCGACGTCACTGGGACGTACGATCTGGTCTGGGCGCCCTTCACCGTCGTCAACCACCTGCCACGCGACGAACTGGGTGCGGCGGTCCGGTCGATGGCCGACCGGCTCGCACCCGGCGGCCTCCTGCTGTTCGACACGCTCGACGTAGAGACGGAGGACGGCGAGTCCCCCGCGCGCCTGCGAGCTCACCCGGACCCGGAGGGCGAGGGGTTCTACGCGCGCCTGGTCCAGAGCTACGAGACCGGCGACGCCCGCTTCCGGTGGGACTCGCTGGTGCTGACCCCCGACGGCCAGTGGTTCGTCGACCGGCACACGCTCACCAACTTCGACCCGGCGTTCGTCGCAGGTGTGCTCGCCGGGGCGGGCCTCGACCCGACGGTTCACGACGAGTGGTACGGGACTGACGAGGTTCCGGGGCACGCCGTGTTCGAGGGCCGGCGGCCAGCGACCGAGTGAGCGGCGGGGGGCACCGTCGACCACACGCTTTTGCCGACCCCACTCGACGCCCGGGTATGCATCCGACCGAGGGCGACGACGCGCCCGGCTTCGAGGCACTGCTCTGCGACGGCGAGACGTTCCGTGCGACGGCACTCGAGGATGCCGCCGGCGACCGTGGCGCAGTCCTCGTCTTCTTCGGCTTCGTCTTCTCGGCCATCTCGGACAACTGGTGGCGCCGGTACGAGGCCGGTGGCTGGCACGAGTTCGACGAGGTCCCCGTCTACGGCGTCTGCCGCGACGGCCCCTACGGCATCAACGCCTTCCTCCGTGGCATCGACTCCCCGTTCTCCGTCTTCGCCGACGTGGACGGCGAGGTGGCCGACGCCTACGACCTGCTGGTCGAGCGCGAGGGGATGGCGGGCACGAAGACGCCCCGGCGCGCCGTGTTCGTCCTCGACGACGAGGGCGTGGTCCAGCACGCCTGGAGCACGGACGAGTGGATCCACCCGGTGCCGGTCGAGGAACTGGAGGAGTCCATCGAGGGGTTGTGAGCGGATTGTAGTGGTGGAGGGTATCGCTGGGAGAGCTGTCAGTACCGATGGAGGTTTCGGGGACAGTGCTGCATACCGTGCGCAAGTCGGTCTGGGTCTTGAACTCCGCTGTCTGCGGTCTAGTCCTCCCCACGGTCGTTCCGGATGTAGGAGACGAGGTCCTTCAGACGGATGAGGACGACGAATACGATGATAACGAAGAAGAGAGATATGGGTGTGAGTTCGATACCAGTCCCCAGTATCTCCGCAGGGAGTGGCACAACCCATCCGTGATGTTCGTGGAGGACCATCGCTGATTATTCTCCACGGAGCTACTTCGCCGTTGTCCTCGTACCGCGAAGAGGCTCCTGCTGAGTCCATCCTCTCTATGTAGCAGGGCCCTATTGTATGTGAGCCAGCATCTCCATTACTGGGACAGCACCGTCCCGTGGATAGGCGATTGCATCCGGGCGAGCGAAGCGAGCCCGGTTCTCCGGCTGGAGCGCCCGGAGGGCGCGAAGGCCGGCAGCGTTTTTCCGCAAGTTTTTGCGAGGA